>NZ_CP040899.1:2198397-2512454 GCF_006349365.1 Georgenia wutianyii
AGCAGCGGGTCGGCCTCGAGCACCCCGGCGAGGACCTCGCCGTATGCGGGCAGGTCGCCCTCGCCGAAGCTCGTCGAGAGGATGACGCGGTCCAGGCTCCACGGGTCGCCGGTGCCGTTGACGTCGAGCTCGAGGTCGAGACACTCCGGCCCGAGCCCGATGCGCAGCCGGGTCGGCTGGGAGGTCCCGGTGAGCCCGAGCGGCAGGTGCGGCACGGGCTTGAACGTCACCAGCGCCTCCTTGCGCGTGGGCGACACCCCCTTCGCCGACCGCAGCGTGAACGGCACGCCCTTCCACCGCCAGCTGTCGATGAAGAACGTCACCTCGGCGAGCGTCTCCGTGCCGCGCTCCGGGTCCACGCCCGGCTCCTCCGCGTACGCGGGCAGGTCCCGCGCCCCCACCTGCCCGGCGCCGTAGCGGGCGCGGCGGCTGTAGATCTCCGGGTCCCCAGCCCGCGTCGCGCGCAGCACCTCGGCGATCCGGTCGCGCACGTCGCGCTCCCCCAGCGTCGTCGGCGGGTCCATGGTGATGAGCGCGAGGACCTGGAGCAGGTGGCTCTGGATCATGTCCCGCAGCGCACCGGAGCGGTCGTAGTAGCGGGCGCGGCCCTCGAGCGCGAGGTCCTCGTCGTAGACGATGTCGACCCGCTCCACGTGGGTCGCGTTCCACACCGGCTCGAAGATGCGGTTGGCGAAGCGGAACCCGAGGATGTTGAGCACGGTGCTCTTGCCGAGGAAGTGGTCCACCCGGTGGACCTGGTCCTCGGGCACCAGCCCGGCGACGACCTCGTTGAGCCGCCGCGCGGACTCCAGGTCGGTGCCGAACGGCTTCTCGATGATGAGCCGCGTGCCCTCCGGCAGCCCGATCTCCTGGAGGGCGAGGCACGCCTGCTCGGTGATCGCGGGCGGCAGCGCGAAGTAGATGACGATCGGCCCGTCGCACAGGCTGAGCAGACGCCGCAGCTCGAGGGGGTCGGTGACGTCGGCCTGAAGGTAGACGGACTCCTCCTCCAGCCGCCTGAGCGTGTCCCTCCCGGGCTCCTCCTCCAGCGGCGCGAACTGCTCCCACGGCGCCATCTCGATGCTCGGCTGGGCGACGAAGACCTCGCGCAGCCGGGCGCGCCACTGCTCGTCGTCCCAGTCGTCCACGCCCGCCCCCACGAGCCGCAGGTCGGGGTGGATCCCCGTCGCGAGCAGCCTGCCGAGCCCCGGCAGGAGCAGCCTCCCGGCGAGGTCCCCGCTGCCCCCGAGCACGAGCAGCGTGCGCGTGCCCTCCGCCTTCCGGACCTCTGTCCGGCTCACGACCTCAGCTGCCACGGGCACTCCTCACCGCCGTGGGCACCCCGGCGGCACCCCCTCTCCGTCCATCATTCACCCCTCGCCCGGGCCCCGTCCCCGCATCCGGCCCCCGGGCGTCGCGCCGGGGTGCGCTCCCGCCCCGGCCCACCTAGCGTCGAACGAACCCCCGCACCCGACCCGGAGGAACCCCATGTCGAACGTGACCATCATCGGCGGCCACGGCAAGGTCGCCCTCCTGCTCGCCCCGCTGCTCACCGAGCGCGGCGACACCGTGACCAGCGTCTTCCGCAACCCCGACCACACCTCCGACGTCGCGGCCACCGGCGCGGACGCCGTCGTCGCCGACGTCGAGCGCCTCTCCCGCGACGAGCTCGCCGAGCTGCTCCAGGGCGCGGACGCCGTCGTGTGGAGCGCCGGCGCCGGGGGCGGGAACGCGGCACGGACCTTCGCCGTCGACCGCGACGCCGCCGTCCGCACCATCGACGCCGCGAAGCAGGCGGGCGTGCGCCGCTTCGTCATGGTGTCCTACGTGGGCGCCGGCCAGGACCACGGCGTGCCGCAGGACAACCCGTTCTACGCCTACGCCCAGGCCAAGGCGGACGCCGACGACCACCTGCGCGCCTCCGGCCTCGACTGGACGATCGTCGCCCCCGGCGCCCTCACCCTCGAGGAGCCCACCGGCCGCATCGACCTCGTGACCAAGGGCGACGGCGGAGCGCACGAGACGTCGCGCGCGAACGTCGCCCGGGTGGTCGCCGCGGCGCTCACCGAGCCCGCGACCGTCGGCCGGATGATCGAGTTCTCCGACGGCGACACCCCGATCGAGGAGGCGCTCACCGCGCACGGCTGAGCCAGCGCGGCAGTGCCCCGGACCTCACGAGGAGGTCCGGGGCGCTGCCGTCCCGCGGGTCAGTCCGTCGTGTAGACGAGCTCGGCCTGCTGGGCCGGGCCGCCGACCGACGGGTTGAGCCGGGTCTTGCCGCACGCGCTGTCGGGCAGCGCCACACGGTTGTTCGCCGGCCCGTAGAGCCGCTGGGCCGAGACCCACGGCTCAGCGGCGTCGCCGTCGAGCAGGAGCGGGATGAGGCCGCGCTGGTCCTGGGTCAGCGGGACCATGTAGCCGCGAGCCCGCTCCTGGACCCGCCAGCCGTGCGCCTCGATCCGCTCGGCGACCGTCGTCGGGAACCCGGGCGGGCTGTCCTCCCGCACGCCGTGGTACTGCTCCTCGGTGAGGAGGTAGCCACAGACCGGGGCGTCGAGGATCTGCTCCGGGCCGGGGACCTCCGGGTTCGGCGGGGCCTCACCGGGGTGCGGCGCCGGGAACGGGTCCACCGTGTAGGCGCCGCGGAAGACGATCGGCCCGCGGTTGAGCCGCTGCAGCCGGCGCCCCTCCTCGCCCGCCTCCTCGATCGCGTCCTGGTTGGCGTCGAAGTAGTCGAAGAACTGCTCGAAGGTGTAGATCGCCGAGTAGGTCTTGCGCTTGCGGGCCTCGGGGGTCTGCGAGCCACCGTCGGCCGGGCGGGTAGGCCCGCCGGCGCTGCGCGCCTCGAGCAGCACGCCGACGATGTTCTTCAGACCCAGGGTGTTGCGCAGGATCGTCTCCTGGCTCTGGCCCACCGTGCTGCCCCCCTCACAGCCGTAGGGACAGAACCACCAGCCGTCCTCCGAGCCCCGCTCGTACAGCCAGTTCTCCACGAGGTCCTTGCTCTGCCCGAAGACCGGCTCAGGGACGTTGAGGTGGCGCGGGAAGAGGATCGGCAGGTCGCCCGCCTGGTTGTTGCCGTACTCGTGCCCGTCGAACGCGGCGT
Source organism: Georgenia wutianyii (assembly GCF_006349365.1). NCBI lineage: Bacteria > Bacillati > Actinomycetota > Actinomycetes > Allobogoriellales > Allobogoriellaceae > Georgenia > Georgenia wutianyii. The sequence goes on from NZ_CP040899.1 coordinate 2,201,504, forward strand.
CGGGCTGGTAGTCGCGCAGCATCGCGGTGAACGCGAACGTCTCGGGCTGCCGGATGAGGGAGAAGTCGCGGTTGAGGTCCTGGCCGGTGGCGTTGCCGCGCTGGTTGAGCGCCCGCCCGTCACCGTTGATCGACGGGACGAGGAGCACGGTCGCGTCGGACAGCAGGTCCATGGTGCGCTCGTCGTCGTCGAACGCGAGCTTGCGCGCGAGGATCAGGCACGCCTCGCGGGAGGACGGCTCGTTGCCGTGGACGTTGCAGTTGACCAGCGCCGTCGCCCCAGCGGCGACCTCCTCCGCCGTCTCGGGCGGGCTCGGGTAGCCGATGACGAACATGTTGATCGGGCGCCCCTGGAGCGTCTGCCCGATCTCGACGACGCGCACCCGGTCGCTCAGCTCGTCGATCTGCGCCGTGTAGGCCTGCTCCTCGACGTCGGTGGTGAACCGCGCGGCGGCCTCGAGCTCCCAGCCGGTGCGCAGGCCCTCCCCCGGCGTGTCCGGGTCGCCCCAGTGCGGCAGGGTCGTGTCGTGGACCGGCTCGGAGAACCCCTCGCCGGGGATGCCGACCCGCCAGCGGAACCTGTCGCCCGGGTCGAAGTTCGCGTCGGCGAAGGTCGGGACCTCGTGGTCGACCTGCCGGTTGGGCCGCCACAGGCCGGTGATCACCGGCTCCCCGACCGGCTCGTCGTTCTCGTCGACCTCGGTGCGCTCGATCTGGTACTCGCTCACCCCGTCGACCGGTTCCCACCTCAGCGTGGCGAACCCGTACTGCTGCTCCACCTCCAGGCCCTCCACCTGCGCGGGCACCTGTGCCAGCGAGGGTGGGGCGGCGAACAAGGAGGCGATGAGCGCGGCGCCGGCCGCACCCCCCGTGAACAGGCGGACCCGGCGGCCCGTCAACGCTGTCGAACGTCTTTGCATGTCTTTCGTTCCTCATCTGCTCGGCGTGCTGGTCGCAAGCGGACGTGCGAGTACCACCCCCTCCCCGGGCACGGGGAGGCGTGGCGCGACGAGGACGAGAACGACCACAGACCCTGCACACCCCCCGATGCGTCGTACGTGCCGTTCACGCACCCAGGCCGTCGTTGGCCGTGGCGGGTCCGTGAATTCGGACGTTAACGGCAGGGCTAGCGCCCGTCAAGGAATGGTCACGTCGTGGGCACCGGGAGGGCGCCCGGACGGGCGGCGGTGTCGGTGACGGGGGGCACTGTCCGATGACGGAAGATCTGAGGCCCTTCCGGGGTTGGGGACAGGGTCGTGGCGACACGGCGGAAGAAAAGTGTGGCCCCCACGCGGGACCGCAGACCTAGACTGCTCGCCGGTTCGCGCGGCAGCACCCGACGGTGCCCCCGCGCACCGCGGGGCAGCGCGGCCACGTCCGACCCACCAGCAGGAGGCCCCATGACCGTCGACCAGCAGCAACCCGCCGGCCGGGTCGAGGCACCCGCCGCGGACGCGCCCGTGCCCTCCCAGGTCAAGCTCGTCATCGGGGTGCTGCTCGTCGCCTCGTTCGTCATGATCCTCAACGAGACCGTGATGAGCGTGGCGATCCCACGCCTCATGGACGAGTTCGCCGTCACCGCGGCCACCGCCCAGTGGCTCACCACGGCGTTCATGCTCACCATGGCCGTCGTCATCCCGACCACCGGCCTCATCCTCACCCGCTTCTCCACCCGCTCGGTGTTCCTCGCGGCGATGGGGACGTTCACGGCCGGGACCGCGCTCGCGGCGCTCGCGCCGGTGTTCCCGGTGCTCGTCCTCGCCCGGGTGGTGCAGGCGAGCGGGACCGCGGTCATGCTGCCGCTGCTCATCACGACCGTGCTCACGTTCGTGCCGGTCTCGCGCCGCGGCCGCACGATGGGCCTGATCTCCATCGTCATCGCCGTCGCCCCGGCCACCGGGCCGACGTTCTCCGGCTTCATCCTCAGCAACTTCGGCTGGCGGTGGATCTTCCTCGCCGTGCTCCCGATCGCAGCGCTCGCGCTCGTCATCGGCGGCTCGCTCGTCAAGAACATCACCACGCCGCGCGCCGTACCTTTCGACGCGCTGTCGATCCTCCTGTCCGCCACCGCGTTCGGCGGCCTCATCTACGGGCTGAGCAGCATCGGGGAGTCGACCGAGGGGCACGCCGCCGTGCCGCCGGTCGTCCCGCTCGTCGTCGGCGCGGCAGCGCTCACCGTCTTCGTGTGGCGCCAGCTCGGGCTGCAGCGGCGTGACGCCGCCCTCCTGGACCTGCGCCCGTTCCGGTCGCGGACCTTCAGCGTGGGCGTCGGGATGATGCTCATCTCGATGGGCGCGCTGTTCGGCACCCTCATCCTGCTGCCGATCTTCCTGCAGAACGTCATGGGGCTGAGCACGCTGGAGACCGGTCTCGTGCTGCTCCCCGGCGGTCTGACGATGGGTCTCATCGCCCCGCTCGTCGGGCGCCTGTTCGACCGGGTGGGACCGCGCCCGCTCGTCGTGCCCGGATCCGTCGCCGTCGCGACCGCGCTCGCGCTCATGACGCTGCTCGGCTCCGGGAGCGAGACGTGGCACGTCGTGCTCGTGCACGTCCTGCTGAGCATCGGGCTCGGGTTCCTCATGACCCCGCTCATGACGTCGGCCCTCGGGTCGGTGGAGCCCGCGCTGTACTCCCACGGCAGCGCGATCATGAACACGCTCCAGCAGCTCGCCGGCGGTGCCGGCACGGCCCTGTTCATCACCGTGATGTCCACCCGGACCGCCGACGGCGTGGCCGAGGGCCTGGACCCGGTGGCTGCCCAGGCCGCGGGCATCCACGACGCGTTCCTCTGGGGCGCGGGCCTGGCCGTCGTCGCCGTCGCGGTCTCCTTCCTCGTCCGCAAGCCCGTCACCCCGGCTGACGAGCCCGCAGCCGACCACCGCTGACGCCACCCCCTCCCGCGAGAGCCGACTTTCGCGCGAGAGCCGACTTCCGCCGTCGTCGTGCGGAAGTCGGCTCTCGCGCACACGTCGGCTCTCGTGCAGAACTCCGCTCTCGCGAGGGTGTCCGCACGTGCGGGCGGGCGGGGTGTGCTGGGGGCGGGCGGTCAGGGCCTCACGCGGTCGGGGTAGAAGGCCCAGTGCCAGGTCTCGCGCGGTGTGTCCTCCACGAACCCGAACCGCTCCCCGTTCACGCGCATCCACTGCAGCGCCTCACCGTTCAGCCGGAGGTCCACGGCCATCCCCCACCCGTGCCGGCTGGTCCCGGGGACGGCTGCGAGGCCACCCTGCGGGTACAGGCCCAGCTCACCGGCGAGCTCCACCTGACGCTCGTGGGTGCGGTAGGAGTCGTTGATCCCGATCGTCACGCCGTCGGCAGCAGCCGCGGCGAGCAGGTCCTCGAACTTCTGCGCCGCGGGTGCCCACAGGTGGTGCCCCGTGTCGCCGACCGGTGCCAACGCGGACATCGGGACCTTCCCGTTGCCGTACACGGCGAGATCCGCCGGTACCCCGTCCGCGTCGAGCACGGCGGGCACGGACGCCGGGGCCGTCGGGTCGAGCACACCGGCCGGCGCGAGCTCCGAGAGCGCCCGGGTGAACAGCGCCTCGAAGGCAGCCGCCGTACCCGCGGCTGCGGGCCGCGGCGGCGCGAGCGTCGTCAGCTGTGCCTGGATCCCCGCGATGCGCTGGGAGATCGAGACGATCCCGTCCATTCGTGCCACCCTTCTCCGGCCCTTCTATCGGCACCCTGGACCGCGGGATGAGCCGTTCCCCACCCGAACGGCCCCGACGACCCGCACGCGACTCCCCCGGGCGGACCACGCCGACAGCCGGTCCGCGCCGCGAACCTCCTCCCCCCGGGCAGCCCAGGATCGTCCGTCCGCCGGATGATCCCGCGGACGATGAGTGGCATCGTGGCCGGCGTGCCCCAGCTGACCACCGAGCGATCGACGATCACCGTGACCCCAGGTCTCGCACTCGGTCTGGCGGCGCTCGCCGCCGCGGCGGTCACGGTGCTCTCCGCCTTCTCCGGTCTGGTCAACGGCCTGGTGGCCGCAGGAGTCGCCGTCGCGCTCGTCGCGGTCGCCGACCTGGCCATACGCCCACGGCGCGGCGTCCCGCCGCTGTACCACTACGCCCCGGAGGCACCCGAGGAGGCGCGCGCGCACGGCACCCCGACCACCGCCGTCGTCGAGCACCGCCAGACGCGGAAGGTGCGGGGCGGCGCCACCCTCGTCACGTGGCGCCTCCTCGTCGCAGGGCACAACGGACGTCCCTACCGGACGACGACGATGGCGACCTGCCCGCACGACGCCGTCCCCACCCACGGCGTCGGCACCGTCGTCGCGGTGCGGGTGCACCGCGAGCACGAGGGTGTGGTCGTCGTCGTCGAGGACACCCCCACCGAGCCCCCGCCCACCCGCCCCTCGCGGCCCGTCCGCGAGCTCCCCGGCACGCCGCGCCCGGAGCACGGCATCGTCACCACCGAGTTCCGCGGCGCACTCCTCCTGCTCGTCCCGCTGCTCCTCGGCGCGCTCACCCCACTCTGCGTGCTCGCGCTCGCCTAACGCACCGGCAGGCGGCGCGCGAGGAAGTCCACCGTCTGCTCCCACGCCTCGGCCCGCGCCCGCTCGTGGACGAACTCGGGCGAGGGGTTGTCGAAGGCGTGGCCCGCGCCCTCGTGCAGGTGGAGCTCCACCTCCGGCCCGCTGACGGCGGCCCGGATCGCCTCGACCGTCTCCGGCGGGAGGTAGTCGTCCGCCGTGCCGAAGTGGTGCAGGCTCGGCGCCCGCACCCGCCCGGCCAGCCCCAGCAGCTGCGGCAGCGCGGAGCCGTAGTACGCGACGAGCGCGTCGACCTCGGCCACCGCGGCGACGTTGAACGCCACTCCCCCGCCGAAGCAGAACCCGACGACCCCGACGCCGCCCTCCACCTCCGGGCGTGCCCGCAGCGTGTCGAGCGCCGCGACGGCGTCACCCACCGTCTGCTCCCAGTCGAGCTGCGCCACCAGCGCCATCGCCTGCTCGAGGACGTCGTCGCGCGACTCGTCGACCGTCGCCGCCAGGCGCCAGTACAGCTCCGGCGCGAGGACGACGTAGCCGAGGGCCGCGAGGTCGCGAGCGCGGTCGCGGATGTAGGTCGAGACGCCGAAGATCTCCTGCAGGAGCAGCAGCCCCGGGCCGCGGCCCGACGGCGGCAGCCACAGGTGGGCCGGCATCCCGCCGTCGGCGAGAGGCACGGTCGTCGTCGCTTCGGCCATGCCGGCTACTCCTTCGTGTCGGTGTCCCGTCACGATACCGGTGCCCGCGGACAGGCCGCCGCGCCACGTCCACGCGGGGCGACGTGGCCGCGGGCGCGGCGGCCTGTCTCTGTCAGCCGACGGAGATCCGCACGTCCCCGCCGGTCGCGTCGACGTCCCTCAGGAGGGTCGACGGGATCCGGAACGCCCGCCCGGGCGCGGCCGGCCACCACAGCCGGCGACGCGCCACCTCGCGGCCGTCCTGCTCGACCGTGACCACCGGCCATGCGACGAACCGGTCGACCCACGCCACGAGGCGTCCGCGCGCGGGCGGGGGCCCGTCCGGTGCGTACCGTGCCGGCGTGACCCAGCGCAGGGGGCTCGCGACGGTCAGCCGCACGGTCCCAGCAGGCTGCCGCTCACCGCGCAGGTGCTCGAGGATGCGCTCGGCGACGGCCTCCCCCTCGAGCGCGACGACGTCGGCCGTCTCGACGGGGTGGTTGACGTTCCCGACGGCGAACACCCCGTCCCGGGACGTGCGCATTGCGGTGTCGACCACCGGGCCGGTGCTCGCCCCGTCCATCTCCACGCCCGCCATCCGGAGCAGCTCGTGGTCGGCGATCCAGTCGCCGGTGAAGACGACGGTGTCGCAGGCGATGACCCGGCGCTTACCGGTGCCGACGTCCTCCACCTCCACCCCGGTGACACGCGGCCGACCGTGGATCGCGACCACCCGCGAGCCCGTGACGACGCGCGTACGGAACCACAGCCTGCCCGGCTCGCGAAACAGCCAGTACGACTCCCCCTTCGGCTGCTCGGTGACCAGCGCCTCGGTGCGGCAACCGGCCTCGGCGAGCGTCATCACCGCGGACCAACTCACCAGCTCGGCGCCGACGACGACGGCCCGCGTCCCCACCTTCTCGTGGTTGACGTGCACGAGGTTCTGCAGCTGCCCCGTCGTGAGCACCCCCGCCGGCCGGGTGCCGGGGATGAGCCGCGCGGCGCGCGGCCGCTCCCGTGCGCCGGTCGCGAAGCAGAACACGTCCGGCCGGACGTGGACCAGCCCGTGCGGCGTCGTCACTGCGAGCGTCCGCTCGTCCGCCCAGCCGGTGACCATCGCCCGGGTCACGATGCGCGCGCCCGCTCGCTCGGCCTCCGCCACGAGCGCCTTCGCATACGCGGGCCCGGACATGAACCGCCGACGGTCGCGGATGCCGTAGCCCCGGTGGTCGGCGTGCCGCGGGATCCCCCCGGCCTCGCGCTCCCGCTCGAGCACGAGCACCTCGCCGTCGACGGCGCGGGCGAGCCTCTTTGCCGCGCTCAGTCCGGCCGGGCCTCCGCCGATGACGGCGACCGTGGGGGTGAGGACGGTCGGCGACTCACTCATGGCCCTGCTCCTCGTAGCTCTCGTACAGCTTCTTCACCGCGGCGCCGCAGAAGAACGCCTGGCACCGTCCGTTCATCACCCGGGTCCGCCGCCTCAGTCCTTGCAGGGACCCGGGCGGGACGGTCGAGGTCATCGCGTCCCGGATCTCCCCGCGGGTGACGCGCTCGCAGAAGCACACGACCTCGCCGTACGCGCCGTCGTGACGGATGAGCGCGTCGTCGGCGTGGGGGCGCTGCTGGTGCTCACCGAGCGGCGGCATGACGGGCGGCAGCGGCAGGTCCCCCCGCAGCGTCACGTCCAGGTCGGTGTCCGCGAGCAGCTCGCGGACGTACTCCGCCACCGCAGGTGCCGAGGTCAGACCCGTGGAGCGGATCGCCCCGGCGATGACGTAGCGCTGCTCGGCGTCGACGTCGATGAGGTAGTCGCTCTGGTTGTTCGCCGCCCGCAGGCCCGCGTAGGAGGCGGTGACCTCCTCGTCGAGCAGCGCCGGCATGATCCGCCGGCCCTTCTCGAGGAGGAACTCGAAGCCCGGCTCCGTCGTCGACGTGTCGGTCTTGTCCTCCATGTCGTCGGCGGTCGGGCCGAGCATGACGTTGCCGAAGATGGTCGGGCTGATGAGGACGCCCTTGCCCACCTTCGACGGCGCGGCGAGGACGATCCTGTCCACGAGCCCTGCGGCGAGCTTGTCGTAGACGAGCAGCTCGCCCTTGCGCGGGTGGACCCGCAGCCGGTCGTAGCCGAACATCGCGTCGATGACGTCGCCACCGAGCCCGGCGGCGTTGACCACCCAGCGGGCGCTGAGGTCGCCCCGGTCGGTCCGGACGGTCGTCCTCTCCGGGCCGACCTCCACCCCCGTCACCCGGTGCTCCCGCAGGAACGTCGCACCGCGCTGGACCGCCTCCGTGGCGAACGCGAGCGGCACCGTCCAGGCGTCGATGACCGCCTCGTCGGGGACGAGGAGCCCACCGGTGACGCCGGGGCCGAGGCTGGGCAGCTGGGCGTAGACCTCCTCGGCGGAGATGAGGGAGGTCTGGTGGTAGCCGTTCGCCGCGGCCTTGGCCTGCAGGCCCGGCAGGGATCCGGCCTGCTCCTCGTCCCACGCGACGAGCACGGCCCCCGTGTAACGCACCCCGATCGCGGCCTGGGCGCAGTACTCCTTGAGGAGGTGGTAGCCGCGCGCCACGAGCCGCGCCTCGAGGGTGCCGGGCGTCGCGTCGTACCCGGTGTGGAGGATGGCGGTGTTGGCCTTGCTCGTCCCCTCCCCGACGTCGTCGCGGCTGTCGACGACGGCCACCGAGTGGTTGGTCCCGGCGAGGTCCCGGGCGATCGCGGCCCCGACGACGCCGGCTCCGACCACGACGATGTCGTACGACGCGAGGCCCATCAGGCGTCCTTCCCTCGGGCGTCCGGCGCGGTGACGCTGCCACCGGACTCGATGTTGGCGTCCACGGTCTCCCGCGCGACTCGCGTCTCGGCGGCGGCCTCGTGGGCCGGGTACCGCTTGGTCGCGATCACGTAGGCGAGGACGGTGGCGGAGACGGCGGCGGCGAGCTTCCCGACGATCATCGGGGTGATCATCTCCGGCGCCACGCCGGCGGTGAAGCCGAGGTGGTCCCCGAGGATCGCCATCGCGGAGACCGCCCACGCGGTGTTGATGAAGATCCCGCGCTTGTCCATCTTCGACATGAGCCCGAACGTCGGGATGGCGTTGGCCATGGAGACGATGAGACCGCCGGAGGCGACCTCGTTCATCCCGAGCATGCGCCCGAACGCGCCGAGCGGCTTCGCCGCCACCTTGGTGATGAGGTACATGAGCGGGAACGCGCCCATGAGGAAGAGGCAGATCTGGGCGACGATCTCCAGGCCCTCCATCACCGGGGCCAGCTCCCAGCCCACCGGCATGACCTGCCAGCCGGTGAGGAACTCGAAGGCGCCGACGGCCAGTGCGAGGGAGATGATCGCGACGAGGAACTTGCCGAACGCGAGGAACCCGGTGGTCATGGCCCCCGGGAACTTCCACAGCCCGATGGCGATGAGGACCGCCGCCAGGACGATCGGGACGAGGTTCGCGAGGATCATCGGGAGGGGGTACCCGGCCACCAGCCCGCCGACGAGCACGCCGAACGGGATGGTGACGACACCGACGAGCACGCCGTTGGCGAAGTAGGGGCGGTTCTCCTCGGAGATGATGCCCAGACCCACCGGGATGGTGAACACGACGGTGCAGCCGAGCATGGCGGCGAGGATGGCGCCGGCGAGCAGGCCGGCCTCCTCGCTCTGCGCCATCTCGACGGCGAGGTGGTACCCGCCCATGTCGTTGGCGAGCAGGGTGCCGGCGAACATCGCCGGGTCCGCGCCGAGGAGCTCGTAGAGGGGGACGACGATCGGGTTGAGGACCTTGGAGAGGATCGGGGCGAGGGAGATCATCCCGACCATCGACAGGGCCAGCGGGCCGAAGGTGTTGAGGCCCTCCTCGAACTGCTGCCCGAGGCCGAAGCGGTTTCCGATCGCGCGGTCGATGCCGCCGATGACGAGGAATACCGCCATGACGACGACGATGACTTCGTTGATGCTCATGGGTCAGATCTCCAGGGTGGCGTCGACGGCGTTGCGCCACGCCGTGCGGTAGACGGTGACGTCGGCTGCGGTGCGCCTCGGCTCGTAGCTGGCCTCCGCCTCCCACTCGTAGGGTCCGTCCTCGACGGCGAGCTCCGGGTCCAGCGCGAGGCGCATGCACGCCGCGGTTCCGAGGGCGGTGGCGTGGGCCGACGGGTAGGTCTCGATCGGCGCCTGGAGCATGTCCGCCTGCGACTGCATGAGCGTGACGCTCTTGGTCAGGCCGCCGTCGACCCGCAGCCTGGTCAGCGGGGCGCCCAGCTCCTCGCGCGTGAGGTCGGAGAGCTCGGCAATCTGGCAGGCGATCCCGTCCAGGACGGCGCGGACGATCTCCGGCTTGCCGGTGGCGAGCTTCATCCCGGCGATGAACGCCCCTGCGTCGGGCTTCCACCACGGCGCGGCGAGGCCCGCGAAGCTCGGGGCGCAGATGACGCCGCCCGGGTCCGGTGCGGCGATCTGGTCCATCTCCGCCGCGCCCTCGACGATGCCCATCTCCTGCATCCAGCGGACGGCGGACGCGGCGGTGTAGACCTGCCCGTCCGAGCAGTACGTCGTGCGGCCGCGCAGCTGCCACGCGACCGACGTCGTCAGCCCGTTGTCGAAGCGGGGCGCCGAGTCCCCCATGTTCACGAGGATGAAGGCACCGGTGCCGTAGGTGCACTTGGCCTGTCCACGCTCGAGGCACCTCTCGGCGAACAGGGCGGCCTGCTGGTCGACGATGAGCCCGCCGACGGGGATCTCCCCGCCGAACACCGTCGTCATCCCGACGATCTCGTCGCACGCCACCGCCCGCGGGAGACGCTCGTCCTGCAGGCCGAAGATCTCGATGAGCCGCGGGTCCCACGCGACGTCGTCGACGTTGAACAGGAGGGAGCGCGAGGCGGTGGACACGTCGGTGACGAACTCGCCGGTGAGCCGGTGGAGCATCCACGTGTCCGTCGTCGTCACGACGCCCTCGCGCGTGCAGTTCTCGCGCAGCCACACCATCTTCGGTGCGGTGAAGTAGGAGTCGAGGACCAGCCCGGTGCGCTGATGGATCTCCTCGGCGTGCTCACGCAGTCGCTCGACGACGACCTCCGACCGGCGGTCCTGCCACACGATGCACTGGGTGAGCGGCTCCCCGGTCTCGGGATCCCACGCGAGGATCGTCTCGCCCTGGTTGGCGAGCGACACGCCCTCGATCGGCTTGCCGGCCTTCGCCACGGCCTCCGTGCCCGCCTCGACGACCGAGCGGTACAGCTCTATCGGGTCCTGCTCCACAGCCCCGCCGGGGAGGTACTGCGGGTGGATCGGGTTCTCGACGACGGCGTGGATCCCGTCCTCGTCGACCACGATCGCCTTCGATCCTGACGTCCCCTGATCCAAAGCAAGAATTGCCACTGCGCAACCTTTCTGTCTCCAGCGCGGCCGTCCTGGCCGGCTGCCATTCCGGACAAGCCGGATGTGGAGGAGTCTGTGCGCATGTGGACTTCCGATCAAGTAGCGTGGATTCTTGTGGGGTTCGCGTCTTACCAGGAGGACATGACACGTGCTCGCCCAGCAGCGCCACCGGCACATCACCAAGGCTCTCCAGTCCGCCGCCTCCGTCTCGACGATGGACCTCGCCCGGGCACTGCGGGTCTCGCCCGAGACGATCCGGCGCGACCTCATCCAGCTCGAGCAGGACGGGCTGCTGCGGCGGGTCTACGGCGGGGCGGTCACCCTGACGCGGCAGCGCGGCTCCGAGCCGTCGTTCGAGGAGCGCGCGGTCATCCATGCCGAGGCGAAGCGCACCGTCGGCGAACTCGCGGCCGACCTCGTCGCCGACGGGCAGACGGTGTTCATCGACGTCGGGACGACGGCGCACGCCGCCGCCCGCGCCCTGGCCCTCACCTTCCGGGGCACCGTCGTCAGCCACTCGCTCCTCGTCGCGACCGAGGTGGCCAAGGGCCCCGAGGCCGACCTCCTCCTCGCGCCCGGTCGGCTGCGGCGCGGTGAGTGGTCGTTGTCCGGCACCGCCACGCACAGGTTCATCCAGGCGATGCACTTCGACGTCGCCCTGCTCAGCTGCGGAGGGGTCGACGCCTCCGTGGGCGCCACCGACTTCGACTTCGACGACGTCGAGATCAAGCGGACCGTCGCGCGCAACAGCGAGCGTTCCTACATTCTCGCCGACTCCTCCAAGCACGGGGTCGTCGGCCGCTACGCGATCGGTGACTGGTACGACGTCAACGGGCTCGTCACCGACCTCGCCCCGCCCGACGGTCTGCACAACGCGATCCGCGCCGCCGGCGGCGCGGTCCGCGCGCCGGTCCGCTGACGGTCAGCAGCAGCTGGCGTCCGCCGCCCGGTGCCGCGTGGTGAGGACGCCGCCGAGCGCGTCGAGCGCCGCGGGGACGACCGCGTAGTACGCCCACCGGCCGCGCTGCTCGCGAGTGATCAGCCCGGCCCCGGTGAGGGTCTTGAGATGGTGCGAGACCGTGGGTTGGGAGAGGGCGAGCGGCTCGGTGAGGTCGCAGACGCACGCCTCCCCGCCGTCGTGACTCGCGATGAGCGACAGGAGGCGCAGGCGCGCCGGGTCGGCCACCGCCTTGAACATGCCGGCGAGCCGCTCGGCGTCCTCCGCGGCCAGCGGGGTGCGGGCCAGCGGGCTGCAGCACGCGGCGTTCGCGGTGACGTCGACGAGGGGCAGGGCGTCCATGCCACCATCGTCGCACACGTATTGACAGTTATCGATACATCGCGCCATCCTCGTAGTGCATCGACGTCGCTCGATGGAACAGATCCCGAGGCCTGGAGCTCCCGTGTCACACCCCCTGCACACCCCCGACCTGCCCGTCGTCGTCATCGGCGCCGGGCCCGTCGGCCTCGCGGCTGCGGCCCACCTCCTCGAACAGGGCCTGGAGCCGCTGGTGCTCGAGGCAGGGGACGCGGTGGGCGCCTCGGTCCGCGACTGGTCCCACATCCGGCTGTTCTCCCCCTGGCAGTACGACGTCGACGCGGCCGCCGCGCGCCTGCTCGAGCCCACCGGTTGGCAGGCCCCGCGCCCGACGCGCCTGCCGACCGGGGCCGAGCTCGTCGAGGACTACCTCGCGCCGCTGGCGGCAACGCCCGCACTGCGCCACCGGATCGTCACCGGCGCGCGCGTGGTCGGCGTGAGCCGCGTCGGCGCGGACAAGACGCACGGCGCCGGGCGCGCGGACCGGCCCTTCCTCGTGCGGACCGTCGTCGGCGACGCACTGGTGGACCACCTGGCCCGCGCCGTCCTCGACGCCTCCGGGACGTGGGGCCACGCCAACCCGCTCGGCTCCGCCGGGCTGCCCGCCCCGGGCGAGGACCAGGCCGGCCCCTTCCTGCTCGGCCCGCTGCCCGACGTCCTGGGCGCGGACCGTGAGCGCGTGGCGGGCCGCCGGGTACTCGTCGTGGGTGCTGGGCACTCGGCCGCCAACACCCTCCTCAGCCTCGTCGACCTCGCGCGGACCGCGCCGGGCACCCGGATCACCTGGGTCGTGCGAGGCGCCTCCCCCGCCCGGGCGTACGGCGGCGGGAAGGCTGACGAGCTCCCTGAGCGCGGCGTGCTCGGCACCCGGCTCCGGCAGGCGGTCTCGGCCGGCGACGTCGACCTCCTCACCTCGACCTCGGTCACGTGCCTCGCCCCCACCGGCGACGGCGCCCTCACGGTCACGCTCGACGGCCCGGGCGGTCCGCGCGACCTCGTCGTCGACGCCGTCGCCGGGGCGACCGGCTTCCGGCCGCACCTCGAGCCGCTGCGCGAGCTGCGCCTGGACCTCGACCCCGCCGTCGAGGCGCCCGCCCGGCTCGCCCCGCTCATCGACCCCGAGCACCACTCGTGCGGCACCGTGCCGGCCCACGGCGCCGACGTCCTCGCCCATCCCGCCGAACCGGGCTTCTTCGTCGTCGGGGCGAAGTCCTACGGCCGGGCGCCCACCTTCCTCCTCGCGACCGGCTACGAGCAGGTCCGCTCCGTCGCGGCGCACCTCGCCGGAGACGACGACGCGGCGCGTGCCGTCCTGCTCGACCTCCCCGAGACGGGCGTCTGCTCCAGCCTTCCGCCCCTGCTCGACGACGACGGGCGCGCGGTCGCGGACCCGTCCGACGGTTGCTGCGGGTCGTCGCCCGAGCCCGAGCTCATCGGCTTCCCCACCGGGCTGCGCCACGGACGGACGGCCTCGTGAGACCGTCGGACGAGATCCCCGCGCCTGCGCCCGGAGGCCACGTGCCCACCCGCCCCAGCGTCATGTTCGTCTGCGTCCACAACGCCGGACGCTCGCAGATGGCCGCGGGCTTCCTCTCCGCCCTGTCCGGCGGCAGAGTCGAGGTCCGCTCGGCGGGGTCTGCACCTGCCGAGACGCTCAACCCGGTGGCGGTCGAGGCCATGGCGGAGGTGGGCATCGACATCACCGCACAGCGGCCGAAGGTCCTCACCGCCGACGCCGTCGAGGCGTCCGACGTCGTCGTCACCATGGGCTGCGGGGACGCCTGCCCGTTCGTCCCCGGCGTGCGCTACGAGGACTGGGAGCTCGACGACCCGGCCGGGCAGCCGATCGAGAAGGTCCGCGAGGTCCGCGACGACATCCGCCGCCGCATCGAGCACCTCCTCACCGAGCTCCTCCCCACCTGACCCGCCCCTCCCCGAGCTCCTCCTCCTCCTCCTCCCCCCCCCCCCCCCCCCCCCCCCCCCCCGCGACAGCCGACTTCCGCGCGACAGCCGACTTCCGCGCGACAGCGGACTTCGTGCCGACAGCAGACTTCCGCACGACAGCAGACTTCCGCGCCACAGCAGACCGCGCCACCGGCGTCCCTAGGCGAACAGCTTCCCGAACGGCGTCGCCGCGAAGCCCTCGGCGCACGCCAGCGCGAGGAGCAGCGCCCATCCTCCGGTGAGCAGCGGCGTACGTGCGGCGGCGTCCCGGCGCCACAGCGGGACCGGCTCGAGAACGAGGAACGCCACTGCCGCGGGCGGTAGGAGGTACATGAACCAGAACCAGGCCCACGTCGTGGCCAGCCGAGGCCGCGGCCCGACGACGAGGACGAGGAGCGCCCCGAGCCACGCGATCCCGTGGAGCCGCCAGGTCGTCCCCGACTCCGACCGCAGGGCATCGACCTCGACGATCTCGACGGACGACGGCGAGAGCTCCGCCGCCGCCCTGATCCGGTCCGCCTCGTCGACGACGATGACGGGACCCGACCCTACCGACGTGGACTCGTACAGGTAGCTCGCCCGGCCCGGCCGACCACTCCTGTCCCACACGACCTCGAACAGACCGCTCGCGTCGGCGTCGACCGTGGGTCTCTCCAGCGTGACGCGGGTGACGGCGCCGCGTTCGAGGTCTGCCACGAGGTCCTCGACGGAGGCGAACACCGGCATGCTCGCCAGCTGCACCCAGCCCAGCACCAGGCCGATCCCCACGGCCACCCGCACCACGAGACCGACGACGCCGGACTGTCGCACGTCCGTGAGCGGCGTGGCGCCCGCCGACGTCGTCGTCCCCTCGTACATGGCCCACAGGCTAGGGGCGGTGCGTCCGCCCGCGGGCCGGTTCAGGTGGCCGGCAGACGGCGTGCGCAGTCCGCTCCGGGGTGAGAGCGGCGGGCCGCCCCGGCCCCGGTGCGAGCGGGGGCCCCTGCGATGGCAGGAGCCCCCGCCCACACGGTCAAGCAGCCCCGCCGCCCAGGCGGCGGCGCAGCGCCAGGGTCAGCCCGCCGGCAACCAGGAGGCCGAGGGCAGCCAGGAGCGGGCCGCCGTCGACGCCGGTCGTCGGGAGCCGGTCGGCGGCCGGGCCGGTGGGCGCCGGCGCAGCGGTCGGGTCGTCAGTGGGCCCGGCGGTCGGGTCGCCCGGCTCACCGGGGGTCGTCGGACCGGGCGCGGGGGCCGCGAGCGGCGTCTCGACGAGCCGGACCGTCGCCAGCCGCGCATCGTCCGCGGCGACGAGGTAGAGGTCGTGGACCCCCGCCTCGAGGTCGGCGAGCGGCGCGGAGACGGTCTCGTAGGCATACCGGTCGCCCGTGCTCGGCACGTCGAGCGTGGCCAGCAGCTCCCCGTCCGGCGCACCGAGCCGGACCTCGACGGCCCCCGGTCCTGCGGCCTCGCGCGCGACCGACGCCTCGAAGGAGCGCTCCTGCGCCGGGGAGAACCGCACGTCATGGAACGCCAGCCAGTCCCCGGCGCCCACGCCGGCGCTGTCCCCTGCGGTCCTCGACCGGTCGACGACCTCGACGCCCTCGTAGGAGTCGAAGTCCACGGCGTCCTCCCCGTCGGTGAGGTCACGCTCCCGCGGCACGGCCTCACCGCCCACGACCACCTGGGTGGAGGAGCGCACGTCCTGCGAGGACGGACCGACGAGCACGTCGTACCGTCCGGGCGCGACCACCTCCGCGTCCGTCTCCACGTCCCAGTACGCGAGATCCGCGACCGGCAGCGAGAACGTCACGGTGCGGGTCTCCCCCGCCGGCACGTGCACCCGCGCGAAGTCCCGCAGCGTCTGCAGCGGCTGGTCCACCGGCGCGTCGAGCGTGCGCGTGTACAGCTGGACCACCTCGTCGCTGTCCCGCTCCCCGGTGTTCGTCACGTCCACGGACACCTCGACCGTCCCGTCCGGCGCCACCTCGGCCGCCGCCTGCGCGGGGATTCGCACGTCGGAGTACTCGAACTGCGTGTACGTCAGGCCGTGCCCGAACGGGTAGAGCGGTTCGCCCGTGAAGTGCTGGTAGGTGGTGCCCGCCTGGCTGATGTCGTACTCGAGGATGCTCTCGGGCAGGTCGTCCACCGTCCGGTACCACGTCTGGGTGAGGCGTCCCGCGGGTGAGACGTCCCCGAGCAGCACGTCGGCCAGCGCGGTCCCCGTCTCCTGCCCGGCGTGCGAGGTCCACAGCACCGTCGTCAGGTCCTGCGGCAGGGTCACCGGGTAGCTCGTCATGAGCACGACGACGACGTCCTCGTTCGCCTCCGTCACCGCCGCGACGAGCTCCTGCTGCGCCGGGGAGAGCGCGAGGTCGGCCCTGTCCTGCGTCTCGCGCCCGTTGATGTAGGGGTTGTTCCCCACGACGACGACGGCGGTGTCGGCCGCCGCCGCGGCGGCGACGGCCTCCTCGGTGCCCTCCGTGAGCGTCTCGAGGACGAAGCGCGTGGCGCCGGCCGCGTCGGCCGCGGCCGTGACGCCGCCGTCCGCACCCACCGAGAGGTAGCGCCGGTTCTGCACGTTGCGGACGATGACGCTGCCGTCCTCCGCCTCCTCGAGGTTGAACGTCTCGCGCACCTCCCAGCCGTTGGGCTGGTGCTGGTCGTTGCGCACGACGTCGTCCCAGCCGCGCGAGAGGTACTTGCCGTTCGCCTCGGTCCGCAGCGCGTACACGCCCTGCCCCCAGTCGAACAGCGCCATCGTCTCGGCCGGCCCGGCCGTGTCCGGCCCGGCGGTGAGCTGCCCGCCGTCGGCGTCGCTGGGCGCGGTGAGGTAGGCACCGGTCGCGGCGACCCGCAGCGCGACGGAGTCCACGCCCTCGCTCGTCGTCACGCTGTCCGCGCCGAGGCGCTCGGTGAGGCCGTCGAGTGCCGTCACCCGGTAGGGCATGGTCCCGGAGTACCAGTCCTCGTAGAGCGTGTCGCTCAGCGGGCCGACGACGGCGACGCTCCCGGCGTCGTCGAGCGGGAGCAGGTCGGCGTCGTTCTCGAGCAGCACCATCTGGGCGAGCGCCGCCTCGTGGGCGAGCTCCTGGTGCTCCGGGGCGTTGATGACGTCGTCGGTGATGTCCTCGTAGGGGTTGAGGCCCGGCGGGTCGAAGTCACCGAGCCGGAAGCGCACCGGGAGCATGTGCCGCAGCGCGTCGTCGAGGTCCTCCTCGGTGAGCAGCCCCTGGGCGAGCGCGTCGGTGAGGTGGCCGACGGTGAAGGAGGGGTCCTCCCCGCGGTCGGTGAAGCTGTCGACGCCGGCGCGGACGAGTGCGGCGTGGCTCTCGGGGTGCGTGTCGTAGTAGCCCTGGGCGTCGACGACGTTGCCCGGCGCGTAGGCGTCGGACACGACGAGGAGCTCCTCCTCGCTCCACGTGCGGGCGTGCTCGATGAGCGGGGACAGGTGCGCCGGCCGCCCGTTGACGAGGTTGTAGGACGCCATCATCCCGTTCGCGGCACCGGCGGACAGCGCCTCCTCGAACGCCGGGAGCCAGTACTCGTGGAGCGTGCGCGGCGGGAGGCTGGAGTTCGTCCGGTCGCGCTCGGCCTCGTTGTTGTAGCCGATGAAGTGCTTGAGCATCGGCGCCGCCCGCAGGTAGGTGACGTCGTCGCCCTGGATGCCGGAGGCGTACGCGGTGGACATCCGCCCGGTGTGGAGCGCGTCCTCGGAGTAGCCCTCCTCGTTGCGCCCGGCGCGCGGGTCACGGAGGAGGTCGACGACGGGCGCCCACAGGTTGAGGCCGTGGTAGTCCGGGTCGAGGTGGTGGAAGCCGCGCGCCTCGGTGCCGACGACCTCACCGACGCGGCCGAGCAGCTCGGTGTCCCACGTGCTGCCCAGGCCGATCGCCTGCGGGAACACCGTGGCCTCCCCGAGCCAGGCGACGCCGTGGAGCGCCTCGGTGCCGGTGCGGAAGGCGGGCAGCCCGAGCCGCTCGATCTCCGGCTGCCACTGGTGCATGAGGGAGACCTTCTCCTCCAGCGTGAGACGGGAGACGAGGTCCTCGACCCGCTCCTCCAGCGGCAGGGCCGGGTCGCGGAAGGGCGGGTCCTCGACCGCCGCGCCGGCCGGCGGCACCGCCGCGGCGAGCAGCAGCGCGCCGAGCGAGCCCGCGACTCCTGCGGCGAGCCGTCTCCGGCGGCGCCCGGGCATCTGGTCCGACAACGTCATGGCACGTTCCCCCTGTGTGTCGTGTCCTTCCGCGGCGCCCCCGCCGGGCCACTGCGCCCGGGCTCGACGACACCGTCGAAGCGTTTCGCTCGTCGAAACGCTTCCAGACTATGAACCAGGTCACCTCCGGGTCAAGGAACCGGCCGAAACACGGCGAACGGGGCTTGCGGCCTGGTCGAGCGCGGGCGTATGGTCTCGCCATCTCATCGAAGCGCTTCTACACAGACCGGAGAGTGTCAATGGCTGCCACCATCAACGACGTCGCACGCGTCGCCGGGGTGTCGATCAGCACCGTCTCCTACGCGCTCAGCGGCAAGCGACCGATCGGCGAGAAGACCCGCCAGCGGGTCGAGGCCGCGATCGCCGAGCTCGGCTACACCCCCAACGCCGGCGCCCGCGCCCTGGCCGGCCGGCGCACCTACATCCTGGCCGTCACCGAACCGGTCCGCCCGGACACCTACACCCCCGCCCACATGGCGTTCGTGCTCGCGACGGCGACCGCCGCCCGCGCCTACGACTACGACGTCCTCCTGCTCACCCAGGACGAGTCGCTCGGCGGCCTCCAGCGGGTGACGACGAGCCGGATCGTCGACGGGATCATCGTCCTGGACGTCCTCGCGCAGGACGAGCGCGCCGAGCTCGTGCGGTCGATGGGCGTGCCCGCGGCGCTCGTCGGGATCCCGGACGACACCGACGGCCTGGCCTGCGTCGACCTCGACTTCGGCGCCGCCGCAGAGCTCGCCGTCGACCGACTCGCCGACGCCGGCCACGAGGTCGTCGGCCTGCTCGGCCACCCGGAGTCGGTCTACGAGCGCGGCTCGAACTTCACCCTGCGCTTCCGCGACGCCTTCCTCGCGCACGCCGCCCGCCGCGGCCTGCAGGCACGGTTCGCCATGCCCGAGCGCACCATCGCCAGCGTCCGCTCCGCGATGGACCGGCTCCTCGGTCCCGACCGCGACCTCACCGGTCTCGTCATGCACGGCGAGGACACCGTGCAGATGCGGGCCCTGGACGTCCTGCGCGAGCAGGGCCTCTCCGTCCCCGGCGACGTCTCGGTGATCTCGGCGGCCGCGACCTTCGACACCTCGACGTTCACCCCTCCGCTCGACACCGTCCCCCTCATCGCCGAGCAGAGCTGCTCCCGCGCCGTCGAGCTCACCATCGCCCAGATCACCGGCGACGCCGGGCCGCGCGTGGAGCTCATCCCCCCGACCTACGTCGAGCGCGGGTCCACCGCGCCCCGGCGCTAGTACACAACCGAATCCGCAACCATAGCACCACCCACCCGTCGTCGAAGCGCTTCGCCAGGCTCTCGACGGCACCGGACGGCCGCGCCCCGCGGCCAGGAGAGAGGCAGGAACGATGAAGTCCAAGAAGCTCACAGTCACAGCCGCCACAGCCCTGTCGGCCGCACTGCTCCTCAGCGCGTGCGGCGGCTCCGACGGCGAGGACGGCGCCGCCGGGGACGGTGGCAGCGACGATGTCCTGCGCGTCTGGCACTTCGAGAACCCGGACAGCGCCATGGGCGTCGCCTGGGAGGAGGCGATGCGCGTCTTCGAGGAGGAGACCGGCGCGACCGTGGAGTTCGAGGAGCGCAGCTTCGAGCAGATCCGCCAGACCGCCAGCCAGGTGCTCAACTCCGACCAGGCGCCCGACGTCCTGGAGTACAACAAGGGCAACGCCACGGCCGGCCTGCTCTCCAGCCAGGGCCTCCTGCGGCCGCTGGACGACGCCGTCGCCGAGTACGGGTGGGACGACATGCTCGCCCCGGCCCTGCAGACCACCGCCCGCTACGACGAGCGCGGCATCATGGGCTCGGGCAGCTGGTACGGCGTGCCCACCTACGGCGAGTTCGTCCAGGTCTACTACAACAAGGACATGTTCGCCGAGGCCGGCGTCGAGGTGCCCACCACGCTGGAGGAGTTCGAGCAGGTCCTCCAGACGTTCGCCGACCAGGGCGTGACGCCGCTGGCCGAGGCCGCCGCCGAGTACCCGCTCGGCCAGCTCTGGTACCAGCTCGCCCTCACCGGGGCCGACCGCGAGTGGGTCGACTCCTACCAGCTCTACACGAGCGACGTCGACTGGCAGGGCCCGGAGGTCACCTTCGCCACCGAGACGATCGCCGACTGGACCGACAAGGGCTACATCTCCACCGACGCGACCGGCCTCGCGGCCGAGGACGCCGGCGTCGCCTTCATCAACGGCACCAACCCGATCTTCTTCTCCGGCAGCTGGTGGCACGGACGCTTCAACACCGAGATCGACTTCGAGTGGGGCAGCTTCCTCTTCCCCGGTGAGGGCATGTCCCCCGGCTCCGCCGGCAACATGTGGGTGATCCCCGAGCGCGCGCAGAACGCCGAGCTCGCCGAGCAGTTCATCGACATCACCATGCGCCCGGAGATCCAGGCGCTCATGGGCAACAGCGGCGGCGTGCCCGTCGCGGCCGACCCGGCCGACATCGAGGACGAGGGCAGCGCCGAGCTCATCGCCAACTTCAACACGCTCAACGAGCGTGACGGCATCGCCTTCTACCCCGACTGGCCGACGCCCACCTTCTACGACGAGCTCAACGCGGGCCTCCAGGAGCTCCTCAACGGCACGAAGTCGCCGGCCGAGGTCCAGGAGCAGCTCGGCCAGCAGTACCAGGCCGGCATCGCGGACATCGTCGGCTGACCGAGCGGCCGGGTGCCGCCCTCCGGCGGCACCCGGCCACCGACCTCGTCGTCCAGGAAAGGAGCCCCTCATGGCGAGTGCAGTCCCGCCCGTCGCGCGCAAGGCGCGTCCCGGCGGCCCGCTCATCCCCAAGACCAACAGGCGTACGTACTGGCTCTACCTCGTGCCGGGCCTCACGCTGCTGACGATCGTCATCATCGTCCCGCTGGTCTGGAACATCTACCTCACCTTCACGTCCTACCGGGGCATCCGGCCCCCGGAGTGGATCGGGCTGGAGAACTGGGAGCGGCTGTTCGCCGACGCGACCTTCTGGACCTCCTTCCAGAACTCCCTGGCGATGATCGCGGCGATGGTCATCGTGCCGACGCTGCTCGGCCTCGTGCTCGCCGCCATGCTCTTCGACCTCATCGGCAAGAAGTTCGGCGGCCGGATCGCGAGCTTCCTGCGCGCCACCTACTACCTGCCCCAGATCCTGCCCACGGTCATCGCCGCCATCGTCATCGGCTGGATCCTGCGCCCACAGGACGGCGCGCTCAACACCATCCTCGAGAGCATCGGGCTGGGCTCCCTCGCGCACAACTGGCTGGGCAGCCCGGACACCGCGATGCCGAGTCTCATGGTCGTCCTCGTGTGGGTGCAGATCGGCTACCCCATCGTCATCTTCATGGCGGCGCTCCAGCGGGTGGACCCCGAGCTCTACGAGGCCGCCGAGCTCGACGGCGCGGGCTGGTTCCAGCGTTTCCGCGCCATCACCGTCGGCATGATCCGCCCCGAGATCTTCGTCGTCGTCCTCACCTGCACCATCGCCGCGCTCAAGGTGTTCGGCCCGGTCTACGCCCTCACCGGCGGCGGCCCCGGCACCTCGACCATCGTCCCGTCGTACTACGCCTACAGCCAGTTCTTCCAGGCGCAGCAGGTGGGCTACGGCGCGACCATCGCCACGGCGCTCACCGCCGTCGTCGCCGTCGTGTCCGTCGTCTTCGTCACCGTGCAGTCGCGCCTCGAGCGCCGAGAGGAGGGACGCTGATGGCCGCCGCCGACGTCCACGCTCCCACGAAGCCCGAGCGCCGCCGCCGCACGCCGGCCGGACGCGGACCGGGTACCACGCGCACGGCCGGGGACTGGGCGGTGCTCGCCGTCGCCGTCCTCATCGGCCTGTTCATCGCCTTCCCGTTCATCCTCATCGTCATCAACTCCTTCAAGTCGCCGACGGACTACGCGACGAGCGGACCGCTGGCCCTGCCCGCCGAGATCTACACCGACGGGATCTCCGCGTTCTGGGAGCGGGTGAACTTCCCGCAGAAGGTGTGGAACAGCTTCTTCATCTCCGGCACCGTCGCCGTGCTCGCGGTGCTGCTGTCGATGTTCAACGCCTTCGCCCTGGGCATCGGGCGGATCAAGGGGCGGATGTGGATCGTCATCCTCATCCTGCTCGCGAACATGCTGCCGCAGGAGGTGCTGCTCTACCCGCTGTACTTCATGTTCCGGGAGGCCGGCCTCTACGACAACGTGTGGGCCGTCATCATCATCTTCACCGTCATCCAGAGCGCCTTCGGCACCTACCTGCTCGCCTCCGTCTACAGCACCTTCCCCAAGGAGCTGCTCGAGGCCGCCTCGCTCGACGGCGCCGGCCGGTGGCGGGTCCTGTGGCGGGTGGTCTACCCGATCTCCCGGCCCACGCTCTCGGTCCTGCTCATCTTCTTCTTCATCTGGACGTGGAACGAGTTCCTCATCCCGCTGACGTTCCTCGTCTCCAACGCCAACCAGACGGTCCCGGTGGCGATCACCGCGCTCCAGGGTGACCGGCTCATGGACGTGACGACGACGAGTGCCTCGGCGCTGCTCGGCCTCATCCCCACCCTCATCTTCTTCCTCATCTTCCAACGCACCCTCACCCGGGGCATCACCGCAGGAGCAGTCAAGTAATGAAGTTCACCGACGGGTTCTGGCACAACCGGCCAGGCGTCGATGCGCAGTACGCTGCCGAGGCCTACGACGTCACCGCCCACCACTCCCCCGACGGCGACGAGCTCGTCGTCCACGCCCCCACCAAGGTCATCACCGGCCGCGGCGACACGCTCAACCGGGCGCTGCTCACCGTGACGCTCTCCAGCCCCCTCGAGGGCGTGGTGCGCGTCCGGGTCGAGCACCACAAGGGAGCGCTCGACCGGCACGGCTTCGACCTCGTCGGGGCGCAGACCGGCCACGGCCGGGCGGAGGTTGACGACGACGGCGGCGTGCTCGACGCCGGCCCGCTCCAGGCGCGCATCCGCCGCGGTGCGCCGTGGGACCTCAGCTTCGCGGACGCGGAGCGGGTGCTCACCCGCTCCGGCCACAAGTCCGTGGGGTACGTCCGGCTCGCCGAGGGCGCGCCGGTGCCCGCCGAGCCGACCGGCGTCGCCGGCGTGACGACGACCGGCCTGGCCCCGGCGTCGACGTACGTGCACACCCAGCTCTCCCTCGACGTCGGCGAGCTCGTCTACGGGCTCGGCGAGCGGTTCGGGCCGTTCGTCAAGAACGGGCAGACGGTGGACGTGTGGAACGCCGACGGCGGCACGTCCTCCGAGCTCGCCTACAAGAACGTGCCGTTCTACCTCACCAACCGCGGCTACGGCGTGCTCGTCAACCACCCCGAGCACGTGTCCTTCGAGGTGGGCAGCGAGGCCGTCGAGCAGGTCCAGTTCTCCGTGCCCGGTGAGCACCTGGAGTACCTCGTCATCTACGGGCCCACGCCCGCTGAGGTGCTCGAGCGCTACACCCGGCTCACCGGGCGCCCGGCCCAGGTGCCGGCGTGGTCCTACGGGCTGTGGCTCTCGACGTCGTTCACCACCGACTACGACGAGGCCACCGTCAACCACTTCATCGACGGGATGGCGCAGCGCGAGATCCCGCTCAGCGTCTTCCACTTCGACTGCTTCTGGATGCGCGAGTTCGACTGGACGAGCTTCGAGTGGGACGCGCGCACCTTCCCCGACCCCGAGGGCATGCTCGCCCGCCTCCACGAGCGCGGGCTGCGCACCAGCGCCTGGGTCAACCCCTACATCGCCCAGCGGACCCGCACCTTCGACGAGGCGGCCGCGGCCGGCTACCTCGTCAAGCGGCCCGACGGCAGCATCTGGCAGTGGGACATGTGGCAGGCCGGCATGGGCCTGGTCGACTTCACCAACCCGGCGGCCACCGCCTGGTTCCAGGAGAAGATCCGCACCCTCCTGCGCCAGGGCATCGACGCGATCAAGACCGACTTCGGCGAGCGCATCCCCGTGGACGTCGTGTGGCACGACGGCTCGGACCCCTACCTCATGCACAACTGGTACACCCAGCTGTACAACGAGGCCGTCTTCTCCGTCATCGAGGAGGAGCGCGGACACGGCCAGGCCGTGCTCTTCGCCCGATCCGCCACCACCGGCGGGCAGCGGATGCCGGTGCACTGGGGCGGGGACAACTCCTCCTCCTTCCCGTCGATGGCCGAGTCGCTGCGCGGCGGGCTGTCGATGTCGATGTCCGGCTTCGGGTTCTGGAGCCACGACATCGGCGGCTTCGAGGGCAGCCCCGACCCGGCCGTGTTCAAGCGGTGGGTGGCCTTCGGCCTGCTCTCCTCCCACTCGCGGCTGCACGGTTCCCAGAGCTACCGGGTGCCGTGGCTTTTCGACACCGGTGAGGAGGAGCCGGGCCAGAGCGCCGTCGAGGTCACCCGTCGCTTCGCCCGGCTCAAGGCCGAGCTCATGCCCTACCTCTACGAGGCGGGCCGCGCGGCTCACGAGCGCGGTCTGCCGGTCATGCGCCCGATGCAGCTCGCCTTCCCCGGCGACCCTGCGTGCGACCACCTCGACCGGCAGTACCTCCTCGGCCCGGACCTGCTCGTCGCGCCGGTCTTCTCCGCCGAGGGCGACGTCGAGTACTACCTGCCCGCGGGCCGGTGGACCAACCTCCTCACCGGCGAGGTGGCCGACGGCGCCACCTGGCGGCGCGAGGTCCACGACTTCTCCTCCGTGCCCCTGTGGGTGCGCGAGGGGGCCGTGCTCGTCACCACGCCGGGCGCGACCGACACCGAGCGGAACTACACCGCCGACGCGCTCGTCACCGTCTACCCCGGTGAGGAGGACCGCGAGGTGCGCGTGACCAACCCGCTGGACGGGACCGAGGTGCGCTTCGCCGTCGTGCACGGTGAGGACGGCGTGAGCGTGACCGCCACCCCGGCCACGGCCTTCCGGGCCCGGCTCGCCGGCGGCGAGGCCGTGCCCGCCACCGACGGCACCGTCCGACTGGAGGTGGCCCGATGACCCGCGCGCTGCCCGAGGGGTTCGTCCTCGGCTCGGCCACGGCGTCCTACCAGGTGGAGGGCGCGGCCCGGGAGGACGGGCGCGGCCCGAGCATCTGGGACACCTTCAGCCACACCCCCGGCCGGGTGTGGAACGGGGACACCGGGGACGTCGCCTGCGACCACTACCACCGCTTCGACCAGGACCTCGACCTCATGGCCGAGCTCGGGCTGCAGGCCTACCGGTTCTCCGTGGCGTGGCCACGGATCCAGCCGACCGGGCGCGGTGAGGCCAACACCGCCGGGCTCGACTTCTACGACCGGCTGGTCGACGGCCTGCTCGAGCGCGGCATCCGCCCGGTGGCCACGCTCTACCACTGGGACCTGCCGCAGGCCCTGGAGGACAACGGCGGCTGGCCGGCGCGCGACACCGCCTCCGCGTTCGCGGACTACGCCGCGATCATGGGCAAGCGGCTCGGGGACCGGGTGTCCACCTGGACCACCCTCAACGAGCCGTGGTGCAGCGCCTACCTGGGCTACGCCTCCGGGGCGCACGCGCCCGGCCGCACCGAGCACGCGGCTGCCCTGGCCGCCGTCCACCACCTCAACCTCGGCCACGGCCTGGCACTGCAGGCGCTGCGCAGCGAGGTGTCCGGGGACCCGGACTACTCGGTGACGCTGAACTTCCACGTCCTGCGGGGCGAGGACGACGCCGTGCGCCAGATCGACGGCCTCGCCAACCGGGTGTTCCTCCAGCCGATGCTCGAGGGCGGGTACCCGACCGACGTCATCGAGGACACCGCCTCGGTGACCGACTGGGCCTTCGTGCGCGACGGGGACGCCGAGGCGATCCACCAGCCGATCGACGTGCTCGGCGTCAACTACTACTCCACCACCGCCGTGCGGCTGTGGGACGGTCGCTCCGAGCGCCTCACGGCCGACGGGCACAAGGGGGCGGCTGCCTCCCCGTGGCCGG
The DNA here is from genome assembly GCF_006349365.1 of Georgenia wutianyii. NCBI lineage: Bacteria > Bacillati > Actinomycetota > Actinomycetes > Allobogoriellales > Allobogoriellaceae > Georgenia > Georgenia wutianyii. The sequence continues at coordinate 2,227,425 of NZ_CP040899.1, forward strand.
GCGCCGAACGGGTGGAGTTCCCGCCGCAGCCCGGCCCCTACACGGAGATGGGCTGGAACATCGAGCCTGCCGGCCTCACCGAGCTGCTCCTGGACCTGCACCGGAGGTACCCGGACCTGCCGCTCATGATCACCGAGAACGGTGCGGCGTTCGCCGACGAGGTGGTGCCCGACGCCTCGCAGCCGGGCGGGCTGGCGGTGCACGACGAGAAGCGGGTGGCCTACGTCCGCGACCACGTCGGGGCGGTGCTCGACGCCGTCGACGCGGGCGCGGACGTGCGCGGGTACTTCGTGTGGTCCCTGCTCGACAACTTCGAGTGGGGCTACGGGTACTCCAAGCGGTTCGGGATCGTCCGGGTGGACTACGAGACGCTCGAGCGGATCCCCAAGGACAGCGCCCTGTGGTTCGCCGACCTCGGCAGGACCCGCCGCCTGGACTGACGCGCAGGATCCCGCTGTCGGCGGGGAGGGGGTGGCCTCCCCTCCTCCCCGCCGACAGCCGACTTCCGCGCGACAGCCGACTTCCGCGCGAGAGCCGACTTCCGCGCGAGAGCCGACTTCCGCGCGAGAGCGGACTTGCGCGCGAGAGCGGAGTTGCGCGCGAGAGCGGACTTGCGCGCGAGAGCGGAGTTCTGTCCGGGCGTGAGCGGGGTTCCGCGTGAGAGCGGAGTTCTGTCCGGGCGTCCTCAGTCCGCGCGGTGGCGCAGGGCCAGGGCGGCGTGGGCCTCGGCCATCTCGTCCCAGGCGATGGTCTCGGTGTCCCGCTCGAGCGTCTCCTCCGGACCCTTCCCCGCGAGCACGACGGTGTCCTGCGGACCCGCCTCGGTGACGGCGTGGCGGATCGCCTCGCGCCGGTCGCCGATGCTGCGGAAGTTGCTCCGTCCGGCCTCCCGCGCGCCGCGCTCCATCTCGTCCAGGATCTCCACCAGCGGCGTGTCGCGGTGGTCCTCCTCGGTGAAGACGGCGACGTCGGCCAGGCGGGTCGCGACCTCACCGAGGGGTGCCCGCTTGGAGGGGTCGCGCGGCCCGCCGGCGGAGCCGAGCACCACCCACAGCCGTCCGTCGGTGGTCACCCGCACCGTCTCCAGGGCCTTCTCCAGGCTCGGCGGCGTGTGCGCGAAGTCGATGATGACGCGCGGGTCGTCCGCGCCGCGGTCGGCCATCTCCATCCGGCCGGCGACGCCCGGGAACGTCGCGAGGCCGGCGACCAGCTCCGCGAGCCCGACCCCGGTGGCGTGGACGCCCGCCATCGCGGCGAGCGCGTTGGCGACGTTGAAGCGACCGATCATCGGCAGCGTGGCCTGGACGGTGCCGTCCGGGCCGTGCACGGTGAAGCGCAGGTCGTCCGCGCCCTCGACGACGTCGGAGGCCCACCAGTCCGCCGGGCGGCCCTCGGCGCTGTAGGTGACGTGGCTCGCCGCCATCGGGATGAGCTGCTCGGTCCACGCGTCGTCGGCGTTGAGGACGGCGTGGCGGGCGCGCTGCACGAGCAGCGCCTTGTCGGCGAAGTACTGCTCCATCGTCCCGTGGAAGTCGAGGTGCTCCCCGGTGAGGTTGGTCCAGATGGCGACGTCGAAGTCGACGCCCCGCACCCGGTCCAGGGCCAGCGCGTGGCTCGAGGCCTCGACGACGGCGTGCGTCGCACCGGCGTCGACCATGTCGCGCAGGATCTGCTGCACCTGCGGCGCCTCGGGGGTGGTGAAGTGGGCGGGCGGCTGGCGCAGCACGCCGTCGGGCAGCTCGTAGCCGACGGTCGACAGCAGGCCGGTGGGGCGGCCGGCGCTGCGCAGGAGGTGCCGCGCGAGAGACGACGTCGTCGTCTTGCCGTCGGTGCCGGTGACGCCGAGCACCGTGAGCCCGCGGCTCGGGTGCCCCGCGAGCGTCGCCGCGGCGTCGGCGAGGGCCGCCCGGGCGGAGGGGACGCGCAGGTACGGGACGGGGCAGGTGACGTCGTCGGGCAGGCCCTCGCCGAGGACGGCGACGGCGCCGCGCGCGACGGCGTCGGCGATGAACCGGTGCCCGTCGGCGCGCGCGCCGCGGACCGCGACGAACACGTCCCCGGGGCGCGCCCAGTCGGCCTGGTGCGTGGCGCCGCGCACCTCGATCTCCTCGGCCCCGGCAGGGGCAGCGAGGTCCAGCGCGGAAGCGAGGTCACCGAGTCTCATGGGCACCAAGCCTAGGTCGCGCTGGGGCGGGCACGCACGAGGCCGACGACGCACGGGTGCGTCGTCGGCCTCGTGGCGGACGTTCAGCTCGCGGTGGCGAGCTCAAGCTCCGGCAGCTCGGGGCGCACGCCCTCGACGACGGCGGCCACGACGATGGCCTCGACGTCCTTGGCCGGCATGTCCAGGACGATGGACAGCTCGGCGACGAACGGAGCCATCGCGTCACGCAGGAGCTTGGTCTCACCGAAGGCGAGGCGCTTCTCCTCGTTCTGCCGGGTGAGGTCGCGGATGAGACCGGCGACCGTGCGCAGGTTGCCCGTGCGCAGCCGCTCGGCGTTGGCCTTGATCCGGCGTGCCCAGACCTTCTCGTAGTCCTCGCTCTCGTCGAGCAGGACCGAGACGACCTCCCGGACGCCGGCCGCGTCGACGACGGAGCGGACACCGATCTCCTCCGCCTGGTCGACGGGGATCGAGACCTCGAGGTCGGCCTGCGGGACGGCGAGCCGGATATAGCTCCTGAGCTCACCTCTGATGGAACGAGTGAAAATCTTCTTGACCGTGGCGGGACCGTGATGCGGATGAACGACGACCTGACCGGCGGAGAAATTCAATGCGTACCCTTCGAAGAAAGTAACACCACGCTCGTCGTCGGCGGGGGCCGACGCCTGCCTCGATTCATCCGCTCCGCACGATTCCGGACCTTGCGGACCATTCTCGAACGGGGCCGAGGACCCGGAGGAATTCGCAGTCCACATCCGGTGAACGCGCCCGACCTCCGCGAGCCAGCATTTACCATCATCCCACAGGAATCGCAAGAAATCTACACCAATGGAACACGTCACATTTCCGCGTGACCATCGACGATCTTCACCGGTGGACGTCACATAGGGTCGTCCCGTGCCCGCCCACGGTCGCCCCACCCGCGATGAGCTCGCCGCCGCGGCGGACCGCACCCTGCCGACGCTCCTCGCCCCAGGGCTGCGCGTGCTGTTCTGCGGGATCAACCCGGGGCTGTACTCGGCCTGGACCGGCCACCACTTCGCCCGGCCGGGGAACCGGTTCTGGCCGGCGCTGCACCGCTCGGGCTTCACCCCGCGGCAGCTCGCGCCCGCCGAGCAGGAGGAGCTGCTCGCCCTGGGACTGGGGCTGACGAACGTCGTGGAGCGCGCCTCGGCGACCGCGGCCGAGCTCTCCGCCGAGGAGCTGCACGCCGGGGGACGGCGGCTGGTCGACGACGTCGTGACCTATGAGCCGCAGTGGCTCGCCGTCCTCGGGGTGACCGCCTACCGCACGGCCTTCGACCGGCCGCGTGCGACGTACGGGGAGCAGCCGGAGCGGCTGGGGCGGACGCGGGTGTGGGTGCTGCCCAACCCGAGCGGGCTCAACGCCCACGTCACTCCGCCCCAGCTCGCCGCGGCCTTCGGCGAGCTGCGGCTCGCCGTCGAGGGCTGAGTCTCAGCCCGACTTGCGCCGGAAGGTGCGCTTGCCGCCACCGTTGACCTGGCTGCCGTGCACGGAGCCGTCGTTGGGGCGGGACTGGTTGGCGACGTGCTCCCGAGCCTTCTTGCGCTCGAGCGACTCGCGCATCTTGTCCTTCGCCGTCACTGCGGCGTCCTTGGCCGCCTCCGGCGCGCTGGGCGTGGTCTCGTCCATTGCGGGACCTCCTTCGTTGTCGATAGCGCCAGCCTGCCCGGTGCGGGGCCCTGGGGCCAACCTTTACTCCCCCGCGAGGCCGGCGAGACGCCCGCGCGCCTCCTCCACCGCGCGCAGGGCAGTGGCCTCGCGGTCCTCGGCGTCCTCCCGCTCCTCCTGGGCTGCGGCGCGCTCCTCGTCCAGCTCCTCGAGCTCCTCCTCGACGTTCTCGAGCTCCCGGCGCAGCTCCTCGGCGCGCGTCGCGACCTGGAGCACGCGCGCCTCGACCCGCGCGAGCTCCTCCTGCGCCTCCTCGCGGTCCGCCCGCGCCTGCTCCGCGACGCGCTCCCGGGCGCGCAGGTCCCGCTCGGCGCGGCGGGTCTCGCGAGCGTCGTCGCGGGCCGAGCCCTCGTCGGCCTCGCGCTCCGGCGGCTCGACGACGGTCGGTCGCTGCTTCCCGCCCGTCGCTCTGGCCCTGGCTGCCCGCGCGCCTTGCGCACCGGTCCGGCGCCCTTGTCCTTCGTCGTCGCCGCGGGACGTCCTCGCGGTGGCCGCCCGACGGCGGGGCGGGGCTGCGGGCTGGTCGTCGGCGGCGTCGTCCTCGTCGATCGTGACGCCCTCGACGGGGACGGCGAGGGCGCCGTCGAGGGCGACGCCGCCGAGGTCGCCGGGTGCGAGCGTGCGCACGAGGAGCAGGCTGCGGACGGCGCGCTCGGCCGCCGGCTCGATGACGACGGCCTGCCAGGTGAGCTCGACCTGCTCCTGCGCGGCCGCCGAGAGCGGAACGCCGCGCTCCTCGGCCAGGCGCGCTGCGGTGCGGGTGAGCGCCGCGGCGAGCTGACGGCGGCGCTTGCCGAGCGCGCGCAGCTCGAGGGGGTTCGCCGAGGCCTGGGCCACCCGTAGCTCGGCGCCGAGCTCACCGAGGGTGTCGAGGTCGTCGGGCTCCTCCCGGGCGACGAGACCCACCGCCCAGGCGGGGACCGACGGCTTGGGCAGCACCTTGACGCGGGTCGCGAGGGCGCGCTCGCCCGCGCGTCGTACCTCGGCGGCGCGTGAGTTGCGGGCGGTGACGAACTCCGCCGGGAGCAGCGCGTAGAGGTCGCGCGCGATGCCGGCGAGGGCTGCGTCGTCGTCCGTGTCTGCCACGCCGGTAGCGTGGCAGGAACCCGCGGACGTGGCTCGCCGACGACGCGGATCGCCGACGAAACGCCGCCGTTCTCGCCCGGCGCGGAGGTGACTGCCCTAGCCTCTCGACGATGGCGCCGTCGTCGTACTGGAACCACAACACCGCCTTCCACGGCGAGCTCGTGGCCGCTGCCCGGCGCCGGGGCGGCCGGGTGCTCGACGTCGGGTGCGGCGAGGGGCTCCTCCTCGAGCGGCTCGCCCCCGTCGCGCGGGAGGCCGTGGGGATCGACCCGGACCCGGCAGCGGTGGCGCGGGCCCGGGCGCGTGTGGGCGGGGGCGCGCAGGTCCTGGCCTGCGGCCTGCTCGACGACGACGCGCGCACGCTCGGGCTCTTCGACACCGTGTGCTGCGTCGCGACGCTGCACCACCTGCCGCTGCGCCCGGCGCTCCGGCGGCTCGCAGAGCTCGTGTCGCCGGGTGGTGAGCTGCGGGTGGTGGGGCTCGCGGCGACGCGGTCCGCGGCGGACTGGGCGCTGTCGGGAGCGCAGGTGCTCCCGGTGCGGCTGGTCGACGCGGTGCGGCGCGCCCAGGGGGAGGTCGGGGTTGCGGTGACCGACCCCGCGGAGTCGTTCGCCGAGGTGCGCGCTGCTGCCCGTGAGCTGCTCCCGGCCGCGCGGGCGCGCCGACGGTTCTACTACCGGTACACCCTCACCTGGGCGCGTCCGACGGCCTGAGCCGTGGCCGCCCGCACGCGCGGAAGTCGGCTCTCGCGCGGAAGTCGGCTCTCGCGCGGAAGTCGGCTCTCGCGCGGAAGTCCGCTGTCGCGCGGAAGTCGGCTCTCGCGCGGAAGTCGGCTGTCGCGGGGAGGGGGCTGGGGTGGGTGGGTGGGCGCGGGGGTGGGTGGGCGCGGGGGTGGGGGGCGCGGGGGTGGGTGGGGCGATCGCGGGGTCAGTCGGCGATGTCGGCGCCGGCGGTCTCGGCGTACTCCTCGGCCGAGAGCAGGGCGCCCTCCTCGGTGACCTCGACGGCGAAGAGCCAGCCGCCCTCGAAGGGCTCGCGGTTGACGAGCGAGGGGTCCTCGACCGCCTCCCCGTTGACCTCGACGACCGTCCCGGTCACCGGCGCGTACAGGTCGGAGACCGACTTCGTCGACTCGACCTCACCGCACGTCTCCCCCGCCGTCACCTCCGTGCCGACGCCAGGCAGGTCGAGGTAGACGATGTCGCCGAGCGCCTCGGTGGCCACGGTCGTGATGCCGATGCGCACCGGCGAGTCGGAGTCGTCGAGCCACTCGTGCTCGGCGGTGTACTTGAGGTCGGGACGGATGGTGGCCACAGGTGCTCCTCGGGGTCGGGGACGTGCTCAGGGACGACGGTAGAACGGACGCTCGACCACGGTGAACGGCTCGCGCGAGCCGCGCACGTCGGCCTCCACCTCGGTGCCCACCGCCGCGACGTCGGGGTCGACGACGGCGAGCGCGATCGGGTGTCCGAGCGTGGGGCTGGGCAGACCGGAGGTGACGACGCCGACCTCCCGCCCCTCGCGGACGACGGCGCTGCCCTCGCGGGCGGCGCGGCGTCCCGAGCCGGCGAGGCCGACGAGGACCCGCCGTCCCGGCTCGCGCACCTCGTGGGCGGCGCGGAGGCGCTCGAGGGCCGCGCGACCGACGAACTCGGCCGTCTTGCGGCGCAGTCCCACCACCCCGCCGAGGCCGGCGGTGAACGGGTCGACGTCGAGGCCGAGCTCGTGCCCGTACAGCGGCATCGCCGCCTCCAGGCGCAGGGAGTCGCGGGCGGCGAGCCCGGCGGGCACGAGGCCCGCCCCGCGGCCGACGGAGAGCAGGGTGCGCCACAGCTCGACGGCCTCCTCGGCGGGCAGGAGGATCTCGAACCCGTCCTCGCCGGTGTAGCCGGTGCGGGCGAGCAGCACCTCGTGGCCGGCCACCGTCGTCGTCCGGGCCCGGTAGTAGCGCAGGTCCGTGAGCGGCTCGGGGACGAGGCCGGCGAGGATCTCGGCGGCGCGCGGCCCCTGGACGGCGAGCAGCGCGGTCGAGCCGGTCGCGTCCTGCACCTCGGCGTCCGGCCCCGCGCCGCGCTCGCGCAGCGCCTGGACGACGGCCCTGGTGTTCGCGGCGTTCGGCACGGTGAGGAACCGCTCGGGGCCCACCCGGTAGACGATGAGGTCGTCGACGATCCCGCCCTCGGGCGTGCACAGGAGCGTGTACTTCGCCTGGCCGACCTCGAGCGTGGAGATCGAGCCGACGACGGCGTGGTCGAGCAGCGCCGCGGCCTGCGGCCCGCTCACCCACACGGTGCCCATGTGGCTGAGGTCGAAGAGCCCGGCGGCCTCGCGCACGGCGCGGTGCTCGCTCAGCTGGGAGCCGTAGTGCAGCGGCATGAGCCACCCGGCGAAGCTCGTCATCCGGGCGCCGAGCGCCTCGTGCTCCTCGCGGAGCGCGGTCACCTGGTCCATCACGCCTCCTCGAAGGCCGCGGCGGGCGGGCAGCTGCACATGAGGTTGCGGTCCCCGTAGGCGTTGTCGATCCGGCTCACCGGCGGGAAGTACTTGTCCTGCCGCAGCCCGGGCACCGGGAAGGCGGCCTGGTCGCGGCTGTAGGCACGGTCCCAGGTGTCGGTGGCGACGTCCGCGGCGGGGTGCGGGGCGAGGCGCACCGGGCTCTCGGCGAGCGCGACCTGCCCGTCGAGGACCTGCTCGATCTCCCCGTGGATGCTCGCCATCGCCTCGACGAACCGGTCGAGCTCGGCGAGGTCCTCGCTCTCGGTCGGCTCGACCATGAGCGTGCCGGCCACCGGGAAGGAGAGCGTCGGGGCGTGGAAGCCGTAGTCGATGAGCCGTTTGGCGACGTCCTCGGCGGTGACGCCCGAGCGCTTGGTGAGGTCGCGCAGGTCGAGGATGCACTCGTGGGCGACGAGCCCGTCCGCGCCCGTGTAGAGCACCGGGAAGTACGCGTCGAGGCGGCGGGCGACGTAGTTCGCGGCGAGCAGCGCGTTGCGGGTGGCGGCGGCGAGCCCGTCGGCGCCCATGAGGGCGATGTAGGCCCACGAGATCATGAGCACCCCGGCCGAGCCGTAGCGGCTCGCGGAGACCGGGAGCCCGCCGTCGCCGTCCGGGGCGGCGGCGTCCCCGGGGAGGAACGGAGCGAGGTGCTCGCGCACGGCGACCGGTCCCACGCCGGGCCCGCCGCCGCCGTGCGGGATGCAGAAGGTCTTGTGGAGGTTGAGGTGTGAGACGTCCCCGCCGAACTCCCCCGGCTGGGCGAGGCCGATGAGCGCGTTGAGGTTCGCGCCGTCGACGTACACCTGGCCGCCGGCGGCGTGGACCGCCTCGCACACCTCCCGCACCTCGGTGTCGAACACGCCGTGCGTCGAGGGGTAGGTGAGCATGATCGCCGCGAGCCGTGGGCCGTGCTCGGCGAGCTTGGTGTGCAGGTCGCTGAGGTCGATCGAGCCGTCCTCCGCCGTCCGCACGGTGACCACCCGCATCCCGGCGAGCACCGCCGAGGCGGCGTTCGTACCGTGCGCGGAGGCGGGGACGAGGCACACGGTGCGCTCGGCCGCCCCGCGCGAGCGGTGGTAGCCGCGGATGGCGAGCAGGCCGGCGAGCTCGCCCTGGGAGCCGGCGTTCGGCTGCACGGAGACGCGGTCGTAGCCGGTGACCTCGGCGAGCCAGGCCTCGAGCTCGGCGATGAGCTCGCGCCAGCCCGCCGTCTGGTGGTCCGGCGCGAAGGGGTGGATCGAGGCGAACCCGGGCCACAGCATCGCCCGCATCTCGGTGGCCGCGTTGAGCTTCATCGTGCACGAGCCGAGCGGGATCATCGTCCGGTCCAGCGCGAGGTCACGGTCCGCGAGCCGCCGCAGGTAGCGCGTCATCTGCGTCTCGGAGCGGTGGGCGTGGAAGGTCGGGTGAGTGAGGAAGTCGCTCGTGCGGCGCAGGGCCGCGGGGATCTCGAAGCCACCGGCGGTCCGGTCGCCGTCGACCCCGAAGGCGGCGAGCACCGCGGCGAGGTGGTCGGGGGTGGTCGTCTCGTCGCAGGAGACGCCGACGTGGTCGGCGTCCACGAGCCGCAGGTTGACCCCGCGCCGCTCGGCCTCCGCGACGACGACGGCGGCCCGGCCCGGCACTCGGACGGTCACCGTGTCGAAGAAGTCCTCGTGGACGACGTCGACACCGCCGCCCGCGAGCCGGCGGGCGAGGGCGCGGGCGGCGCCATGGGCGTGCCGGGCGACCGCCCGCAGACCCTCGGGCCCGTGGTGGACGGCGTACATGCCGGCGACGACGGCGAGCAGCGCCTGGGCGGTGCAGATGTTGCTCGTCGCCTTCTCCCGGCGGATGTGCTGCTCGCGCGGTTGGAGGGCCAGGCGCAGCGCCGTGCGTCCCGCGCTGTCCTTGGACACCCCGACGAGCCGGCCGGGCAGCTGGCGCTCCAGGCCGGCGCGCACCGCCATGAACGCGGCGTGCGGGCCACCGAAGAAGAGCGGGACGCCGAAGCGCTGGGCGGAGCCGACGGCGACGTCGGCGCCCTGCTCCCCCGGCGGGGTGATGAGCGTGAGCGCGAGGAGGTCGGCGGCGACGGCGACCAACGCGCCGAGCTCCTTGGCCCGGGCGATGAGCGGGGCGTGGTCGCGCAGCCGGCCCGAGGTCCCCGGCTGCTGGAGGACGAGGCCGGTGAGCCCGTCCGGCAGGTGCGGCAGGCCGCCGTCGAGGTCGGCGACGACGGCGGAGATGCCGACCGCCTCGGCGCGCGCCCGGGTGACGGCGAGGGTCTGCGGGTGGAGCTCGGCGTCCAGGACGACGGTCGCGGCCGTGGAGGCCTTGTTCGCCCGCTGCATGAGGAGCACGGCCTCGGCGACGGCGGTGGCCTCGTCGAGCAGCGAGGCGTTCGCGACGGGCAGGCCGGTGAGGTCGGCGACGGCGGTCTGGAAGTTGAGCAGCCCCTCGAGGCGGCCCTGGGAGATCTCCGGCTGGTAGGGCGTGTAGGCGGTGTACCAGGCCGGGGACTCCAGGACGCCGCGCTGGATGACCTGCGGGGTGTGGGTGTCGTAGTAGCCCTGCCCGATCATCTGGACGCGCTGGACGTTGCGTGCCGCGAGCTCGCGCAACCGGGCGAGGACCTCGGCCTCGCTGCGCGCGGGGGGCAGCTCGAGCGGGCGCTCGTGCCGGATGCCCGCGGGGACGGACCCCACGATCCGGCTCCAGTCGGCGTGTCCGAGCGCGTCGAGCATCGCGCGCGTGTCGGCGGGACGCGGGCCGATGTGGCGGTCGGCGAACGCGTGCTCGGCGGCCCGGGTGGTGGGCACGGGGGTCGTGGACATGCGGCTCCTCGGGGATGTCCGTCCCGCTCTGTCACGTGACCTGAGAGTTTCGCGAGGAGTCGCTTGCACCGTCGGTGAGCGCGAGAGGTCGCGCTGCTTTCCAGAGTTGCCTGATCGCGGCGGTAGGGGGGCCTGAGAGATTGGCGGGAGGACGTGCTCCTTCGGCGCCCGCCGGGGCGGGACTCTCCCGCCGCGCGTTGGCGGCGTATCGAGTTGTCCAGGTCACACTAACGGACGAGTCGGACGTCTGCGGCGAGCGGCCGTGACAGGCGTCATCGCACCGCCGGGCGGAAAGGTGCGACCCTGGACGGCAGACCCCGACCCCGACACCAGGACGACGAGTGACGCCGCACAGCTCCCCCGCCCTCACCGCCCCCGCCCTCGAGCCGATGCGCCCCAGCGCCGTGCTGCTCGACCTCGACGGCACGATCAGCGACTCCGGCCCGGCCATCACCGCCTCGATCGCCGAGACACTCGCCGCGTTCGGCTACCCCGCGCAGTCCCCCTCCGAGCTCCTGCGCTTCGTCGGCCCGCCGATCCGGGAGGGCTTCCGCACGCTCGCGGGCGTGGCCGAGGAGCAGCTCGACGCCGTCGTCGCCGACTACCGCGCGCGCTACAACGAGCGCATGCTCCACGCCCCGGTCTTCCCGGGGATGGCGGACCTCGTGCGCGACCTGCACGCGCGCGGCGTGCCGCTCGCCCTGGCGACCTCCAAGCGCCGCTCCCTCGCCGTCGTCATCCTCCAGGACGCCGGCCTGGACCGGTACTTCACCGTGCTGTGCGGCGCCTCGGACGACGAGTCGCGCGCCCGCAAGGCCGACATCGTCGAGGACGCGCTCGCCGGCCTGCGCGCCCGCGGCGTCGACGTCTCACGCGCCGTCATGGTCGGGGACCGCCACCACGACGTCGACGGCGCCGGCGAGCACGGCCTGCCGACCGTCCTCGTCCGGTGGGGCTACGGCCGCCCCGGTGAGGAGGACGGCGCGCACGCCGTCGCGCAGGACGTCGCGGACCTCGCCCTCCTCCTGTCCTGAGCCCTCACGCGACGAACCCCGCGCCCGGAGGTCCGGGCGCGGGGTTCGTCGTCGAGCGGGGGCGGGGTCAGCGGCGCACGGTGCCCTCACCGCGGTGCACGTCGTCCGACATCCGCACGAGCGCGAAGTAGAACTCCAGCGTCATGCGGAACAGCGCGAGGGAGATGATGACGAAGACCGGCCCGAAGACGAGGGCGAGGATGCCGATGACCGGCTCGGTCGCGAAGCCGACGACGACGAAGCCCAGCCAGTACAGGCCGATCAGCACCATCCCCACGAGGTAGACCCAGCTGACGATCTGCGGGGTGATGAGGGTCTGGAAACGCCAGTCGAACAGCGCCGCGAAGAAGCCCTTCGGCGACTGACCGGGCTGTCCCTGGGGCGCTCCGGGTGTCTCGTAGCCCCACGGCTGACCACCCTGGGAGTAGGCCGGCGGAGGAGGCGGGACCTGCGGCTGGCCATGGCCGGGCTGCGGCGGCTGGTACGGCGGCGGAGGGGTGGTCACTGTGGGTCCTTTCGACCTGGAGGGAGCGAACGGGGCGAGGTTAGCCCAGGTCAGCGCGGCACGACACCGGTATGGGGACACCTGTTCACGGGTCCTTCTCCCCATGGCCTCCGACGCGAGCCCGCAACTCCCTCGCGCACGGGAACCGCGCGCACTAGCGTCGGCGGGATGGACCTCCCGCTGCTGCCGCCGGTCGCGCCGATGCTGGCCAAGTCCGTCCCGGACGTCCCCGAGGGCGAGTACCTCTACGAGCCCAAGTGGGACGGCTTCCGCTCCATCGTCTTCCGCGACGGGGACGACGTCGAGATCGGCAGCCGCAACGAGCGGCCGATGACCCGTTACTTCCCCGAGCTCGTCGAGGCGGTGCGCGCCCAGCTGCCCGAGCGCTGCGTCGTCGACGGGGAGATCGTCGTCGTCACCGGCGACAGGCTCGACTTCGAGGCGCTCCTCCAGCGGATCCACCCCGCCGAGTCCCGCGTGCGGAGGCTGGCGGCCGAGACCCCGGCCTCCTTCGTCGCCTTCGACCTGCTCGCCCTGGGCGACGAGGACCTCACCGGGCTGCCCATGTCCGAGCGGCGCGCCCGGCTCGAGGCGGCACTCGCCGGCGCGCAGGCCCCGGTCCACCTCACCCGCGCCACCCGGGACACCGCGCTGGCCCGGCAGTGGCTCGACCAGTTCGAGGGCGCCGGGCTCGACGGCGTCGTCTCCAAGCCGCTCGGGCTCGGCTACCAGCCGGGCAAGCGGGTCATGCTCAAGACGAAGCACGAGCGCACGGCCGACTGCGTCGTCGCCGGGTACCGCCGGCACAAGAGCGGCGACGTCGTCGGCTCGCTGCTCCTCGGGCTGTACAACGAGGACGGCCGGCTCCAGCACGTCGGCGTCACGTCCTCCTTCACCATGAAGCGGCGCGCCGAGCTCGTGGAGGAGCTCGCGCCGCTGCGCCTCGCCGAGGGCGAGGAGCACCCGTGGGCGGAGTGGGCCGACGCAGCAGCCCACGAGAAGGACCGGCTGCCCGGCGCGCAGAGCCGCTGGAGCGCGGGCAAGGACCTGTCGTTCGTGCCGTTGCGCCCCGAGCGCGTCGTCGAGGTCGCCTACGACCACATGGAAGGCACCCGCTTCCGCCACAGCGGCCAGTTCCGGCGCTGGCGCCCGGACCGTGAGCCGGAGTCGTGCACCTACGAGCAGCTCGAGGTGCCGGTGCGCTACGACCTCGCCGACGTCCTCGGCTGAGGCTCAGGCGGCGACGGACTCGGCCGAGGCCCGCGGGGCGGAGACGCCGGTGTCCGCGGCGAGGCGGGCGACCTCGGCGCGCTCGCGGCGCCCGGGCCGTACCGCCAGCAGCGCCCACAGGATGCACGTGAGGTCGACGAGCTCCTGCAGCCAGGCCCCGGCGAGCGCGGGCAGGACCCCGAACGCCGCGACGATCATGAGCCCCACCGACAGTGACACCCCGATGCCGATCGACTGCCACGCCACCCGCATCGTGCGGCGGCCGACGTAGACGGCACGGGCCACGCGGGAGAGGTCGTCGAGGGTGATGACGACGTCGGCCGACTCGCTCGCCGCGCTCGCCCCCCGCGCGCCCATCGCCACGCCGACGTCCGCCGCGGCGAGGACCGGGGCGTCGTTGACGCCGTCACCGACCATCATCACCGGGCGGGGCCGGGCCGAGCGAACGGCGTCGACCTTGTCCTGCGGGAGGAGCTCGGCGCGCACGTCGTCGATGCCCGCCTGGGCGGCGATGTGCCGGGCCACGTGCTCGCTGTCGCCGGTGAGCATCATCGTGCTGCGCACCCCGACGCGGTGGAGGGCTGCCATCGTCACGGGCGTCTCGGCGCGCAGCTCGTCGGCCAAGGCGACATACCCGGCGTAGCGGCCGTCGACGGCGACGTGCACGCCGGTGTGCCCCTCGGGCGGGTGGGGCGGCTCGGCGCCCGTCTCCTGGGCGACGAACCTCGCGCTGCCGACGGCGACGAAACGGCCGTCGACGATGCCACGGACCCCGTTCGCCGGGATCTCGGTGATGTCGTGGGCGGCGGGCAGGGCGGCGCCTCCGGCCTGGGCGGCGGCCACGACGGCGGCGGCCAGCGGGTGGCCGGAGTACTGCTCGACCGACGCGGCGAGGGCGAGCAGCTCGTCCTCGCCGCCCTGCTCCGCGTGGACCGAGGTGACGCGCGGGACACCGTAGGTGAGCGTGCCGGTCTTGTCGAAGGCGACGGTGCGGGTGCGGGCGAGCTGCTCGAGCGTGCCGCTGCTCTTGACGATGACGCCCAGGCGGGCCGAGCGGGACATCCCGCCGAGGAACGCGACGGGGGCGGCGATGATGAGCGGGCAGGGGGTGGCGACGACGAGCACCTCGGCCAGCCGGACCGGCTCCCCCGAGACGATCCAGGCCCCGGCGGCCAGGGCGAGGGCGAAGAGGGTGAACGGCACGGCGACCCGGTCGGCGAGCCGGACGAACGGCGCACGCGACTCCTGCGCCTCGCGCACGAGCGCGATGATCCGCTGGTACTGCGACTCGGCGGCGAGGGCGGTCGCGCGCAGCTCGATGGCCTCCGCGCCGTTGACCGCGCCGGAGAGCAGCTGGTCGCCGCGGAACTTGTCGACGGGGATCGACTCACCGGTGAGCGAGGACTCGTCGAGGCTCGCGCCGTCGGACTCGAGGACGCCGTCGACCGGGACGACCTCGAAGGGCCGCACGAGGAGCCGGTCCCCGACCGCGACCTCGTCGACGGGCAGGTCGGTGAGCCCGCCCGCGTCGTCGAGCCGGTGGGCGGTGTGCGGGGCGTTCTCCAGCAGACCGGTGAGCTCGCGCCGCGCACGCCGGGCGGCGTAGTCCTCCAGCGCCTCACCGCCGGAGAGCATGAGGCACACGACGAGCGCGGCCCAGTACTCCCCCACCGCGACGGTCGAGCCGATCGCGGTGACCGCGAGGAGGTCGACGCCGTAGCTGCCGGCGCGCAGGTCCCGCACCATCCCGCGCGCCTGGAGCAGCGCGACGACGACGGCGAAGGCGGAGATCACCCAGCGGGCCGCGGTCTGCTGCCCGGCCCCCTCGAGCACGCCCCCGACGCCCGCGACGATGATCGTCGCGAGGACCATCGGGTAGTGGCGCATGCCGGCGAGGAGCCTGCCCATGGCTCGATCTTCACGCCGCCCACCACCCCTGTCCAGCAAGGAAAGCCTCCCCTGACCAGCACTTTCCCCCGTCACAGTCGAGTTTTTGTGCCGACAGCCGATCTCCGCGCGACAGCCGACTTCCCGCCGACAGCCGACTTCCGCACGACAGCCGACTTCCCGCCGACAGCCGACTTCCGCACGACAGCCGAGTTCCGCGTCCCGGCCCCGGCCACGCGCGATCAAGCGCTCGGCGGAAGAGGGAAGGGGTCAGTCGGGCTTGCGGGCTCGGGAGGGCTGGACCCGGGAGGGCTCGCCGGGCATCTTCGGGTACTCCGGCGGGTAGGGCATGTCCCCCAGCCCTTCCTTCTCCTGCGCCGCGAAGAGCTCGAGGAGCGGCGTGAGGTCGTGGGCGACGTCGTCGATCTCGGCGTGCAGGTCGCCGAGCGCGGCGAAGCGCGCGGGCATGGTGCGCACGGTGAGGTCGCGGGGGTCGACGTCGGGCAGCTCGTCCCAGGTGACCGGCGCGGAGACCGGCGCGTGCGCGAGCGGGCGGATGCTGTAGGCGCTGGCGATCGTACGGTCGCGGGCGTTCTGGTTGTAGTCGACGAAGATCGTCTCCCCGCGCTCCTCCTTCCACCAGTTCGTCGTCACCTTGCCGGGCATCCGCCGCTCGAGCTCGCGGCCGAAGGCGATCGCCGCGTGCCGCACCTGGGTGAAGTCCCACCGCGGCTCGAGCCGGACGTAGATGTGCACCCCGCGGTTCCCCGACGTCTTGGGGAAGCCGCGCCACCCCAGCTCCGCGAGGTACTCGCGCGCCACCCCGGCCACCTCGACGGCGTCGGCGAAGTCGGTCCCCGGTTGAGGATCGAGGTCGATGCGCATCTCGTCGGGGTGGTCGACGTCGGCCCGGCGCACCGGCCAGGGGTGGAACGTGATGGTGCCGAGGTTCGCCGCCCACGCGACGGCGGCGAGCTCGGTTGGGCACAGCTCGTCGGCCGTGCGCCCGCTGGGGAAGGCGATCTCCACCGTCTCGATCCAGTCCGGCACACCCTTCGCGGGGACACGCTTCTGGTAGAACGCGTCACCGTGCGGGTCGCTCCTGGTGGCCCGCTTCATCCCCTCGCGCACGCCCTTGGGCCAGCGTTCGAGGGTGACCGGCCGCTCGCGCAGGGCACGGAGGATGCCGTCGCCGACGGCGAGGTAGTACTCGACGACGTCCTGCTTGGTGATCCCCGGCTCGGCGAAGACGATCCTGTCCCCGCTGGTGATCCGTACGGGCCGTCCGGCGACGTCGATCTCGACGGCGGGGCTCTTCGTCGGTGCCATGGCCAGACGCTACCGCCCCGTCCTCCCGCGCGCCCCGGCGTCGAGATCCGACCGCCCGCGAGCCTCGCGAGCGCGGGTGGAACCTCGCCCGCGATGGCCGGTCTCGCCCGCGGTCGACATCAAGGCGGACCCGGGACCGGCTCGCGTGCAGTCAGGGCCGGCCGGCCTCCCCACCCACCGGCTCGCCCTGCGCCCGGGCGAGCGCCGCGAGCACCCGCTGCCCGGTGCGCAGGTCCGCCCGGCCCTCGGCCAGCCCGGAGGACGGCGCGGCCCTCTCGGTGACCATGGCGTGGAAGGCCGCGAGCTCGTTCTCGAAGGCCTCCTCCTGCGCCCAGCGCAACGTCGTGCGCGCCTCTCCGTCCAGATCCCCGGCGCGCGCCGTGACGACGAGCTCGGTCGCGACGTTGAGGAGGTAGGGCACGGCGAAGGTCAGGCTCACGCTGCCCTGCTCGTGGTGGACGGTGACGGTCTCGCGGTAGTCGGGGTAGTCGGCGATGAAGTGCCAGCCGAGGTGCAGCCGGGCGCCGGCCCCCACGTGCCCGGTGAGCTGGACGGAGCCGGGCACCCCGCCCCAGTGGGCGGCGGAGTCGATGGCCCTCACCCCGCCGGCGAGGTGCCGCAGCAGGGAGACGTCGTGGACGATCGAGCCGAGCACGACGTTCGTGTACGTCGTGCGCAGCCATGCCGACGCCCCGGCGCCCACCGCCCGGTCCACGGCCTCGACCGTGGGCCGCTGCGCCGCGTGGAGCACGGCGGGGTCGACGTCGTCTGCCGGTGGCAGCAGCCGGGCGAACCGCAGCTGGGCGTCGTCGGCGGGGTGGAGCACCTCGACGGTCACGGCCCGCACGCGTCGGCCGGCCAGCTCCTGCCTGGCCCGGGCGACGGCCGGGTCGTACTCCTTCATGTACCCGACCAGGACGGCCGTGCGCGGGTCGCGCCCACGGTCGCGCAGCTCCCGCTCGACGGCGTCGACCTCCGCGACGCTCAGCGCCACCGGCTTCTCGCACAGCACCGGGATGCCCGCGCGGGCCAGGCGGAGCAGCGCGTCGCCGTGGCTCCCGCTCGTGGCGAGGACGACGCCGTCGACGCGCAGCCCGCCGGCGACGGCGGCGAGGAGCGCGTCGAGGTCGGCGAACCGGCGCTCGGCCGGGACGCCGTAGCGCTGCCCGAGCCGCGCGGCGCGGTCGGCGGACAGGTCGGTGAGCGCGGTGAGCTCGAACAGGTCCCAGCGTCGGGCGACGAGCGGCAGGTGGACGCTCTGCGCGATCCCGCCGAGCCCGACGACGGCGAGACGCACCCGGGTCACGGGAACCACCGCCGCAGGACCTCGCGGTTGTGGACCTGGTCGGCCTGGGCGGTACCGGGCGGGTCGGCGGGGTCGGGGATGGTGTCCTGCTCGACCTCGAGCCAGCCCGCGTAACCCGAGGTGAGCACCGCCTCGACGACGGCGGGCACGTCGAGGTCGCCGGTGCCGAGCGGGACGAAGGCCTTGCCGGCCCACACGGTGCGCAGGTCGCCCTTGCCCCTGACGACGCCGTCGAGCACGGACTTGCGGGCGTCCTTGAGGTGGAGGTGGTTGATCCGGCTCCCCCAGCGCGCGAGGCCGTCGAGCGGGTCGCCGCCGCCGAGGATGAGGTGCCCGGTGTCGAGGGTGAGGCCCACCGTCGTGCGGTCGAGCAGCTCGTCGATCTCCTCCGGGGTCTCGACGAAGGTGCAGGCGTGGTGGTGGAAGGTCACCTCCAGCCCGTGCTCGCCCGCGAGCGCCGCCGCGTGCTCGACGTTCGCGGCGTACCGGTCCCACTCCGCGGGTCGCAGCCCGAGGCCGGGCCCTCCCCCCGGGTTCGCCCGCCGCTGCGCCGATCCGGAGCAGGCGAGGGTGGGCTTGGGCGGGAGCCCGGGGTTCACCGGTGCCGCCTCGGCGAAGAACGCGAGGGCGTCGCGGTAGCCGGGCAGCGCAGCGGTGAAGGCGGCGTCGTCGGCGAACGGCAGGTCGACCCAGCCGCCGGCGAGCGCCAGGCCGTGCCGGCGCAGGTTCTCCCGCAGCCGCTCGCCCCGCCCGAACATGCCGATCGGGCCGGAGTCGATGCCGGTGTACCCGGCTGACGCGACGAGGCCGAGCAGCTCCTCGGGCCCGGGCAGTCGACCGCCGGCGCTCGCGCCGAGCTCGAAGACGCCGTAGCTCACCGGGGCGTTGGCCAGCGCGATCACCGGCCCTCCTCCGCCGGGCGCGGAGTGCTCGTGCCGGTCGGCGCACCGGCGACCCCGGGGGCGGTGCGCAGCGTGCGGACCTCGGCGCCGCGCAGCTCGCCCTCCGCCTGCGCCGGGGTGCCGCGCAGGTCGGTGACCGCCCAGCCGGCACCGTCGAGCGGGTCGAGGCGCACGTCCTGGGGCGAGCGGCTCATGCTCACCACCCGGGCCTCGACCGCGTCCTGTCCGACCCGCCGGAGGCTCGAGAGGACGGCGCGGCCGCTCAGCGCGGGACCGGTGACGGGCGCGGGGAGCGGCCCGCCCGCAGGGGCGCCCCCACGCCGCACGAGAGGCTCGTGCCGGAACATCTCGGCCCACCGCGCGACCTCGGCCTCCTCCCACCCGCCCGCGTGCGGCATGACGGCGAGCCGCGTCCGCACCTCGGTGCCGAGGTACTGCGCCCCAGGCACCGGGATCTCCGAGCCCGCCGGCTCGTCGCGCAGCGGGTGGACGTTGACGCTCATCATCCCGATGGCGCGCAGCAGGGTGAGGGCCAGCTCGTCGCCATCCGGGCCGGGCACGACCTCGTACTCGGTGAGCTTGGCGAGCAGGACGTGGGCCGGGCCCGCGGAGACGAAGCCGGTCGCGGGGAACGTCGGCAGCGGGTACTCCCCCCAGCCTCCCTCGGCCGTCCGCCCGCGGCGGGTGACGTCGAACTGCCCCGCGGCGTGGGACTCACCGACCCGGGTGCCGAGGGGGACGTGCAACCGCAGCCGGTGGTCGCGCACGGTGTTGACGAGGCTGGTCGTGAGGCGGACGAACGGCTCGCCGGCCCGCAGCTCGACGAGCATCCGCACGGCGAGCTCCTCGGTCTTCTCCAGCCGCCGGTCCGGGTCCTGCCGGTCGACGCCGAGCGGCAGGTCGTAGCGGCGCACGACCTCGACGACGGCGCGCAGCGGTCCGGCGGCGAGGACTGCGGTGTGCACCGAGCTCGGGGTGTCGAGGCCGCCGGCGTGGGCCAGGGGTCCGTAGTTGTAGGAGTCCCCGCGGTCCCCCTCGTCGACGAGACGCGCGAGGCCGTCGAGCACGGTGCCGTCCGCGCCGGTGACGGTGAGTGCGCCGTCGTCGCGGACGAGGACGTCGACCAGCTCACCGTGCAGCCGGGTGGGTGTGGCGCTGACCGGCGCCTGCGGGACGGCCGAGGTGCCGGGCCGGAGGGCGACGTGGCCCAGGGGCGGGACCTCAGCGGCGACGACGACGCGCCGCCGCGGGCGCGCGGTCGTCACCACCCGCCAGTGACGGTCGGGGTCCTCGGCGGCTGCCGCCCGGACCTCCGCGGTGAGGGCGGCGAGGTCGAAGAACCCGTCGGCCACCTCGGCGACCTCGAGGCGCAGCGTGTCCGCCCCCCATGCGTACCCGGTGACCTGCTGGCCGAACAGCTCGCGGCCGTGGATGCGGCGCAGCACCCGCACGAGGTCGGCGCCCCTCATCCACTCGTCCCCCAGGGCGGTGGGCAGCCCGCCGACGTCCTGGCCACCCGCCGTCTCGGAGGTCAGCAGCTCGGCCTGCACGGTGCGCGCCCACGGCAGCGTGTTGGCGAGGACGTAGGCGTCGGCGGGGACGTCCCGTGCGAGGCCGTCGAGCACCCGCTCGGTCACGCCCCGGCCGATCGCGGTCGCGGACGCGAGCCTGGTGGCGACCTGCTCGGCCGTCTCGTCCACCCCGCAGCCGGTGATCGAGTCGTGCGCGGTGCACTCCACCACCCGGTACCAGGCGAGCTCGAAGAAGGACCGGTGGTCCTCCCGTCCGTACAGGGCGTCGAGCCGCTCGGCCTGGGTGAGGACGAGCTCGGCGCCGGCCATCGCGGCCTTGAGGTTCGTGCGCACGGAGAAGACACCGGGCAGGAGGTTGCCGCGGGCGTGGGAGCGCAGCTCGCCGGTCACCTGCGGCAGCGCGGCGAGCGCGGCCGGGTCGGTGGGTCGGCCGGCGAGGTACTCGGTGAGGGTCGCCACCCGGACCACCGGCGCGTGGCCGGCGGCCCGGTTGTGTGCCCGCACCCTGTCCATGAGGTCCGGCGGCGGGGCCATGTGGTCGGTGCCGAACATCCCGAGCACCGGGTCGGAGCCGTACCAGGGTCGGGTCTCGGCGCGGTAGCGGGTGGCCAGCTCGGTGAGCCGGTCCGGGACGGCGAACATGTCCAGGGCGGAGCCGTAGCCGTCGAACAGGTACTCGGCGCGGACGGCGGAGCCGTCCGGGGCGCGCCAGGCGAAGGCGTGCTCGTCGACCGCGCTCGGCACCCCACGCCACAGCGCGGCGTGGGCGATGCCGAAGCCCCGCAGGATCTGCGGCATCTGGGCGGTATGGCCGAACATGTCGGGCAGGTAGCCCACCGGCATCGCCCCGCCCAGCCGCTCGGCGTGGACCAGACCGAGCTCGAGATTGCGCACGATGGTCTCCCCGTCGCAGCAGAACTCGTCGAGGAGGATGAGGAAGGGCCCCACGGCCAGACGCCCGTCCCGCACGAGGGCGCGCACGCGCTCGCGCCGCTCCGGCCTGATCTCGAGGTAGTCCTCGATCGCCGCGGTCTGCCCGTCGAGGGTGAAGCGGAACTCCGGGTCGGTCTCGAGGCGGTCGACGACGTCGTCGAGGACGTGGACGAGACGGAGCCGGAAGACGTCGTGCGGCTCGTACCACTCCCGGTCCCAGTGGGTGTGCGGGACGAGGACGATGCCCGGCTCGGCGGTGGGCGGGGCGGTGGTCATGGGACTCCGTTCAGCAGAGGGCGAGGACGCGCCGGTCGGCGTCGTGCAGGTGCAGGAGCCCGCGGCCCCACGCACCGGGGACGGTCTGGTGGTCGCTGGTGATCCGCAGCCAGCGGCCCTCGGCGTCCTCCAGGACGGCGTCCTCGGCACCGACGGCGACGACGTCGTCCTCGACGCGCAGCAGCACCGGGGCCGACAGCGGCCGGGGGACGCCGTCCGGACCGACCCCGACGCTCACCGCGGTGCGCCCGGCCAGGACCGCCGCGAGGATCGCCTCCGGGGAGTCGTCGGCTGCCGCGACCCACGTCGTCGGCGTCCCGAGGGTCCAGCCCTGCTCGGGCCGGTGGAAGTCGCTCCCACCCAGGACGGCGCGAGCGTCCCAGCGCTGCTGGAACGCGATGGCGCCGGTGTGGGTGAGGTCGCGGAACCACGACACGTGCCAGACCTCGAGCGCCGCGGGCAGCGTGTCGAGGGGGTGGAGCCAGGCGCAGTCCGCGTCGATCGGGTGGTTGACGCTGAGCACTCCCCCGCGGGCGGCGACCTCCCGCACCCAGGTGGTGGCCGGAGCGCGGAAGTCGACCCAGCCGATGTCGCCGAGCGCGTTGGCGTGCCCGCGGGCCGCCGTCACCTCCTGGCCGGGCAGCAGCGTGATGCCGTGCTCGGCACCCAGCGGCGGGAGGTGGGGGTGGTGGCTCACCGTGTTGTGGTCGGTGACGGCGACGAAGTCGAGGCCGGCGCGCACCCCGCGGACGGCGAGCTCGCCGATGCTCTCGCTGCCGTCGGAGTGGACGGTGTGGGCGTGGAAGTCACCCGCGTACCAGCGCAGTCCGGGCGGGGCGGGCAGGTCCCGGTCGCTGCCCCGCACCGCGCGCCGGACCGGGGCGGGGCGCCGTTCCTGCTCCGGCGGCTCGGTGGCCGGGACGCTGATCTCGACGGTGACCTCGAGGCCCTCGGCGGGGAGCTGGTGCAGCCCGAGGACGACGTGCCAGGTCCCGGGCTCGAGCTCACCGGGCAGGTAGCCGGGCGTGGCCGCGGCGGGCGTGATGGAGAAGCGGTCGCGGGCACCGCCGGACCAGCCGCGCCACCCGTCGGGACCCTCGCACCCGAGGTCGACCACCCCTCGGCCCCTGTCGTAGGACAGCCTCACGCCCAGCGACGGGCTGCCGGCGGGCACGTCGAAGGGCACCGGGTGGTACCGGCGGGCGATCTGGTCCTCCGGCGTGAGGTGGAGCCGCTCGACGGCGCGGGCCACCTAGATCCGCTCCGTCGTCCCGGCGTCGAAGACGAGGCTGCGGCGGGGCGAGGCCTCCACCCAGCCCCGGTCGCCGGGCTCGGGGGCGTCCTCCTCGGCGACGACGAGCTGGAGCCGGGTCTCCCCCGACATGACAGTGACGAGGGTGGCGGCGCCGAGGTTCTCGGTGACGCCCACCTCGCCGGGGACCCCGACGGGGACCGGCTCGCGCGACCAGCGCAGGTACTCCGGGCGCGCGCCCCACACCACCGCCCTGCCCTCGGCCGGCCGTACCCCGTCCGGAAGCGGGACGGTGCCCTCGCCCATCGGCAGCGCGCCGTCGCGGACCTCGGTCTCGACGAGGTTCATCGGCGTGGACCCGATGAAGGAGGCGACGAACGTGTTGACCGGCCGCTGGAAGATCTCCTGGGGGGTGCCGATCTGCTGCAGCCGCCCGCTCCTCATGACGGCGATCCGGTCGGCGAGCGCGAGCGCCTCGGCCTGGTCGTGGGTGACGAAGACGGTGGTGACGCCGAGGTCGCGCTGGAGCTCCTTGAGGAACGTGCGGGCCTCCAGACGCAGCCGCGCGTCGAGGTTGGACAGGGGCTCGTCGAGGAGGAGCACCTCGGGCTCGGTGGCCACGGCCCGGGCCAGGGCCACGCGCTGCTGCTGCCCGCCGGAGAGCTGGGCGGGGCGGCGCTCGCTCAACCCGTCGAGGGCGAGGCCGTCGGCCACGGAGACCGCCTTCGCGCGGCGGGTCTCGCGCCTGACCTTCCTGATCTTCAACGGGTAGGCGATGTTGTCGGCGACGTCCATGTGCGGGAAGAGGGCGTAGTCCTGGAAGACCATCGCCACGCCTCGTTCGCCGGGCTCGGCGTTCGTCACGTCCCGCTCCCCGATGTGGAGGGTGCCCTCGGTGATGGCCTCGAGGCCGGCGATGGACCGCAGGAGCGTGGTCTTCCCGCAGCCGGATGGTCCGAGGAGGGCGAAGAACTCGCCGTGGGCGATGGTGACGTCCACGCCGTCGACGCCGCGGACGCCTCCGGGGTACTCCTTGACCAGCGCGGTCGTGGTGATTGCGGCCATCAGGACTTGATCCCTCCGTGGAAGCGGAACCCGTACCGGCGGTTGACGAGGAAGTACATGAGGATGACCGGCACGGAGAAGACGAGTGAGAACGCGGAGATGAGGCTGAGGTCCGCCTGGCCGCTCTCGGTGTAGAAGGTGTACATGATCACCGCGGCGGGCTGGGCCTCCGGGGAGCGCAGGAGGATGTAGGGCAGCAGGAAGTTGCCCCACACCTGGACCAGCGCCCACACCGCGACGAAGGCCAGTCCGGGGCGCGCGATCGGCACGACGACGTGCCGCAGGATCTGGCCGGGGCGCGCGCCGTAGAGCCGGGCGGACTCCTCGTAGGACCGCGGGATGGAGTCCATGAAGTCCTTGAGGATGAAGATCACCGTGGGCAGCACCCCGCCGGACAGGGCGAGGACGACCCCGGTCTGGGTGTTGACCAGCCCGGTCGCGACCATGAGCTGGAACAGCGGCACCATCGCCGCGGTGCCGGTGACGACCGAGGAGAGCAGGAGCAGCGCGTAGAGCAGCCCGTCCCGGCCCGGGATTCGCACCCGCGACAGCGCGTAGGCGGCGAGCGAGCCGAGCACGACGACGACGGCGACCGTCCCCAGCCCGAGGACGAGCGAGTTGCCGATCGAGCGCAGCGCGTAGGGGTTCTCCGCGAGGACGGTGAAGTTGCCGAGCGTCCAGTCCGGCCAGCTCACCGTCATCGTCGGTGTGGAGTTGAACGGCTGGGTGACCAGCCAGGCCAGCGGGAGGGCGAAGAAGAAGCCGACGAGGACCATCGCGACGACGAACAGCACGCGCACGACGAACGTGCGCACGGCGCGCCGGCCGGTGGCCGAGGGGAGGGCGGTGCGCCGCTCGGCGGTGGGAGCGGTGGTCGTGGTCATGAGGAGCGCTTCCTCTCCCGCCCGATGCGCATGTAGCCCAGCGCGATGACGAGGTTGATGAGCAGCATGAGCAGCGAGATCGCCGCCCCGACGCCGAGCTGTCCGCCGGGGATCGCCGTCCGGTAGATGTACACCGGCAGGATCTCCGACCGCCCGTTCGGGCCCCCGGCCGTGAGGAGGTACGGGGAGAAGGTGTTGAACGTCCACAGCGTGATGAGCAGGGTGTTCGTGAGGATGTGGCCGCGGATGTTGGGGATGACGACGTCGCGCAGCTGCTGCCACGTGGACGCCCCCGCCATCCGCGCGCTCTCCAGCTGCGAGGGCGGCACCGCGCCGAGCGCGGAGCTGAACAGCAGCATGGAGAACGCGGTGCCGACCCAGATGTTGAAGACGATGACGCTGGCCATCGGGTACTCGATGAGCCAGGCGGTGCCTGGGGTGTCGAGGATCCGGTTGAGCGTGCCGTCGCGCCGGTCGAGCAGCGCGAGCCAGAGGAAGGCGCCGACGGACGTCGGCACGACCCACGCGGCCAGGACGAGGGTCTCCAGGACGGTCTTGGCCCACGGTCGCAGGCGCCGCAGCGCCCACGCGACCGAGAAGCCGAGCAGCGTCTGGCCGAGCACCCCGGAGAGCAGGACGAAGGCCAGGGTGAGTCGCAGCGAGCGCCAGAACGCGGCGTCGGTGAGGACGTCGGTGTAGTTGTCCAGCCCGACGAGCTGCGGGTCGGCCGCGGCCAGGCCGGTGAGCCGGTAGTCGGTCATCCCGAGGTAGATGGTCCACAGCGCGGGGAAGATCAGGAACAGGCCGATGAGGGCCAGGGCGGGTGCCATGAAGGCGCCGGCACCCACCCTGCCCAGACCGGCGACGTCCGCAGGGCGGCGGCGCGCGCCTCTCCCCGGCGGCCGCGTCGGTGCCGGTGTCTGTGCCGGCGCCAGGCTCACGGGTGCCCGCTCAGCCTGCGACGTTCTCGTCGCCGACGACGCCGGCGACGGTCTCGGCGTAGGTGCTGAGCGCCTCGTCCACAGGGGTGCCCGCGACGACGGCGGCGGTGGCCTCCTGCAGCGCGAGCGAGACCTCGGGGTAGGCCGCGAGGCCGGGCCGGTAGGCGGTGAGCGGCAGGACCTCGTCGCTGACGAAGGTGAGCATCTCGTCGCCCTCGAGGAGCGTGGCGTTGACGTCCTCGCGCGGGGTGATGTTGATCGTGCCCTCGGCGCGCGCCTCGAACGCCTCGGCGGAGTTCATGAAGGCGAGCAGCTCCCAGGCGAGCTCGGGGTTGTCGGAGTTGGGGTTGAGCACCCGGCCGGTGCCGCCGGACATCGAGACGTGGTCCTGGCCGCCGACGCCGGCGCCCGGCTCCTGGGCGGGGATGAGCGTGTAGCCCACGACCTCGTCGCGGTTCTCCATCGGCGCGGTGCCGACCTCGGGGTGGACGACGGCGCGCCAGAAGTAGTCGCCCTCGAGGAGGATGCCGATCTCCCCCGCTGCGAAGAGCGAGAAGGACGTGTCCCGCCCGGAGGCCTCCTGCTGGAGGATCGGGTCGCCGAGCTCCTCGTCGACGTAGATCGTGCGGTACAGCTCGAGCACGTCCCCGAGCTCGTCGCTCTCCCCGAGCCACCCGTCGTCGGACCACACCTCGGCGCCCGTGCCGACGAGCATCGGCAGGACGCCCTGCATGGTCGTGGCCTCACCCATGGGCGTCCCGGCGTTGAGCTGGACGGGGATGACGCCGTCGATCTCCTTGAGCGCCCGGGCGGCGTCGAGCACGTCCTCCCAGCTCGTGGGCTCCCACTCCGCGGGCAGGCCGGCCTGGGTGAACAGGTCCTTGTTGTAGAAGAGCACCCGGCCGTCGGCGCCCTGCGGCACGCCGTACCGCTCACCCTCGAAGGCGAGCGCGTTCTGCACGGCCTCGGGGATCTGCTCCCAGCCCTCCCACTCGGCCACGGCCTCGCCGCCGACCTCCTCGAGCGGGGCGATGTAGCCGGCCTCGGCGAACTCCCCGACCCAGATCCCGTCCATGCCGATGATGTCGGCACCGCCACCGGACTGCAGGTCCAGCGCGATCTTCGTCTTGTAGTCCTCGTCGTCCACGCCCTGGGCCTCGAAGACGACGTCGACCTCCCGGCCCTCCTCGGCCATCGCGGCCTCGAACTCGGGGATGACCCAGCTCTCGATCCAGTCCGCCTCGGCGGCGTTCTTGCCGCCGCTGATGGCGTTGAGCACGAGGGTGAGGGTGACGGCGTCGCCGCTCTGCGTGGCGCCGTCGCCGGTGCCGCCGTCGTCGCCGCTGCAGGCCGCCAGTCCCAGGGCGAGGACCGCGGTACCCGCGATCGCGCCCGTGTACGTCTTCCTGGTCATGACAGTTCTCCGTGTGGTCGGGAGGATGAGTGGTGGGGCGCGGCGCTGCGTCGCGCGACGGTCAGGGTGGTCCCGTGGAGCAGCCTCGCTCCGGGCCCGCCTCCTGCAGGACCCCAGGGCAGTGACGGGAGTGACCTGGGTCACTGGTAAATTAGTTCATCACAACGATGGATTAACGTCAAGGAGGACGTGTGCCCCCTCAGCCACCCCCTCGGCGCGGGCCGCGCGGGGCGAACCTCGGCCAGCTCGGCACCTTCAACCAGGCGGTCGTCCTCCACGCGATCCGCACCTCGCCCGGCGTCAGCCGGGTGGAGATCGGGGAGCTCACCGGTCTCGCCGGGCAGACCGTGACGAACATCTGCCGCCGCCTGCTCCGCGACGGCCTCATCGTCGAGGGAGAGCCGGTCGCCGCCGGCCAGGGCAAGCCCCGCACTCCCCTGGCCATCGACGCCGCCGCCCGGCACGCCGTCGGCGTCCACGTCGACCCTGCCCTCACCACGCTCGTCCTCCTCGACCTCGCGGGCCGGACCGTCTCTGCCGAGACCTTCCCCACGCCCCGGGCCGCAGACGCTCCGGCCACCGTGCGGGAGGTCGGGAGACGGGTGGTCGACTTCCTGCACGCCGCCGAGGTCCCCCGGCACCGCGTCCTCGGGGTCGGAGTGGCCACTCCCGGCCCGGTCGACGTCGCCCGCGGCATCGTCGACAACCCGCCGCACCTGCCCGGCTGGCATCAGGTGCCGGTGCGGGAGGAGCTCGAGCTCGCGGTGGGCCTGCCCGTGCAGCTGGAGAAGGACGTCGTCGCCGCGGCGACGGCCGAGGTGTGGGCCGGGACCTTCGCGGCGGCCAGCTCCGGGGCACTCATCTACCTCGGCACCGGCATCGGGGCCGGGCTCGTCGTCGACGGCGAGGTCCTGCGCGGCGCGTCGAACAACGCCGGTGAGCTCGGCCAGATCGTCGTCGACCAGGGCGGTGAGGAGTGCCGGTGCGGGCAGCGTGGCTGCACGAGGGTGGTCGTCAGCGCCGAGGAGATGCTGCGGCGCGCGGGCACCGGGGCGCCGCCCGCCTCCCTCGCCGAGCTCGACGTCGAGCTGCGCCGCCTGTACGACCGCGCGGACGCGGGTGAGGAGCACGCCCTGGACGTCGTGCGCAGCTCGGCCGTGGCCGTGGCGCGGGCCGCGCTGCTCGTCACCAACCTGCTCGACGTCGAGCGTCTCGTGCTCGGTGGGCCGTACTGGGCGAGGATGTCGCCCTACTTCTTCGCGGTCGCGCCGGCGATGTTCGCCGCGCACGCCGCGGCGCACGACATCCACCCCGTCGAGCTCCTCAGCACGCCGGTGGGCGAGCACCTCGCCGCGGTCGGGGCGGCGAGCCTCGTGCTCGACCGCGCCTACTCCCCCAGGCCCGGCACGCTCGTCATCGCCCCGGCCACCCGCTGAGGCCCGACCGGGCTCAGCGGTCGTAGGTCGTGCCGGGGACGTGGGGCACCGGGTGCCAGCGGCCGTCGGCGGCGGAGGCGACGACGGCGTCGCCGACCGCTGCCGCCGCCCACCCGTCCCCCACCGAGGGCGCGAGCTGCTCCCCGGTGAGCACCGACCGCAGGAACAGGCCGGCCTCGATCGCCTTGAGGTCGTCGAAGCCCATGCTCGTACCCGCCCCGGGCTGGAAGCGGGCGAACTCGCCGTCTCCGGGGCCGACCATGACGGTGCGGTAGCCGCCGTCCTCGCCCGCGACCTGGAGCTCGTTGAGCCGCTCGAAGCTCCACCGCACCGAGCCGTGGGTGCCGTAGACCTCGACGACGTACTCGGCCTGAGGACCGCGCGCGACGCGGCTGGCCTCGAGGGTGGCGACGACGCCCGAGTCGAGGCGCGCGAGGACGGCGACCTGGTCCTCGTTCTCGACGACCCCGAGCTCCTCCCCGACCTCGTACCCTCCGTGGCCGATCCCGGCCCCGGTGGGCACCGGCCGCTCGGCGATGACCGTGCTCGTCGTCGCCGTCACCTCGGTGATGCGGCCGAGCAGGTACTGCAGGAGGTCGGCGCCGTGGGAGAGCAGGTCCCCGACGACGCCGGCCCCGGCGCGGGCGCGCTGGTAGCGCCAGGTGAGCGGGGCGTCGGGGGCGGCGGCGTAGTCGGCGAGGAGCCACACGCGGGCGGAGGTCACCCGCCCGAGGCGGCCCGAGCGGACGGTCTCGCGGGCGCGGGCGACCGCCGGGGCGTGGCGGTAGTTGAAGCCGACGGCGGTGAGCACCCCGGCCTCGGTCGCGGCGCGGGCGATGGCCTCGCTGTCCGCGACGCCCACGCCCATCGGCTTCTCGATCCACACGTGCTTGCCGGCCGCGACGGTGGCGATCGCGAGCTCGCGGTGGAGGTCGTTCGGAGCGCAGACCGACACGACGTCCACGTCGGGGTGGGTGAGCACGTCGCGCCAGTCCGCCGTCGCGGCGGCGAAACCGAGGTGGTCCACGGCCGCGTCCCGGTTCTGCGCGTGGGCGTCCGCAGCGAGGACGAGCCGCGGGTCGACCCGCAGCTCGGGGTAGCGCTCGGGGACGGCCCGGTAGCTGCGGGCGTGCAGCCGGCCCATCCAGCCCAGGCCGATGACGCCGATGCCCACGCGGCGGCGCGTGCCGTGCTCACCCATCGGGCCCACCTCTCTGTGACGTCCCGTCAGGGTAGGGCTGGAGTCGTGGTCGTGTCTGCGCGGTCGCCGCCGCCGGTCTCCCCTTGTGAGGGCCGGCCCCGGCGCCTACCCTCCACGAGTGCGCCGTGCCGCTGCGGCGCGGTGAGGCGGTGGTCGACGTGCGCACTCGCAGACTCTGGGTGGTCCCACTCCTCGTGGCCCTTGCCGCGTGCTCCGGCGGGGAGGCGGAGAAGGTGTGGTCCGACAGCGCCCCTCCCCTGGTCCCGCTCTCCGCCACGGAAGCCCTCAAGCACGCTGCGGGCTCCTCCGAGAGCGCCGGCGAGCACGTCCGCGTCCGCGCCACCCTCCTCACCGAGCAGGAGCAGGCCGTCGCCTTCCTCTGCGACTCGGTCCAAGACTCGGATCCCGCGCAGTGCGGGCAGCCGCGGCTGAGCCTGCAGGGTGCGCCCCTCGACGCTCTCGACCTCACCGAGCGACGCGGCGAGCTCGGTGGGCCGGTCGACATCGTCGTCAGCATCGACGGCGACGACGCGACGTACGAGGGCGCCGGCTGAGGGCCACACCGGGCCGCGACGCCAGGAGGCCCGCACTCGGTCGAGTGCGGGCCTCCGGACTCACCGGCCGCTGGTTGAGGTCAGCGCGTCACCTGCTCAGGGAGCGCGGCGGACGCCGAGCGTGTCGGACCCGTCCCCGTTCCAGTCCCCGACGAACACCTCGTCGCCGCCGCGGCCGTAGGTCCGCACCAGGTCCGACGCCCCGCCGGAGAGGCTGTTCCTCACGTGGTAGGTCGCGCCGCGGCGCACCGCGAAGGTGTCGACCCCGTCGCCGTCCCAGTCACCGGCCAGGACGGTGTCCCCGGCCCGCCCGTAGGTGACGACGACGTCGGCCGCCCCCGCGGTGAGGCTGTTCTTCACGTGGTAGGTCGCCCCACGGCGCACGGCCAGCGTGTCCCCGCCGCGCCCGTCCCAGTTGCCCACGACGACGGCGTCCTCGGCCCTGCCGTAGCGGACCACGACGTCGGCCGGGCCGCCGCTGATGCTGTTCCTCACGTGGTACTCGTTGCCCCGGCGCACGGCCAGCGTGTCGATCCCGTCCCCGTCCCAGTCCCCGACGAGGACGACGTCCGTGGGCCGGCCGTAGCTGAAGGTGTGCTCGGCCTCCCCGCCGCGCTGGGCGTTGGACACGTAGAAGTCCTTGCCTCGGCGGAGCGTGATCGTGTCGACGCCGTCACCGTCCCAGTCCCCGATGAGGACCTCGTCGGGGAACCGTCCGTAGTGGAAGACGTGGCCGGCCGTCGGGCCCCAGCCGTCGTTGAGGAAGAACCCGCTCCGCGCAGGCACGGGCGTGCTGGGCGTGGGCATCCCGGGCACGACGGGCTCCGGCTCCTCGGGCCAGGTCGGGGGGTCGATGACGCACGAGTCGTCCCACTCGGTCTCCTCGCTGATGGCGGTGCAGCGGAACAGCGAGGGGTTGATCTCCTCGGGCGACCGCCACGCCTGCGCGGCGTCCTCGTAGTCCGAGGCCAGGGCGATGAGCTCCGCCTCGCTCCACGCGGTGCCGAGGAATACGACGTTGACCGGGCGACGGTTGCCCTCCGTGTAACCCGCAGGCACGGAGACGGAGGGGTATCCCGCGCTGGCCGCCGTCCCGGTGGTCGCGGAGGCGGAGACGATGGCGTCGACGTCGGCTCCGTCGAGCACGGAGTCGATCGCCTGCCGGGACTCGGTCACCAGCTGGTCACGCTGGGCCGTGTACCGGGCGTAGGTCTCCGGGTCGTCGAGGTCGACCTCCTGCGAGGCGAGCAGCAGCGTCTGACCGAACTTGAGTGCGGCGCCGGCGTGCGCGCTGTTGTACTCGATGATGTCGCTCAGCGTCTTCATCGGGGCGTCGTCCGGCAGCCGGGAGAGGTAGACGTTGAGGTCCCGCTTGTACTCGGTGGTGAGGATGCTCGCCGCGGAGGAGCGACCGACCTGGACCGGCACGAGAGTTGCGCCCTGCTCCCGCAGCGTCTCGAGGGCGGCGGCGTAGACCGGGTCGTCGGACTCGACGTAGCCGAGGCGCGCCCCCTCCAGTGCGGTGGTGGACATGGCGTCGGTGAAGTCGACGCCGAGGCTCGGGTTGTCCGCCGTGGCCGGGTCCTCGGGGTCGACGGTCACCATGGCCGTGAGCAGGGCGGCGGCGTCGTACACGCTGCGGGTCATCGGTCCGGCGGTGTCCTGCGTCGCCGAGATAGGGACGATGCCGGTCCTGCTGATGAGGCCGACCGTCGGCTTGATGCCGACGGTCGAGCTGGCACGTGCAGGGCTGAGGATCGAGCCGGACGTCTCGGTGCCGACGGTGACGGTGGCCAGCGCCGCGGCGGCCGCGGAGCCGGAGCCGGCGCTGGAGCCGCTGGGGCTCTGGCTGACGTCGTAGGGGTTGAGGACCTGTCCGCCGAGCGAGCTGTACCCGCCGGGCATCCCGCTGGTCATGAAGTTGGCGAACTCGGTGAGGTTGACCTTGCCGAGGATGACCGCCCCGGCCTCCTCGAGGGCGTCGGTCACCGGCGCGTCGGCGGCCGGGTAGGAGCTCGCCAGGGCGACCGAGCCCGCGGTGGTCGCCATCCCCTCGACGTCGATGAGGTCCTTGAGCAGCACCGGGATGCCGTGGAGGGGACCGTGGACGGTCCCGGCCGCGCGCTCGGCGTCACGCTGGGCCGCCTGCTGGAGAGCGGCGGGGTTGATGGAGCGGACCGCGTTGAGCGCCGGCCCGCCGATGCTCAGGGCCTCGATCCGTTCGAGGTACGCCCGGGTCAGCTGGACCGACGTGAGCGAGCCGTCGGCGAGAGCGGTCTGGATCTCCTGGACCCCCGCCGTGGCGAGGTCCAGGGGGATCTCGTCGTGGACCGACGTGGCGTCGGCCACCGGGACGGCGAGTGCTCCGGTGGCAGGCACGGCTGCGACCGAGCACGCAGCAAGCACTGCTGCGACCGAGACACGCGTGACGGCACGGCGTCTGCGGCTCGGACGGGATCGCGGTTCGAAGTGCATGGGCATCCCCCTGTGTCGTCGGCCACCGCGTGCGACCGTTGCACCCGAGCATGCTTCACCAGCGTTTCGGTCGTGTTAGCGCTCATTTCCGGCACGTGACGAGCAGGGGCGCAGGGCAGGCCCCGCACCCCTGGGCTCGGCTCACTGCGCGACGGACACCCGGCGGCCGGTCTGCAGCGACTCCACCCCCGCGGCGGCGACGACGTTCGCGCGGTGGGCCTCGAGGGCGGACGCCCCGGTCGCTCCCCCGCGGCTCGCGGCGTCCACCCAGGCCGAGAGC
The DNA here is from genome assembly GCF_006349365.1 of Georgenia wutianyii. NCBI lineage: Bacteria > Bacillati > Actinomycetota > Actinomycetes > Allobogoriellales > Allobogoriellaceae > Georgenia > Georgenia wutianyii. The sequence goes on from NZ_CP040899.1 coordinate 2,260,115, forward strand.
TCGGCCCGGTAGGCCTGCGCGAAGCGGGCGCGGAAGTCCGCGGGCACGGCCGGGCCGGCGCGGCCGTCGCGGGCGAGGTCGACGAGCGCGGGCGGGCGCAGCGAGACGGTGCCGCCCGTGCCGACCACCTCGCACCGCACGTCGTAGCCGTACCGGGCGGCGAGGAACACCTCGACGGTGGCGAGCACCCGTCCCCCGCCGAGCTCGAGCACGGCGAGCTGCGGGTCGCGCAGCCCGCTCGTGCGCGGGGTGCGGACCTCGATCGCCGTCACCGGCAGCCCGGTGAGCCAGGGCAGGACGTCGAGCTCGTGGACCATCGAGTTCGCCACCACCCCCTCGCTCGTCGCGTCCGGGTGCGGGGCGGCGTTGCGGTGGACGTTGTGGACGAGCACGACGTCCCCGACGCCGCCCTCGCGCACCGTCGCGCGCAGCTCGCGGTACCCGGGGTCGAAGCGCCGCATGAACCCGACGGTGACGAGCCGCCGGCCGAGCGCCTCCTCGGCGGCGACGACGGCGGCGGACTCCGCCGGCCCGACCCCGAGCGGCTTCTCGCACAGCACGGGCTTGCCGGCCGCGAGGCAGGCGAGGGTGAGCGGGGCGTGCGTCGGGTCCGGGGAGGCGATGACGACGGCCGCGACGGACGGGTCGGCGAGGAGCTCCTCGGCGCTGCCGACGGCCCGCGCCCCCACCCGGGCGGCCACCTGCTCGGCCCGCTCCGTGGCGACGTCGTGCACGGCGACGACGCGCACGCCCGGGACGTGCTCGGCGAGGACACGGACGTGGTCCGAACCCATCGCGCCCAGACCGACCACACCGACGTCGAGCACGTCTCCCGCCTCTCCCTGCACGCGCCGCGTGTCCGGGCCGCCGGCTCGGCGGCCCGGACACCTGGCGAACCGGCTCAGTCGCTGCTGACGTCCTCGGCGGCGGCCTGCTCCTCGAGCTGGGCGCCGTACTCCTCGGCGGTGTCCGTGGTGACGACGGTGACGCCGGTGTCCACGCGGTCCTCGATGGTCCCGCCGTTGAGCAGCTCGACGGCCAGCTCCACGCTCCGGCGGCCCATGTCGTAGGAGTTCTGCGCGACGCTCGCGTCGAGCTCCCCGGCGAGCATGGAGTCCACCGCGTCGCTCGTGCCGTCGACCCCGACGACGAGGATGTCCTCGAGGTCGAGGCCCGCCGCCTTGATCGCCTCGATGGCCCCGAGGGCCATGTCGTCGTTCGCGGCGAAGACGATGGACACGTCCGGGTTGGCCAGGAGGATGTCGGCCATGACGGCGCGGCCCTCGGCGCGGTCGGAGTTGGCCGACAGGTCCGCGACGACCTCGATGTCGCTGCCCTCGAGCGTGTCGAGGGCGCCGTCGATGCGCGAGTCGGTCGACGGGTTGCCGGGCACACCGCGGATGACTGCGATCTGGCCGGAGTCGGCCTGCTCGAGGATGTACTCCCCGGCGGTGACGCCCGCCTGGTAGTTGTCGGTCCCGACGAAGGTCTCCTTGCCCTCCCAGCCCTCGATGTCGGTGTCGACGAGGAGGACGGGGATCCCGGCGTCCACGGCCTGCTGGAGGATCGGCTCGAGCTGCTCGGCCTGGGTCGGCGCCACGACGAGCGCGTCGACCTGCTGGGTGATGGCGGCGCGGACCTTGTCGATCTGCTCCTGGACCTGGGTCTCGGCGGTCGCGCCCGCGAGCGTGACGTTGACGCCCTCGGCCTCGCCGCCGTCCTCGACGCCGCCGGCCACCTGGAGCCAGAACGGCGAGGAGAGGGTCTTGAGCACGACGGCGACGGTCTGCTGCCCGTCGCTCGCGCCTCCGCTGCTCCCGCCGTCCCCCGGGTCGCCGGAGTCCCCGCCGCAGGCGGAGAGGACGAGCGCACCGGTGAGTGCTGCCGCGGCGAGCGCGGTCGTGTGCCGGGTGAACCTCATTGCTGGTGTCCCTTCTTCCCGGCGCCCTCGGTGGCGCCGACGATCATCGCGACCATGTCCTGTGCCGTCTCCGGGGAGGGCCGCGTGGTGCCGACCACGCGGCCCTGCCGCATGACGACGGCGTTGTCGCACACCTGGACGACGTGCTCCATGTTGTGCGAGATGAGGATGATGGAGATGCCGTGCTCCTCGGGGAGCCGGCGGATCGCGTCGAGCACGTTGCGGGTCTCGCGCACCCCGAGCGCCGCCGTCGGCTCGTCGAGGATGAGCACCCGCCGTGCGAAGGCCACGGCCCGGGCGACCGCGATCGCCTGCCGCTGCCCGCCGGACATGAGCCCGACCTGCCCCTTGAGGTCGGGCAGGTGCACCTGCATGGTGGCCAGGCGCTCCTGGACGTCCCGGCGCATCGCCTTGCGGTCCAGCCAGCCCAGTCCGCGCCAGCCGCGTGGCTTGGTGAGCTCGTGGCCGACGTAGAGGTTGGTGGCGACGTCGAGGTTGTCGAACAGCGCGAGGTCCTGGTAGACCGCCTCGATCCCGTGCTCACGGGCGGCGGTCGGGCTGGTGACGTGCACCCTCTGCCCGTCGAGGAGGATCTCCCCCTCGTCGAGCTGGTGGACGCCGGTGATCGCCTTGATGAGGGTGGACTTGCCGGCGCCGTTGTCGCCGAGCAGGCCGACAACCTCCTGGCGGTGGACGGTGAGGTCGACCCCGGCGAGGGCGGTGACGGCGCCGAAGCGCTTGACCGCGCCGCGCACCTCGAGGACCGGCACCGCGGACTGCTCGTGCTCCGTCATGCCCTCGCCTCCGTCTCCTCGGTGCGGACGACCCGGAGCCGGGTCTCCAGCCGGGCGCGCACGACGTCGAGCTCGACGGCGATGACGACCGCCGCACCGAGGGCGACGTACTGCCAGCTGCTCTGGACGTTCATGAGGTTGAGGCCGTTCTGGATGACGCCGAGGATGAGCGCGCCGACGAGCGTGCCGATGACGGTGCCGCGGCCCCCGAAGAAGCTCGCCCCGCCGATGATGACCGCGGCGATCGCCGAGAGCTCCATGAGGTTGCCGGCCGTGGGGTAGGCCGAGTTCGTCTGCCCGGAGACGACGATGGCGGCCGTGCCGGCGCACATCCCGCTGAACACGTAGACGGAGATGAGGACGCGGTCGACGGGGACGCCGACGCGGCGCGCGGCCTCCCGGTTGCCGCCGATGGCGTAGATCCACTGCCCCCAGGTGATGCGCCGCAGCAGGACGTAGACGATGACGGCGAGCGCGGCGACGAGGATGACGGCGTAGGGCACGTGGCCGATGCGGCCCGAGCCGAAGAGCTTGATCGACTCGGGCATCCCGGTGATCGGCTGCCCGTCGCTGACGATGAGCGCCACCCCGCGGGCCACCATGAGCATCGCCAGGGTGGGCAGGAAGGGGTGCGGCAGCCGGCCCTTGACGAAGAGGGTGCCGTTGACGGCACCGGCCAGACCGCCGGCGAGGATCATCGAGGGGATGACGAGCCAGCCGGAGACGAGGTCGAGCTCGCGGATCCACAGCGCGCCGAGGATGCTCGACATCGCGATGACCGAGCCGACCGACAGGTCGATGCCGGCGGTGACGATGACGAGCAGCTGCCCCAGGGCGAGGATCGCCACGACGGACGCCTCCAGCCCCACGTTGCCGAGGTTGAACGGCGAGAGGAACAGCGGGTTGAGCGCCGCCATCACCGCCATGATGATGAGGAGCAGGAGCACCGGGCCGAGCCGGACGACGGTGAGCGCGGCGTGCAGGCCGCGGCTCTGGCGTCCCGGCTTCCCGGAGGCGGGACCCCCGGGCGGTGCGTCCTCGCGGTCAGCAACGGCCGTCATCGGCTGTCCCCTCGTCCTGTCCCGGGGGCGGTGACCTGCCCCGCCCCTTGAGTGTGGTGCGCGTCACACCGGCCTGTCAACAATTGTTCTGACATTCCGACATCGGTCCGTGGTATGAGCACTGGCACGGGGGACAGCCTAAGGGGAGCAGGCGCCCACCCCGGCGGTCGGTGCGGGTGAGTCGTGCCGCAGGGTCAGGCGCCGCCGAGCGAGCGCAGATGCTCCAGGGAGCGCCGCGCGTCGTCCACCGGACCCAGCCCTGGGGCGGGCTCGGCGGCCAGGACGGTGTCCTGCTCCAGGACGTACCAGCCGTCGAACCCGGCGCCGTCGAGCGCGGCGACGATCGCGGCGACGTCGACGTCCCCGTCCCCCAGCGGCGTGTAGATGCCCTGTCGCACGGCCTCGGTGTAGCCGATCTCACCGTTGCGCACGCGGCGCACGAGGTCGAGGCGCACGTCCTTGGCGTGGACGTGGTTGATCCGCGCGGCGTGCTCGGTGGCGAGGCGCACCGGGTCGGTGCCGCCGATGAGCAGGTGGCCGGTGTCCAGGCACAACGGGACGGACGAGCCCTCGACGACGCGGTGCACCTCCTCCTCCCGCTCGACCATCGTCCCCACGTGCGGGTGCAGGCTGGCGCGCACCCCGCGCGAGGCGGCGAGCTCGGTGAGCCGGTCGAGGTTGTGCAGGAGCGTGGCCCAGCCGGTCTCGTCGAGGTCGGGCCGCTCGTCGTAGCCGTCGAGCCCGGAGGTCGCCGAGAGCACGAGGACGTCACCGCCGGCCGCCTCGAAGGAGTCGAGCTCGCGGTCCACCTCGGGCACCGGGTCGTGGCCGGGGTCGTGGAGCACGACGGGCACGAACGCGCCGACGGCGGCCAGCCCGTGGGGCGTGAGCGCCGCCGCCCGCTCGGCCGGCGTCTCGGGCAGCCACCCCTGGGGGCCGAACTCCGTGGCCGTGAGGCCGAGCCCGGTCATCTCGCGCAGCACCCGGTCCGGGCTCATCTGGTGGCCCCAGCCCGGTACCTCGCACACGCCCCAGCTGATGGGTGCTCCGGCGATCCTCATGCTCACTCCTTACGGGACGGGGACGGGCGAGAGCGCGACGCGCTGCCCGGTGGTGGCGCTGCGGGTGGCGGCGTCGGCCAGGACGAGGGCGGCCCGGCCGTCGGCGAGCGAGGGCGAGGGCGCACGGCCCTCGCGCACGGCGTCGACGAAGTGGTCGAGCTCGCGGGTGTAGGCCTCGGCGTAGCGCTGGAGGAAGAAGTCGAGGTACCGCCCCGCCGCCCCCGAGGTCGTCGCGGTCGAGCTGCGCACGGCGGTGGCCGTGTGGTTGAGCGCCTCCAGCGTCCCGCGCGGGCCGAACGCCTCGAGGCGCTGGTCGTAGCCGGTGGCGCAGTGGCGGGAGTTGACGATCGTCGCCACCGCCCCGCTCGCGGCGACGAGCGTGGTGACGGCGCCGTCGAGGTCCCCGGCGGCGACGACGACCGGGTCGAGACGCTGGCCCACGGCGTGCACCTCGACGATCTCCCCGAGGAAGAAGCGCGCGGTGTCGAGGTCGTGGATCGTCATGTCGCGGAAGATCCCGCCGGACTGGGCGAGGTAGCCCACCGGCGGCGGCGCCGGGTCGCGGCTGATGATCGTCAGCTGCTCGAGCGGCCCGATCTCCCCGGCCGCGACGCGCGCGTGGACCTCGGCGAACGTCGGGTCGAAGCGCCGGTTGAAGCCGACCATGACCCGGTGCTCCTGCCCGGCGACGGCGGCGAGGCACGCGTCGACCCGGGCGAGGTCGAGGTCCACCGGCTTCTCGCACAGCACGGCCTTGCCGGCGCGGACCGCGCCGACGACGTGCTCGACGTGCAGCGGGGTGGGCGAGGCGACGATGACGGCGTCGACGTCCTCTGCGGCGTGGACGTCGGACACGTCCGCCGCGACACGGGCGCCGTGGAGCGCGGCGAGGCGCGCGGCGGCGTCGCCCACCGGGTCGTGGACGACGCGCAGCTCGGCCCGCGGGTGGCGGGCGACGGTGGCCGCGTGCACGGCGCCGATGCGGCCGGCACCGATGACGGCGATCCTCACCATTGGGGTCCTTCTTCCGGGTCAGTCGGTGGTGCGCGGGAAGCTCAGCGAGGCGGTCACGGGCCGGTCCTGGTGGGGCCAGCGGCTCGTGACGACCTTGTTGCGGGTGTAGAAGCGCACCGCCTCCGGGCCGTGCGCGTGGTGCTCCCCGAAGAGCGAATCCTTCCACCCCCGAAGGAGTAGTACGCCACCGGGGTCGGGATCGGGACGTTGACCCCCACCATCCCGGCCTGCACCTCGTGGGTGAAGCGCCGCGCGTACTCCCCCGAGGCGGTGAAGATCGCCGCCCCGTTGCCGAAGGGCGAGGAGTTGACGAGGTCGAGCGCCTCCTCGAAGGTGTCCACGCGCACGACGGTGAGCAGCGGGCCGAACACCTCCTCCCGGTAGGCGGCGACGTCGGTGCCCACCCGGTCCAGGACGGTGGGGCCGAGGAAGAACCCTCCCTCGTACCCCTCGACGACGAGCTCGCGCCCGTCGACGACGAGCTCGGCGCCCGCCTCGAGCGCGTCGGTGGCGTACCGCAGCACCCGCTCGCGCGCCTCGGCGGTGATCACCGGCCCCATGCCCACGCCCTCGCGGTCCCCCGGGCCGACGACGATCCGCTCCGCCTCCCGCTTGAGCGCCCCGGCGAGCAGGTCGCCCGCCTCCCCCACGGCGACGGCGGCGGGCACGGCCATGCACCGCTCCCCGGCCGAGCCGAACGCCCCGGCGGCGATCTGCGCGGCGGCGTGCTCGATGTCGCCGTCGGGCATGACGACGGCGTGGTTGTTCGCCCCGCCGAGCGCCTGCACCCGCTTGCCGTGGGCCGCGCCCTTCTCCCGCACGTACCGGGCCACGGGAGTGGAGCCGACGAAGGAGACGGCCGCGACGCCCGGGTGCTCGAGGATCGCGTCGACCACCTCGCGCCCGCCGTGGACGACGCTGAACACGCCGTCGGGCAGGCCTGCCCGGCGGTAGAGGTCGGCGACGAAGTTCGCCGCGGAGGGGTCGCGCTCGGAGGGCTTGAGGACGAAGGCGTTGCCGGTGGCGATGGCGATCGGGTGCATCCACATCGGCACCATGACGGGGAAGTTGAACGGGGTGATCCCGGCGACGACGCCGAGCGGCTGGCGCATCGAGTGGACGTCGACGCCGGTGGACGCGTCGGCGGTGTACTCCCCCTTGCTCGCGATGCTGATCCCGCACGCGAAGTCGAGGGTCTCGCGGCCGCGGGCAATCTCCCCGCGGGCGTCGTCGAGGGTCTTGCCGTGCTCGGCGGTGACGATCCGGGCCAGCTCGTCGGTGTGCTGCACGACGAGCTCGCGCATCCGGAACATCACCTCGGTACGCCGGGCGAGGGAGGTCGCGCCCCACTCGCGCTGCGCCGCGGTGGCGGTGCGCACCGCCTCCGCGACGACGGCGGCGTCGCCCTGGAGGAGCTGCCCGGTGACCTCGCCGGTGGCCGGGTCGTGGACGGGGGTGGTCGCGCCTGCGGGGCCCGCGTAGGGCGCGCCGGCGATCCAGTGGGTAATCGTGGTCATGACGTCTGCTCTCCTGGGGCCTGGGTCAGAGGTAGGGCCGCTGGTCGCGCTTGGCGTCCTCGTACTCGGCGCGGGCGCGTCGGGTGCTCTCCAGCCGGGAGACCTCGGGGACGGGCACGTCCCACCAGCTCGAGGACGGCGGGTTGGGTCCGTAGAGGTCGGTCTCGATGACGATCGCCGTCGTCGCCTCGCTCGCCGCCGCCGCGGTGTAGGCGGCGCGGAACTCCTCGACCGACGCCGGCTCGAGCACCTCGACGCCGTAGCTGCGGATGTTCGCGGCGAGGTCGACGGGCAGGCGGGCGCCGTCGAGCAGGCCGGTGCGCTCGTCCCGCCTGCGGTACTCGGTGGCGAAGCGCTGGGAGCCGTGGGACTCCGAGAGGGAGCCGATCGAGGCCCAGCCGTGGTTCTGCAGGACGACGAGGACGACCTTGAGCCCCTCGGCGAGGATCGTCGCGATCTCCTGCGGGGCCATCTGGTAGCTGCCGTCACCGACGACGGCGACGACCTCGCTGCCCGGGCGGGCGAGCTTGACCCCCATGGCGGCGGGGATCTCGTAGCCCATGCACGAGTACCCGTACTCCAGGTGGTACTGCAGCGGGCTGCTGGCCCGCCACAGCGCCTGGAGGTCCCCGGGCATGGACCCTGCGGCGTTGACGAGGACGTCCTCCTCGCCCATGAGCTCGTTGAGCGCCCCGAAGATCTCGGTCTGGGCGGGCAGCGGGCCGTGGCCGCGGTGGTAGCACTCGTCGGTGACGCGCGCCCAGTCGGCGACGAGCTCGCCCACCTCGCGGGTGTAGTCCTCCGGGACGCGGTAGCCGGCGAGCGCGGCGGTCAGCGCCTCCAGGCCCGCGCGGGCGTCGGCGACGACCATCTCCCCGGCGTGCTTGGCAGCGTCCAGGGCCTTGACGTTGAGGTTGACGAAGCGCACCTCCGGGTTGCCGAAGGCGGTGCGCGAGGCCGTCGTGAAGTCGGTCCAGCGGGTGCCGACGCCGATGACGACGTCGGCCTGCGCGGCGAGCGCGTTGGCCGCGGCACTGCCGGTGGCCCCGACACCGCCGGCGGCGCACGGGTGGTCCCAGGCGATGGCACCCTTGCCGGCCTGGGTGTCGGCCACCGGGATGCCGGTGGCGTCCGCGAGCGCGGTGAGGGCGGCGCTCGCCCCGGAGTACACGACCCCGCCGCCGGCGACGAGCAGCGGGCGGCGCGCCTCGCGGACGAGGCGCGCGGCCCGCTCGAGGGCGGCCGGCTCGGGAACCGGGCGCGCGACGTGCCACACGCGCCGCCGGAAGAGGGCGACGGGCCAGTCGTGCGCCTCGGCCTGGACGTCCTGGGGCAACGCGATGGTCACCGCGCCGGTCTCGGCGGGGTCGGTGAGCACGCGCATCGCCGCGAGCAGGCTCGCCGGGAGCTGCTCGGGGCGGTGGACCCGGTCGAAGAACCGCGACACCGGGCGGAAGACGTCGTTGACCGACGCCTCCCCGCTCTGCTCGTTCTCCAGCTGCTGGAGCACCGGGTCGGCGGCGCGGGTGGCGAAGGTGTCGGCGGGCAGGAGGAGGACGGGGATGCGGTCGATGGTGGCCAGCGCCGCGCCGGTGAGCATGTTCGTCGACCCGGGCCCGATCGAGGCGACGCAGGCGAAGGTCTGGAGCCGGTCGGTCGTGCGGGCGTAGCCGACGGCGGTGTGGACCATGTTCTGCTCGTTGCGCGCCTGGTAGAGGCGCAGCGGCTGCTCCCCCGGCGCCGGGTCGACCTGGTTCTGCAGCAGGGCCTGCCCCACGCCGGCGACGTTGCCGTGCCCGAGGATGCCCATGACCCCGGCGAAGAGGCGCTGCTCGACGCCGTCGCGCTCGGAGTACTGGACCGACAGGAAGCGCACGAGCGCCTGTCCCACGGTGAGCCGGACGGTGCCCGGCGCGGTCGACTCGCTCATCCTCGTCCCTCTCCCTGCTCGACGGGCGCGGTCATCGGCAGGCGCGGGTCGACCTCCTGGCCCTCCCACGTGCCGCGGACCCAGGCGTGTGCCGGGTCGTCGGTCATGAGCCAGCTGCGGTCCTCCGCCGGCCCGGCCATGACGTTGAGGTAGTACAGGTCGTAGCCCGGGGCGGCAGCGGACGGGCCGTGGTAGCCGTGCGGGGTGAGCACGACGTCCCCCGATCGCACCTCGGTGGTGAGGTCGAGCGGCCGGTCGGCCGTGCCGTAGGTGCGGTGGAGGGCCAGGCCGGGCCCGCCGTCGGGGCCGGGGCGCACCTGGAAGTAGTAGATCTCCTCGAGCTCGCGCTCGTCCTCGGTGTGCTCGTCGTGCTTGTGCGGCGGGTAGGAGGACCAGTTGCCGCCGGGGGTGAGCACCTCGCACACGAGGAGGTGGTCGGTGCGCACGTCGTTCTCCAGCGCGTAGTTGTTCACCTGCCGGGAGGCCGAGCCGGCGCCGCGCAGCTCGGTGCGCACCCGGTCGGCGCCCTGGTGGGAGACGGGCAGGGACTGCCCGGCGCGCGCCGTCGGGAGGGCGAGGGTGGCGCCCGCGGCGGAGGTGACGGTGAGCGTCGTACCGAGGGGGACGTAGAGGTAGTCGGTGACGGCGGTGAAGACGTCCGGCCGCCCGGCGAGCTCGTAGGTGCGCCCCTCGACGGTGACGGTGCACGAGCCGGACAACGGCAGGACGAGGAGCTCGTCGGCGCCGGTGCTCACCTCCTCGCTGCCGCCCGGGGGCAGCTCGAGCACCTTGAGGCCGGCGAAGCGCCACCCGGCACGCTCGGGGGTGACGTCGAGGCGGTAGGGCCCGTGGGCGGTGTCGCCCGCGCGCAGGACGAGGTCGTGGCTCACAGCAGCCCCACCGCCCGGTCGACCGCACCCTCGACGTCGCCGTCGTTCGGGTAGAGGAGGGAGCGCCCGAGGACGAGGCCCTGGATGCCCGGCAGGCGCAGCGCCCGCGCCCAGCCGGCGGCGGTGGCCTCGGCGTCCGGGCTCACCTCGCCGCCGAGGATGAGGACCGGCAGCGTGGTGGCCGCGGCCACCGCCTCCATGTCCGGCACGAGCGGCAGCTTGAGCCACGTGCGGGCCGACGTGCCACCGAGCCCGGAGGCGACGGCGACGGACGTGACGACGGCGTCGGTGGTGAGCTCGTTGACGGTGCGCCCGTCCACCCGGTGGGAGAGGAACGGCTCGACGATCGCGGTGCGGCCGGCGGCGGCGAGCTCGTCGACCGCGCGGGCGGCGGACTCCAGGGTGCGCAGCGACCCCGGGTCGCCGGGGTCGAGGCGCAGGAGCATCTTCCCGCCGTCGAGACCCTGGTCGACGACGGCGCGCGCGGTGTAGCCGGTGAAGCGGTCGTCCATCTCGTAGCTCGCGCCGCGGAGCCCGCCGCGGTTCATCGAGCCGTAGACGAGCTTGCCGTCCAGCGCCCCCATGAGGGCGAGGTCCTCGACGACGTCGGCCGTGCCGAGGAAGCCGTGGACCCCGGGGCGGGCGAGCGCGGCGGCGCAGCGCCGGAGCAGCTCGCGCCGGTCCCCCATCGCCATCGGGTCACTGCCCGCGGCGAGCGAGCCGCGGGCCGGGTGGTCGGCGGCGATGACCATGAGCTTGGCGCCGGTGGGCAGCCGGCCGGGCGGGCGCTCGGCCAGGGCGCGGGCGACGCGCTCGGGCTCGTGCAGGCGCAGCTCGCGGATCTCCGCGACGCTCAGACCCACAGCGGCCTCCGCTCGACGTCCTGGGGGTGGGCGCCACGGTCGAGGACCTCGAGCACCTCCGCCTCGGTGGGCATCGCGGTGGAGCACTCCAGGCGCGCGGCGACGATCGCCCCGGCGGCGCTCGCCGCGGCGAGGGTGCGCCCGAGCGACCAGCCGGAGAGCAGGCCGTGGCACAGCGCGCCGCCGAAGGCGTCGCCGGCGCCGAGGCCGTTGACGACCTGCGTGGGGGTGGCGGGCACCTCGACCCGCTCCTCGCGCGTCTTGGCCAGGGTGCCGCGCGGTCCCTGCTTGACGACGGCGATCTCGACGCCCGCCTCGAGCAGCGCGTCGGCGGCCCGGTCCGGGTCGCTCTCCCCGACCGCGACCTCGCACTCCTCCCGGTTGCCGACGGCGAGGGTCACCCCGGGCAGGACGTCGCGCACCTGCGCGCCTGCCTCCGCGGCGGAGTCCCAGAACATCGGCCGGTAGTCGAGGTCGAGGACGGTGTGCTCGCGGCGGGCCCGGGCCGCCAGCGCGGCGAGGTGCGCCGCCCGGGAGGGCTCCTCGGACAGGCCGGTGACCGTGAACCACATGATGGCCGCGCCGCGGACGGCGTCCAGGGGCAGGTCCTGCGGGCGCACCTGGAGGTCCGGGGCGCTCGGCTCGCGGTAGAAGTACAGCGGGAAGTGGTCCGGCGGGAAGATCTCGCACAGCGTGATCGGGGTCTTGAGCTCGGTGGACGTGACGACGTGCGCGTCGCTCACGCCGAGGCGGACCATCTCGCGGCGCACGAAGCGGCCGAACGGGTCGTCGCCCACGCCGGTGATCGTCGCGGCACTGTGGCCGAGGCGGGCGGCGGCGACGGCGACGTTCGTCGGGCTGCCGCCGAGGAACTTGCCGAACGTCTCGACGTCCTCCAGGCCAACGCCCGTGGTGAGGGGGTAGATGTCGACGCCGCTGCGCCCGAAGGTCAGGACGTCCGGCGCCCCCTGCGAGCCCGTCATCTCCACTCCCCTCCTCCCCCCGGGCGGGACGTCACCGGCCCGCCGGACCGGCGTGGACCGGTCAACAGATTGTGTCCCAGAGCCGGGAGCCGGTCAACCATTTGTCTGGACATATGGACTTTTTGCGACGGACGCGCCACATCCCGGGCCGTGGGGGTGGCATCATGAGGTTGTCGCGAAAACCTGGCGGAAAGGTGAGGGTCATGCGGACCACGTCGGTGCCCGCCCCCACGTCCGGGGAGACCTATCGTCCGATGGTCAACCTCGACCGCGCCAGCCCGGTGCCGCTCTACCACCAGATCTCCTCGGTGCTCCAGGCGGCCATCGTCTCCGGTGAGCTCGCGCCGCACGCGCGCATCGAGAACGAGCTGGCGATGGCCGACCGCCTCCAGGTCTCCCGCCCGACCGCGCGCCGGGCGCTCCAGGAGCTCGTCGACAAGGGACTGCTCGTCCGCAAGCGGGGCGTGGGCACCGAGGTGGCCCCGGAGATCATCCGCCGCCCGGTCGAGCTCACCAGCCTCCACGACGACCTCGCAGCCGCGGGCCGCGAGCCGCGCACCGACGTGCTCGACTACGAGGTGCGCCCGGCCGACGCGGAGACCGCCGCCCGGCTCGGCATCAGCCCCGGGCAGGACGTCGTCCATGTGCGCCGGCTGCGCTACGCGGACGGTGAGCCGCTCGCGCTGCTCACCAACGACATCCGCGCCGACCTCGCCCCCGGGCGCGAGGAGCTCGAGCACGAGGGCCTGTACGCCGCGCTGCGCGAGCGCGGCGTGCGGCTGCGCCTCGCGCACCAGACGATCGGCGCCCGGCAGGCGACCGCCGCCGAGGCGCGCGTCCTCCACGAGCCGGCGCGCGCCGCCGTCCTCACGATGGAGCGGGTGGCGATCGCGGACACGGACACCGTCGTCGAGGTCGGCACGCACATCTACCGGGCCTCCCGGTACACGTTCCAGACCAGCCTCGTCGCCCGCTGAGGCGGGCGGCGCCCCGGGAGGCGCCGCCCGCCCGGCTCAGCGGGTGCTGCGGAAGCGGCGGACGAGGAGCGTCGCCGCGCCCCCGACCAGCGCCAGCGCGAGCGCGACCAGCGCGACGACGCCGACGTCCGCACCGGTGGACGGCAGGCGGCCCGGCCCGGCGGCCGGCGGGTCGGCCGGGTCTGCCGTGGGCGCAACCGTGGCGCCGCCGCTCGGGTCGTCCGTCGGGTCGTCGGTGGGCGCGTCGGTCGGGGGCTCCTCCGTGGGCACCTCGGCCTCGACGACCGGGAAGTACCACGCGTTGACCCCGCCACCGGTGGCCTGGAGCGTCACGTCGCCCGCGGCCTGGCGGTCCGCCCCGTCGGCGGCCTGGAAGGACACGAGGACCGAGCCGTCGGCGCGCAGGTCCTCCAGCGCGTCGGCGTCGAGCTCCACGCTCAGCGTGCCGGTCCCGGGGCCGACCTCGGTGCTCCCGGCGCCGAGGAGGCGTCCGCCCATGTCCGGTGCCCACGGCGCCGCTGCGCCGTCGGCCTCGGAGCAGGCGGAGAAGCCGAGCTCGTCACCCTCACAGCTCGACACCCAGACCGGGACCATCTCGAGGTCCCCCGTCCACACGAACGCGCGGACGGTGCCGGGCACCGAGGACTCCAGGGTGAGCGTCACCGACGGGTTGCCGATGGTCACGTCGCTCACCGTGAGCGCGTCACTCGCGGGCAGGCCCGAGATCGTCACGCCCCGCACCGCGGACTGGTAGATCGTCTGCGGGGACTCCACGCCCATGAGCGCGGTGTCCGGGATGATCGGCTCGGCCGGCTCCGTGGGCCGGTCGGCCGGCGGGGTGTACCCCTGGAGGTACGCGTGGCCCCAGCGGTAGGGCTCGGACTGCTGGCTCCCGAAGGGCGACCACGCCGTGCGGGTGTCGCCGATGAAGTCCTGGTTGTCCGCGTCGTAGGGCGTGACGTTGAGCCCGAGGAACTGCGGGTCGACGTCGTTGGTCGCCGCGTCGCCCGTGGGCGCCGCGCTCGTCGGGCCGACGGCGGCGGGCAGGTTGGCGAGCGGGATCCTCGTCTCCACCGTGTAGGAGCCGCCCTCGTAGCCACCGTCCGGGCCACGGGTCACGCTCACCGCGACCTCCTGCCCGGGCGAGTTCGGGCCCTGCTCGACCGTGTCCGCGAGCGGACCGGAGGAGAAGCCCTGGTGGTTGTCGGCGTCGCGGCTCCAGCACGGCCCGTCCGGGCCCTGGCCGGCGGCGCCGGTCGGGTCGTCGGTGAAGGGCAGGATGCCGGACTTGAACGTCGTCGAGGTGTCGCGGGACGTCGCCTGCGGGTCGAGGAGCACCTCGACCGAGTCGACGAGCCAGTGCCCGAAGCAGCGCTCGGGGGTGGCCGCCGCGCTCGCGACGTCGTCGACGACGTGGGCCAGGACGTAGAGGTCGTCGCCCGACCAGGCGAGGCGGGCGTAGCTGCCGGCGCCGCAGTCGGTGCCGTCGGGCTCGCAGGCCGCACCCTCCCAGCGGCGGCCGATGTCGATCGGCTCGCCGTAGCCGTCGTCGGGCTGCCCGTCGACGACGGGCGCGTCCGCGGCGCCGGGGACGACGGTGGTCGGCACGACGTACATCCGCAGGTTCTCGGTGCTCGTCACCCCGCCCGCCGTCGTCGTGATCGGCAGGTCCACGGTCTGCCCGCCGGGTGCGGCGGGGTCGGTGTGGGTGAGGGTGAGCCCGACGGTCGTCTGCGCCCCCGGCGCGAGGCCGGTGAAGGGCACCGACGCGGGCTCGACCGTGAACGGCGCGGGCGCGGTGAGCGTGACCTCACCGTCCTGCGGGACGGTCGTGCGGTTGGTGACGACGACGGGCACCGTCACCGACTCCCCCGCGCCGATCCGGCTCTCGGCCGCGGACCGGCCGCCGACGCCCGTGAACGTCTCGGCCCACTCGTCGTACTCCGAGAAGTTGCCCCAGCGCTCGAAGCGACCCTCGACGCCCGGGACGAGGTCCACGCGCATGTCGTTGTACGCGGTGACCGTGCCGTTGTCGAAGCTGGCGGCCAGCCGGTAGCGCCCGGTCGCGGCGTCGGCGGCGGGGGTCACGGTGAAGGTGGCGCTCGCGTCCGCGGCGCTCGTCACGGGGCCGAGCGGCTGCGGCGCGGAGACCTCCCAGCCGGCGGGGACGGTGAGGGTGACCTCCCCGGCGGCGACGGTGCCGGCACCGGCGCGGCTCTCGACGGTCACCTCGAACGGGACGCCGGGCGCCTGGACCTCGTCGGCCGCGAAGGAGAAGGTCGACCCGAGTGGCATGCCGCCGGGGTCGGGGATGACCGAGCCGAAGAGGATCGCGTCGTCGCGGGCGTTCTCCGGGGAGCCGTTGGGCTGGAAGGGCACCTCGGAGTGCGCGATGCCGTAGCGCAGGCACTGCGGCTCCCAGATCCCGGTGTGCTTGACGCGCGCCTGGGTGGGGTGGGCACGGTTGCCCTCGCGACCCACCTGCGCCCAGGTCTGCGCGGTGCCGGGCTCCTGGCCCTGGACGTTGCCCGGCAGCCACGTGTAGGGCGAGGGGTAGCCGCTCCACGTCCCGACGACGGTGAACGGGTTGGTCGGGGCGGGGACGAAGCCGGCGTTGCAGCTCGGCCCGTTCGTGCCGCCCTCGCCCTGCGTCGAGGCGCCGGAGGTGACCATCTTGACCTGCCACACGTCCACGGCGTCCGGCCCGGTGAGCTGCTCGGGGAAGGCGTTCGGGTCGGCGGCCATCTGGGCCGCCTCCCAGACGACCCGCCCGGCGTACTGGTGGTTGCCGTGGCCCACGGCCAGGGAGGGCGAGAAGCCGGTGAGGATCTCCGGCTGGGTCTGGCGGATGACGTGGACGACCTGGCGCTGGACGCGCTCGGAGCCCCACACCTCCTCGGTGAGGGCGGCGGAGGTGTTGTAGAAGAAGTCGACGGCGTCGATGTTGTAGATGTCGACGGTGCCGGAGCGGTAGTGGGAGGCGCGGTCCTCGTTCTCGCGCCGCAGGCCGAGCGCGGGGCCGGCCTCGTCGCCGACGGAGTTCGAGCCGCCCTCCCCGCGGGTGAGCATGATGATCCCGCACTCCACGCCGTAGCGGTCGTTCCAGACGCCGCACGGCGTGGTGAACCCGGCGTCGTCGTCCGGGTGGGCCCAGATGCCCATGACGTCGATCTTGTTCGGTGAGACCTCGGTGGCGATCGAGGGTTCCCCCACCGTCAGCGGTGGCGGCGCGGTGTCACCGGCCGCCGTCGGGACGACGGCTCCCAGTGCCAGCGCGGCCAGCGCGGCTGCGGCCATGCCTCTCTTCACGAGTACCTCCAGGTCGGGCAGACGGCAGCGTCTGCACGTGACGCCCATCACTATGTACGGACAACCTAACGAGGCAGTGCGTGCAGGTGCAAGCATCTGCTCACTTCCTGAGCAGAGCCGCGCACCGGCGAGCGTCAGTCCTTGACCGCGCCCTCGAGCATCCCGCGGATGAAGTGGCGCTGGAGGAAGAGGTAGAGCACGACCATCGGCAGGGCGACGAGCACGGCGCCCGCGGCGAGCAGCACGGTGCCCTGGGTGTACTGGCCCTGGAAGAGCGCCAGCCCGAGCGGGGCGGTGCGCAGCTGGGCGTTGGGCGACATGACGAGCGGGATGAGGAACTCGTTCCACGTCCACATGAACGTGAGGAGGACGAGGGTGACGACGGCGGGCCGCGCCACGGGGATGAGCACCTGCCACAGCACGCGGTGGTGCCCGGCGCCGTCGAGGCGGGCGGCCTCGATGATCGAGCGGTTGGCGCCGCGGAAGTAGGCGCGCATCCAGAACGTCCCGAAGGCGACCGACTGCGCGATCTGCGGCAGGGCGATCGCCCAGATCGTGTTCGTCAGGCCGACCGCCTGGAAGTCGAAGAACAGCGGGACGACGATCGCCTCGGTCGGGATCATGATGCCGATGAGGAAGGTGTAGAAGAGCACCTGCGAGCCGCGGAACTCGAACGCGCCGAAGGCGTAGCCGGCCATGATCGACAGCACCGTCGCGCTCGTGACGACGAGGGCCGCGATGAGCACCGAGTTCGTCATGTACTCGCTGAAGCGGCCCTGCTCCCAGGCGCGGGCGAAGTTCTCCAGGTGCAGCGGGTCGCCGGTGGCGGCGTCCTGCGGGGTCTCGGGCCCGAGCGCGGTGAGGATGATCGCGACGATCGGCGTCAGCGCGAACGCGGCGAAGACGATGAGGATGACGTAGTTGCCCAGGCGCTCCCCGGTGGAGACCCTCATCGCTCGCGCTCCCCGATCCGGTTGACCGCCAGGTTGATGGCGAAGATGAGCGCGGTGAGGACGACGGCGACGGCGGCCGCCGAGCCCACGTCCCCCTCGCGGAAGGCGCGCTGGAATACCGCCCAGCTGGGCACCGTCGTCGAGGTCCCGGGCCCGCCGCGGGTGGTGACGTAGACGAGGTCGAAGGTCTTGAGGGCGGCGATGATCGTCAGCGTGAGCGCGACGACGATCTCCGCGCGTACCGAGGGCACGGAGATGGAGAAGAAGGTGCGCACCGCGCCCGCGCCGTCGAGGGTCGCCGCCTCGTAGAGGTCCTTGGGCACGCGTGCCATGCCCGCCATGAGGAGCACGGTGACCAGACCGGTCGACACCCATGTGCCGATGAACCCGACGGCGGGCAGCGCCCAGGTGAAGTCGCCCAGCCACCCGCGCGCGAGCGTGCCCAGCCCCACGGCCTCGAGCGCCGAGTTGAGCAGTCCGTCGGGGGCGTAGATCTGCCGCCACGCGACGGCGACGACGACCATCGCGATGACCTGCGGCAGGAAGACGACCGTGCGGAAGAACGCCAGCCCGCGCACCCGGGCGCGCACGAGCACCGCCGCGAGCACGAGCCCGATGCACACCGGCAGGACGGCGAAGAAGAAGATGAGGACGAGCGCGTGCCAGAAGGCCTCGCGCAGCTTCGGGTCGGCGACGACGTCGACGTAGTTCTCCAGGCCGACGAACGTCGCCAGGGACAGCCCGTCCCAGTCGTACAGGGAGATCTGCACGGACCGGCCCAGCGGGTAGAGCAGGAACAGCGCGTAGACCACGAAGGCCGGCGCGAGGAAGAGGTAGGGGGTCAGCCCGAAGCGCCCCCGCGCCCGCGGGCGACCCTTGCGGGCCGCCCGCGGGCGGAGAGCCTTCGGGGGCTGGGCGCTCATCTCACTCCGCCGAGGTCACGAACTCGCTGTAGTCGGTCTCGAGGGCGGCGAGCAGGCCGGCGGCGTCGAGCTGGCCGCCGAGGAACGCCTGGAGGTTCTGCCCGAGGGTCTCGCTCATCGTCGGCGTGGCCCAGTCGAGGTAGGGCACGAGCGCGCCGTCCTCGACGACCTCGCCGTAGGCGGCGTAGATGTCGGCCTGCAGGCCGCCGTCGGGCATGTGCTCCGCGGTCTCGACCACCGGCATGTTCCCGGTCTCGGCGAGCACGGCCATCGCGTCCTCGCTCGTGATGAAGTCGATGTACGCGGCGCCGACGTCCGGGTTCTCCGAGGCGGAGGTGACGGCGAAGGGGATGCCGGTGCCACCGGTGGTCACCTTGCCGGCGCCCTCCTCGACGGGCGGCGGGGCGAAGAAGCCGACGTCCTCGCCCATCGCGGCCTCGATGTCCGGGCCGAGCCAGGAACCGGCCATGAGGTAGACACCCTCACCCTCGGTGAACGACTGCCACACGGCGTCGTAGTCCGCGCCGTTGAAGCCGTCGTTGAAGTAGCCGGCCTCGACCCACGAGGCGAGCTCCTCGGCCGCGGCGAGGTTCGCGTCGGACTCCCAGCTCGCGCCCTCGTTGCCGAAGCCGAGCGAGCGGATCTCCTCGGGGTCCACGTGCGCGCCCTGGACGGGGCCGAAGATGTGCGCGGCGGGCCACTGGTCGAGGTTGCCGAGCAGCAGCGGGGCCTCGCCCGCCTCGGAGATCGTCGCGAGCTGCTCACCGAACTCGGCCCACGTCGCCGGGACCTCCAGGCCGAGCTCCTCGAGCTTGGGCTTGGAGTAGTAGATCCCCACGACCTCGCCGACCTGCGGGAGGCCGAAGACGGAGCCCTCGCCGAAGGTCACGCCGTCCTCGGAGTAGCGGGTGTTCTGCAGCACGGAGTCGGGGAAGCGCTCGGCCCAGCCGTACGCCTCGGCGTACGGGTCGAGGTTGAGCAGCTGGCCGGCGGCGACGTACTGGCTCATCTGCGAGCGCGAGTTGTTCACCTGCGTGACGTCGGGCGCGTCGTCGCCGGTGAGGGCGAGGCGCAGGGTGGTGGTGAGGTCGTCGTTGGACTGGGTCACCCGGTCGATGGTGACGTTGGGGTAGGCCTCCATGAAGGCGGCGTTGAGCTGCTCCATCTGCTCGTTCTGCCCGCCGCGGACCTCCTGGTCCCACACGACGAGCGTGACGTCGCCGAGCTCGGAGATGTCGGTGACGACCTCGTCGGCGGTGGGGGCGGAGGCGGTGTCGGTGGCGTCCTCGTCACTCGACCCGCCGCTCCCGGGGGTGCACGCGGCCAGAGCGAGCGTGGCGACGGCAGTGGTGAGGACGACGGTGCGACGAC
Source organism: Georgenia wutianyii (assembly GCF_006349365.1). NCBI lineage: Bacteria > Bacillati > Actinomycetota > Actinomycetes > Allobogoriellales > Allobogoriellaceae > Georgenia > Georgenia wutianyii. The sequence goes on from NZ_CP040899.1 coordinate 2,279,682, forward strand.
GTGTTCGTTGTGGACTCATGTGCTGATTCTCCTTCGTTGTGGGCGGTACTCCACCCGCAGGGTGAGATCTTCGTCGATTCTCGGTCAGAGATCGGACTCCAGCGCGAAGGTCGCGTCCGCGCGGCGGGTGACGCGACCGGGCCGGGCCGGCAGGACGTCGGGCAGGAACCGGTAGTGCTCGTGGAGGGCGGCGGCGGCCGGGTCGCCCTCCGCGCGGGCCGTCTCCAGGCGGGCCCACCAGTCGTGGAGGTCACCGATGCCGGGGGCGGCGAGCGAGCCGCCGAGCGCCTGGACCGCGAGCCCCGAGCACAGCGAGGCGAAGCGCAGCCGCTGGGCGAGCGGCCAGTCGAGGAGGGACCCGCGGGCGAAGGCGGCGAGGAAGACGTCGCCGGCCCCCGTCGGGTCGACCGCGTCGACGTCGAGCGCGGGGACGTGGCACTCCTCACCCGTCGCGGAGTCGAGCGCGATCGCGCCCTCGTGCCCCATCGTCACGACGACGAGCGGGACGCGGTCGGCGAGGGCGCGGGCAGCCTCGCGCGCCGAGTCGGTGCGCGTGTAGGCCATCGCCTCGGCGGCGTTGGGCAGGAACGCGTAGCAGTCCTCGAGCGCGGACAGCTTGCTGTGGTCCCACTTCTCGGTGGGGTCCCAGCCGAGGTCGGCGAAGACGCGCGCACCGGCGGCGGCGGCGCGGCGCCACCAGCGCTCCTCGGCACGCTCGTCGTCGAGGTCGATGATGACGGCGCGCGCGGGGGGCGGGTCGCCGATGAGCTCGTCGTAGCCGAGCGTCAGCGGGTGGCCGTGGGTGATCATCGACCGGTCTCCCCCGTAGGCGAGGGAGACGGTGACCGAGGTGTGCTGGGGCAGCCGGACCGAGCGGGACAGGTCGATCGCCTCGTCGGCGAGGATCTCCCAGCACCAGCGGGCGTAGACGTCGTCACCGAAGCCGGTGGCCAGGCCGGTCGCCAGGCCGAGCCGGCTGGCGGCGACCGCGAGGTTGGCGATGCCGCCGGGCAGGGAGCCCATGCCGCTGGCCCACACCTCCGTGCCGGGGCGCGGCACGGACGGGAGCCCGGAGAAGACGATGTCGAGGAAGAGTGGCCCGGAGAGGAAGACGTCGAGGACGTCGACCTCCGGCTGCTGGGCAGCGGCCTCCTGGACCGGAGCCTCCTGGACACCCGGCTCGTGGGTCACACCGTGCTCCTCTCGGTCGCGGACGGCTCCGTCCGCGGGCATGCTGCGCGATCCATGTTCTGACATTCTATGCACACTAGTGCCCGGTCCTGCACGGTTCTGATAGCGTCGCTGGCGTGTTGACGACGACCCGGCGGGACGCGATCCTCGCCGAGCTGCGCGACCACGGCGAGGTCGCCGTCGCACATCTTGCCGAACGTTTCGGGGTCAGCACCTCGACCATCCGCCGCGACCTCGACCTCCTCAGCCGCCAGGGCCGCCTCCAGCGGGTCCGCGGCGGCGGCGCCGTCGAGCCGGACGCCCGCCCCTTCGAGCTCGTCGCCGGTGACCGCACCGCGGGCCGCGAGCGCCTCGGCGCCCTCGCGGCGCGGCTCGTCGCCGACAACGACGTCGTCGTCCTCGACATCGGCACCACCGTCGCGCAGGTCGCCCGCCACCTGCGCGGGCGGCGGGTCACCGTCGTCACCGCCTCGCTCGCCGTCGTCGACGTCCTGCGCGACGACCCCGTCGTCGAGCTCGTCGTCCTCGGCGGCGTGCTGCGCCGCTCCTACCTCTCCCTCGTCGGCGCCCTGCCCGAGCAGGCGCTCAGCCAGATCACCGCCGACGTCGCCTTCCTCGGCACGAGCGGCGTGCGCGACGACGGCGCCGTCCTCGACTCCACGAGCATCGAGGTGCCGGTCAAGCGCGCGATCGTCGCCGCGTCCGAGCGCCGCGTCCTCGTCGCCGACGACGACAAGTTCCCCGGCTCCGGGCTGCTCGCCGCCTTCGGCCCGGAGGACGTCGACACCCTCGTCACCAGTCCCGAGTCGAGCTCACCCGGGCTCGACGTCCTGAGGTCCCGCGGCACGGAGGTCATCACCGAGTGAAGCTCACCGTCATCGGGGGAGGCGGTTTCCGCGTCCCCCAGATCTTCCAGGCGCTCTCGGCCGGCGACGCGCGGCTGCGCGTCGAGGAGCTGTGGCTCCACGACGTCTCCGCCGAGCGGCTCGACGTCATCGGCCGCGTCCTGGAGCAGCTGGCCGGCGAGCTCCCCCGACCGCCCCGGGTGCACACGACCACCGACCTCGACGCCGCGCTGCGCGACGCCGACTTCGTCTTCTCCGCGATCCGCGTCGGCGGGTCGGCAGGGCGGATCACCGACGAGCGCACCGCGCTACGCCTCGGCGTGCTCGGGCAGGAGACCGTCGGGCCCGGCGGCCTGGCCTACGCGCTGCGCACCGTGCCCCACGCGCTGCGGCTCGCCGAGCGCATCGCCGCGCAGGCGCCGCGGGCCTGGACGATCAACTTCACCAACCCGGCGGGCATCCTCACCGAGGCGATGCGCACCGTGCTCGGCGAACGTGTCGTGAGCATCTGCGACACCCCCATCGGGCTCATGCGCCGCGCCGCCACCGGCGTCGGGCGCGACCCGCGCACCGTGGACTTCGACTACGTCGGTCTCAACCACCTCGGCTGGCTGCGCACGCTCGTCGTCGACGGACGCGACGTCCTGCCCGAGCTCCTCGCCTCCGACGAGCGGCTCGACGCCATCGAGGAGGCGCGCCTCTTCGGCTTCGAGTGGGTGCGCGCGCTCGGCGCGATCCCCAACGAGTACCTCTTCTACTACTACCTCCACCGCGAGGCGATGGCCCGCCTCACCGGCGACGAGCCCACCCGCGGGGAGTACCTCGACGCCCAGCAGTCCCGCTTCTACGCTCGGGCCGCCGCCGCCCCCGAGCATGCCCTCGAGCTGTGGGACGCCACCCGCCACGAGCGCGAGTCGACGTACATGAACGAGTCGCGCCCGCCGCAGGAGCGCCACGGCCGGCGCGCCGAGGACGTCGAGGGCGGCGGGTACCAGGAGGTCGCGCTCGACCTCATGACCGCGCTGGCCACCGGCGAGGCCGCGACGATGATCCTCGGCGTCGGCAACGACGCGCGCGGCGACGGCAGCCTGCTCGTCCCCCAGCTCACCCCCGGCGCCGTCGTCGAGGTGCCGTGCGCGGTGGACCGCGATGGCGTGCACCCCCGCGCCATCGCCCCGCTCGACGGCGAGATGGCCGGGCTCATCACGACCGTCAAGGCGAGCGAGCAGCTCGTGCTCGCGGCGCTGGAGCAGGGGTCGCGCGAGCTCGCCTGGCGGGCGTTCGCCAACCACCCGCTCGTCGACTCGATCGCCGTCGCCCGGCAGCTGGTCGAGGACTACTGCGCCGCCATGCCCGACGTCGCCGCCCGCCTCCACTGACCCGCCCACCCGCCGAGCGCGATCGAGCGTCCGACCGCGGGCGGGGACTTACCCAGCTAGCCCTCTGGGACGCCCCTCAGCACCCCCGGACACCCCGCGCACGAGGCGGCCGGCCCACAAAAGGGCGTCCCAGAGGGGGCGGGGGTTACGGCGCCGGGGTTCCCGACATCGTCGTCGGCCCGCGCTCGACGGAGCGGGAGAGCCACAGGGAGACGAGGAGCGCGGCGCCCCACAGGAGGAACAGCGGGTCCCACAACCAGGCGTGGCCGACCATCGCGGCGCGGTTGTAGGTGCCGGGCTCGGCCGTCAGCAGCACCGCGTTGCTCACGACGACGTTGACCCCGCCGTAGACGACGAGCCCTGCTCCGCCCGCCCAGCACAGTGCGCGCCACACGCGCGCCGGGCGCAGCCGGCCGCGCTCGACGGCCACCGGCACGAGCGCCGCCACAGCCTTCGCCAGCGCGATGCCGGCCAGCCCCCACGCCGCGGCGACCGGTTGCGAGCGACGGAGGTCGACCGCCCACTGCCCCACGGTGTCCAGGAGCCACTCCCCGCCGACCGCCCAGTAGGCGCTGGCAGCGGCATGGACGAGCCCGACGGCGCACGCAACCCACAACCACGCGCGCGCCGTCCGGTCGGATGAGGACACGGCACGAGCCTGCCCCGCGCGCCCGCCACGCGCCAGGCCTGCGCGCAGGATCCAGCCCTCGGCGTGGGGGCGGAGGAGGGCAGCACAGGCGCTCATGCACACCCGCGCGTCGTTCGCGTGGACTGACCACGATATGAGACGCTTGTCGGGAAGCTGACGGCACCGGCGTCTCAGTGATGGCGGCACCGTCGACGTCTCCGGCCTGTCCGGCCGGGTCACCGAAGGGAAGTGGTACCACCATGCACACAACCATGCTCGGCGAGGACTTCGCACGGAGCATGAACGTCCCGCTGGCCGACTTCGTCTACCTCCAGCGACAGCCGGCCAGCCTCCCACGACGTCGCGGCCGCAGGCTCCACCGCCTGCTCCGGGTCCGCACCGGGGGGCCGCACAGCGCGAGGCGCGAGGCAGCCCTCCGCACTCGCTGACCGTTCAGGGCCAGGCGCCGGCGGAAGGCCTCCGGCGCCCGGCCCCTCACCGTCCTCCCCGAGCGACAGTGACCATCTCCCACGGGCGACGTCGGACGCCTCCACGAGCGACCCGGAATGGGACGAAAAAGGCATGACACTCCCGGCGACCTGCTGCCACGCTTCTCGAATGGCCGTCCCACAGACGCACTAGCAGACCCCGTCGCCGCAGGGATCACGACGACGAGGTCACGATCCCAGCGTCCCCCAGCGGAGCCATGCCGTCAGCCCGACGGCCCACACATCCACACCTTTCAGGGGAGAGTCATGTCGTCCATCATGCTCGGCGACCTGTCTGCCAGCAGCATGGGAATGTCGTTGGCGGACTACGTCCACCTCCAGCGCCGCCCGGCCACCCGCGTCCTGCGGGCCCGTCGCGGACGCTGGGCGGGAGTCGCTCCGCGCGCGGCCGTCCGCAACGTGTCACTGCCGCGCGAATGAGGCCCCGCGCCCACCAGGGCCCGGCACGCTGAGGCGTGCCGGGCCCTTCGTCTGTCCCCGCCTCTCCCCCGCACCTTCTCCCCGCCGCGCGCTGGATCGGGCGCGTGAGTGTGCGAGATCCAGCGCTCGACGCGGGAGGGCAGGGGGTCAGGAGGGTGAGGGGGGTTCGGACGGGGGCGGGAGGGCGTCGGTGAGGCGGCGGGCAAAGCGGGCGAGGAGGTCGGTGACCTCGGGGGTCGCGGACACGGTCCACGCGACGTCGAGCGGGATCCAGCCCGGGCCGTAGAGGAGGTCGGCCAGCGAGGGGCCGCCGACCGGCCAGTCGCTGCCGCCGCTGTCGTTCGCCGTCGCGCCCCTCGCCCACACCCCGAAGGCGCGGCGCGTCTCCTCGAGCGGTTGGTCGAGGTGAATCACAGCCTCGAGCGGATAGCTCGCCTCGGTGTCGGAGACGAAGACCATCTCGGTGGCGTCCTCCACGGGGAGCTCACGGGCTGTGAACCTGGCCCCCGTGCGCAGCAGGCGGGACATGCGGTCCAGCCGGAAGGTGCGCCAACCGGCGCGGTCGACGTCCCAGCACACGAGGTACCAGCGCGGGCCGTTGGACACGAGGGTGTGGGGCTCCACGTTCCGCGTGCTCTCCACGTCGAGTCCCGAGACGTAGGCGAAGCGCACCCGCTCGTGGTCGCGGCACGCGAGGGCGAGCTCGGCGATGAGGTCCGGGTCCACGCTCATCCCCCGGCCCCCGGCAGCGACCGCGTACTCCTGGAGCGCGGAGACCCGGCGACGCAGGTGGGCCGGCAGCATCTGCTCGAGCTTGACGAGCGCGCTCAGCGCCGTGTGCTCCCCCAGGCCCTGGACCGCCGCGACGCGCAGGCCGACGGCGATCGCCACGGCCTCGTCGTCGTCGAGCAGGAGCGGGGGCAGCCGGGTGCCCGCGGCGAGCTGGTACCCGCCGTCGACCCCGGGCCGGGCGTGGACCTCGTAGCCGAGCTCGCGGAGCCGGTCGATGTCGCGGCGCAGCGTGCGGTCGCTGACGCCGAGGCGTTCGCGCAGCTCCCTGCCCGGCCAGGACCGGTGGGTCTGAAGGAGGGACAGCAGGCGCAGCGCCCTCGTCGTCGGATCGGACATGCCACGCAAACTACGCCGAGATGCGGCCAGGATCTGTCCGCATCGGTTCCTAGGGTCCCTCCCATGACTCCGATCATCAGCACACGGGGACTCACCAAGACCTTCCGCCGCAAGGGCGGCGAGGAGGTCGTCGCGGTCAGCGACCTCACCATGGACATCGACGCCGGCTCGCTCACGGCCTTCCTCGGCCCCAACGGCGCAGGCAAGTCGACCTCCCTTCGCATGCTCACCACCCTCCTGCCCCCGACGAGCGGGGAGGCGACCGTCTGCGGGCACGACATCGCCCGCGCGCCCGGCGCGGTGCGGCGGTCCATCGGCTACATCGGGCAGAAGAACGGGGCGGGCCAGTACTACCGGCTGCGCGACGAGCTCGTCTCCCAGGGCGCCTTCTACGGCCTGGGCCGCGTCGAACGACGCCGGCGCGCGGACGAGCTCATCGAGATCCTCGACCTCGGGGAGCTCACCGGCCGCACGACCATGACCCTGTCCGGTGGACAGCGGCGGCGCGTGGACATCGCCCTCGGCCTCGTCCCCGCCCCGCAGCTCCTCTTCCTCGACGAGCCGTCCACCGGCCTGGACCCGCAGTCCCGCGCCCACCTGTGGGACCACATCCTCACCCTGCGCGAGCGGTACGGGATGACGCTCCTGCTCACCACCCACTACCTCGACGAGGCGGACCGCTTCGCCGAACGCGTCATGGTGGTCGACAACGGCCGCCTCATCGCCGACGACACCGCCGCCCGGCTCAAGGCCGACCTCGCCGGGGACCGGGTCGTCCTCGTCCTCACCGGCGACTCCCCCGACGACGGCGTGCTCGGCATCGTGCGCCGCGTCTCCGCCCGCCCCGACGACGTCGAGCACGCCCTCGTCGCGGAGACGGACGGGACGGCGGTGCGCTACTCCGTCGTCGTCGACCACGGGGACCGGGTGCTGCCCGGCCTGCTCGCCGCGCTCGCCGCCGACGGGCACGACGTCCGGGCCGCCGAGCTCCACCAGCCCACGCTCGACGACGTCTTCCTCGGGCTCACCGGCCGCAGCCTGCGCGAGGAGCAGGCGACCGCCACCGGCGACCCCACCCCGTCCCCCGCCCTCACCGGAGGTGTGGCATGAGCACCACGAGCATCGTCCGCGACACCGGCAACGTCCTCGTCCGCGAGCTGTGGCCGGTCCTGCGCGACCCGTTCAGCGTGATCTTCTCCCTGCTCCAGCCGCTCGTCTTCCTCGCCTTCTTCGGCCCGCTCCTCTCCGGGACGACCGGCCTCCCGCTCGCCGAGTCCTTCCAGTGGTTCGTGCCGGGCATCATCGTCATGAGCACCCTGTTCGGCACGGCGATGGCCGGCTCCAACCTCCTGTTCGAGCTCCAGTCCGGCTCCCACGAGAGGATGCTCGTCACGCCGGTGGCCCGCCCCGCGTTCATGGTCGGCCGCGCGCTGAAGGAGATGGTGCCGCTGTCCGTCCAGGCGGTGATCATCACGCTCGTCGCCGCCGCGTTCGGATTCCGGCCCAACGTGCCCGGGATGGCGCTCGGACTCGTGCTGCTCGCCGTGCTCGGGATCGGGCTCGGCGCCCTGAGCTACTCACTCGGGATCGCCGCGCGCGAGCGGGACTGGATGTTCTGGGCGGTCCAGCAGGCGCTGATCTTCCCGCTCATGATCCTGTCGGGGATGCTCCTGCCGATGGAGTCCGCGCCACGGTGGATGCAGGTTCTCGGCCAGGTGAACCCGCTCACCTACGTCGTCGGGGCGGAGCGGGCGCTGTTCAACGGGCAGCTCGGGGAGCCGGCCGTGTGGCAGGGCGCGCTGGCCGCCGTCGTCCTCGCGGCGCTCGGGCTCACGCTGGGCATCCGGATGATCCGCCGGAGCATCTGAGTGTCGGCGGGCGCGGTTACCGTAGTGAGGTGCAGCTGAACGAGAGCGACGCCCGGGCCCTGGTCCGGCTCTCGCTCCCCTCCGACGTCGCGCTGCGCAGGCTGGTCGACCCCGGCACGGTCGGCCGCGGCCTGGAGTACGCGCGGCGCGGCATGGTCCAGCGGATGCACGTCGACCCCGACCAGCGCGCCCTGTTCGCCACCGTGCGCGGCAGCGGCCCGCTGCCCTACCAGACCTTCGTCCTCGTCACCGGCGAGGAGCAGGTCCAGCTCCACTGCACCTGCCCCGTCCGCCTCGACTGCAAGCACGCGGTCGCCACCGTCGTCGCGGCCCGCGAGGCCGCCGGCGGCGGGGGCACCGCGGACTGGGAGCGGGCCCTCACCGGCGCCGTCGGCGACGCCGAGGAGGAGACCGGCGAGCCGCTCGGGCTGCAGCTCGAGAAGGTCGTCGGCAAGGGGTCCGCGGCGGGCGGGAACCGCACCGCCGCGCGGGTCCGGCTCATCCCGGTCGTCCGGGGCGTGCGGGACACGTGGGTGCGCACCGGCGTCACGTGGGCCAACGTCCGCTGGTCGTGGGGCCGCTTCGCCCCGGCGCACGTCGAGGCGCTGCGCGCGCTCGTCGCCTCCCACCCCACCTACGCCAAGCACGTCTACCTCGACGAGCTCGGCTCGGCGGTGTGGGCGCTGCTGCGCCAGGCCGTCGAGGCCGGGATCGCCCTCGTCCCCCACCGCGGGATCGGCGGGGAGGTGCACCTCAGCACCACCCCCGCCGAGATCACCCTCGACGTCGCCGCCCACCCCGTCCTCGACGGTGTGCGCGTGTCCCCCACGGTCACCGTCGGCGGGCGCACGGTCGGCGCGCACGCCGTCGCGTTCGTCGGCCACCCGGTCCACGGCGTCGCGGTGCACGACGACGGCCTGCTCCTCGCCCCGCTCGCGCGCCCGCTGCCCGCCGGGGCCTCCGAGCTCGTCACCGGCGCGCCGCTCCACATCCCGCACGACGGCGTCGAGCGCTTCCGCCGCGACTACTACCCGCGGCTGCGGCGACTGCTGCCGGTGCGTTCCTCCGACGGCGCCGTCGACCTGCCCGACGTCCTCGCCCCGGTGCTCGCCCTGGACCTCACCCACGAGCCGGGGTTCGTCGTCCGGCTCGCCTGGTCCTTCCGCTACCGCACCGCCGAGGGCAGCACCGACGTCCCCGTCGGCACCCCGGTCGAGGTCGACGCCGTGCCCGCCGGCTGGGTGCGCGACGTGCCGCGCGAGACGCGCCTGCTCGAGGAGCTCGTCCTGCCGGCTGGGTACCCGCAGCTGGGCGCCACCCCGCCCGCCCGCGGCCCGGTCCCCTCCGCCGAGCTCGCCGGCGTCGCCGCGGCGCGCTTCACCACCGAAGGCCTGGCGCTGCTGCGGGCCGAGAACCCCGCCCTCGTCGTCGAGGTCCACGGCGACGTGCCGGACTACCGGCAGGCCGACGTCGCCCCCACGATCCGCCTGGCCGCCACCGACGCCCCCGGCGGTGACTGGTTCGACCTCGAGGTGGCCGTCGAGGTCGACGGCGAGCCCGTACCCTTCGGCCACCTGTTCCGCGCGCTCGCCACCGGTGAGGCCTTCCTCTTCCTGCCCTCCGGCGTCTACGTCAGCCTCGACCGGCCCGAGCTCGACCAGCTCCGCGCGCTCATCACCGAGGCCGGCGGTCTGCACGACGAGGAGTCCGGCACGCTGCGGGTCACCGCCTACCAGGCCGACCTGTGGGAGGAGCTGCGCACCCTCGGTGTGGTCGACGCGCAGAGCGAGCGCTGGCGCCGCACGGTCGAGGCGCTCGTCTCCGGCCCGCCGCCCGGGGAGGTCCCCGTGCCCGCCGGCCTGCGCGCGGAGCTGCGGTCCTACCAGCGCGAGGGGTTCGAGTGGCTCGCCACCCTGTGGGACGCCGGGCTCGGCGGGATCCTCGCCGACGACATGGGCCTGGGCAAGACCCTGCAGACCCTCGCCGTCGTCCAGCGGGCCAAGGAGACCGGCCGGCTCACCGCCCCGGTCCTCGTCGTCGCGCCCACGTCCGTCGTCGGCGGCTGGGCGGGCGAGGCGGCCCGGTTCACCCCCGACCTGGTCATGCGCACCGTCGAGCAGACGGCGAAGAAGGCCGGGGTGCCGCTCGCGGACCACGTGGCCGGGGCCGACGTCGTCGTCACGTCCTACGCGCTGCTGCGGATCGACTTCGCCTCCTACGACGCGCTCGACTGGTCCGCGCTCGTCCTCGACGAGGCCCAGTTCGTCAAGAACCACCAGGCCAAGACGCACGTGGCCGCACGGCGGCTCGACGCCCCGGTCAAGCTCGCGATCTCCGGCACACCGCTGGAGAACAGCCTCATGGACCTGTGGGCGCTGCTCTCCGTCACGGCGCCGGGCCTGTTCCCCGACCCGCGGGTCTTCGCCGAGCAGTACCGGGTGCCGATCGAGCGGGACAAGGACGACGCCGCGCTCGACCGGCTGCGCCGCCGCACCCGTCCCTTCGTCCGGCGGCGCACGAAGGAGGAGGTCGCCACCGAGCTGCCGCCCAAGCAGGAGCAGGTGCTCACCGTCCCGCTCACCCCGCGGCACCGCAAGATCTACGACACACACCTCGCCCGCGAGCGCCGCAAGATCCTCGGGCTGGTCGAGGACCTCGACAAGAACCGGTTCACCATCTTCCGGTCCCTCACGCTGCTGCGCCGGCTCGCGCTCGCCCCCGGACTCGTCGACCCGGAGTACGAGGCGGTGGGCTCGAGCAAGGCCGAGGCGTTCCTCGAGCTGCTCGACGAGGTGGTCGCCGAGGGGCACCGCGCGCTCGTGTTCAGCCAGTTCACCGGCTACCTCGCGCTCGTGCGCGAGCGGCTCGAGCAGCAGGGCGTGGACTACTGCTACCTCGACGGCAGCACGCAGCACCGCGCCGCCCGGGTGCGGGAGTTCAAGGAGGGGCAGGCGCCCGTCTTCCTCATCAGCCTCAAGGCGGGCGGGTTCGGGCTCAACCTCACCGAGGCCGACTACTGCTTCATGCTCGACCCGTGGTGGAACCCGGCGGTCGAGGCGCAGGCGATCGACCGCACGCACCGCATCGGCCAGGACCGCGCCGTCATGGTCTACCGGATGGTGGCCGAGGGGACGATCGAGGAGAAGGTCATGGCCCTCGCCGACCGCAAGCGCGAGCTGTTCGACCGGGTGCTCGCCGGGGGCGGCGCCGCGACGTCCGCGCCGCTGAGCGCGGAGGACATCCGCGAGCTGCTCACCGACTGACCGGCCGGCCTGATGACCGGCGTGGTCAGGCGAGGTCGGCGGAGTGGAGCCGCGGCGGGATGTGGGCGCCGTGACCGGCGGCGTGCAGCTGCTCGCGGACCTTCTCGGCGGCGGCGTCGAGCTCCTCGGCCGGCACGTCGGTGCGCGCGGGGTCGAAGCGCAGCGAGGACTCGTCCCACGCGGGCAGGACGTGCAGGTGCAGGTGGGGCACCTCGAAACCGGCGACGAGCAGCGCGGCCCGCGGCGCGCCCCACGCCGCCTGCTGCGCCCGGCCGATCGCCTTGGCGACGGCGGTGAGGTGGGCGAGCAGCTCGTCCGAGGCCTCGGTGAGCTGCTCCACCTCCGCCCGCGGGACGACGAGCATGTGCCCGTCGGTGATGGGCGCGATGGTCGAGAAGGCGACGCACTCGTCGTCCGCCCAGACGAACCGGCCCGGGATCTCCCCGGCGATGATCTTGGTGAAGACGGTGCTCATGACGCCCAGGGTAGCCACGTACGATGCTGGGCGACACGGAGGGACGGCATGCCACCACAGGACCAGCAGGTCTCGACGCGGACCGCGGCGGAGGCCTGGGAGGAGCTGTTCCGGGCGCAGGTGACGCTCATGCGCCGCTTCGAGGCCGGCGACGACTTCGCCCCGCTCACCTCCCGCGAGTACGACGTGCTGTTCCAGCTCAGCCGCGGTGAGGGCAGCGCCATGCGGATGCGTGAGCTCACCGAGCTCATCCTCCTGTCGCAGCCGAGCCTGTCGCGGATGGTCGACCGCTTGAGCGCGCGGGGACTCGTCGAGCGCCGCGCGGCGCCCGACGACGGCCGCGGCGTCGTCGTCGCCCTCACCGAGGAGGGTGCGCGGCTGCAGCGGGAGATCGGGCGCGCCCACGTCCGCTCGATCCGCCGGTATGTCGGCGGGGCGCTCGACGAGGACGAGCTGCGCACCCTGCAGCACCTCGCCCACAAGCTCCGCACCGCCCAGCGCACCCTGTAACCGGGCGCGCCGCACTCCCCCCTCCCAACCCCCCCTCTGGGACGCCCCTTGCGTCCCGGGGACGCCCGGTGCGACGCCGCGGACGGACGCAAAGGGGTGTCCCAGAGGCAGGAGCGGGCGCGGCTCCAGGGTCCGCCGGTCGGCCCGCGACCCGCCGGCGCTCTCGGTCCTGCCCGTCGACGTCGTCCTCGGGGACGCCCTTTTGCGGGCTCCGGGCCTCGTGCACGGGGTGTCCGCGGGCGCTGAGGGGTGTCCCAGAGATCTAGGGGGTTAGCGGGTGATCCAGACGGCGGCGACGGCGGGGTCGCCGAGCTCGACCCGGGCGGGCTGCGACTCCCCGGGCTGGGTGACGGCGAAGAGCGTGGTGCCGACGTACGGCCGGGTCTCGACGACCTCGACGTGGGCGTCGAGGTTCATCCCGACGTCGGCGAGGTGGCGCAGCACCTGCGGCTCCGCGTCGGAGATCCGCACGATGCGACCGCCCTCGCCGGCGGGTGCCTCGCCCAGCGGCCGGGTGGGCGGCAGGGAGACCTCGCCGGACGCGCTGGGGATCGGGTCGCCGTGCGGGTCGCGGACGGGGTGCCCGAGCAGCGCGTCGACCCGCTCGATGAGCAGGTCCGACACGGCGTGCTCGAGGACCTCGGCCTCGTCGTGCACCTCGTCCCACTCATACCCCAGGTGCTCGACGAGGAGCGTCTCGATGAGGCGGTGCCGGCGGACCATCGCCAGCGCCGCCTCTCGCCCGCGGCCGGTGAGCGAGATGCCGCCGTAGCGCTCGTGGTGGACCAGGCCCTCGTCGGCCAGGCGCCGGACGGTCTCTGAGGCGGTCGACGGCGAGACACCCATCCGGGCGGCGAGCGCGCTCACGCTCGTCGCCGGACCGCCCCACTCGACGGCGGCGTAGATGGCCTTGAGGTAGTCCTGGGAGACGTTCGAGGTGGGCAGCCGGGTGCCCGCGTCGCCGGTCACAGGATCAGCATCCACTGGTCCCAGAAGACGATCCCGATGAGGAGGAGGACGACGGCGTACCAGACGCCGATGACCAGGCCGCGGTCCTGCACGAGGAAGCGGCGCAGGCCCTCCGGGGCGGGCAGGTGGCCCGCCTGGAAGCCGCGCGCCAGGACGTTGACGACGATCGGGATCGTCACCGTCCAGACGACGAGGCAGTAGGGGCACAGGGCGTGCAGCTCGGTGAACGCCTGGTACTGGAACCAGGTGATCCACACGCCGGCGAGCACCGAGCCCACCATGAGCGCCGCCCAGTAGAACCGGGGCAGCCGTCCGCCACCGAGGAGGATGAGCCCGGTGGCGGTGAGGACGGTGAAGGCCATCGTCCCGAGGATCGCGTTCGGCGGGCCGAGCACCGAGGCCTGCCAGGACAGGACGAACTTGCCGCAGCCGATGATCGGGTTGATGTCGCAGGCGAGCGCGGCGCCGGGGTCCCGCAGGAGGGTCTGCTGGGACAGGATGAGCATGACCGAGGCCCACGCGCCGAGCGCGCCGCCGACGGTGAGCAGCCAGCCGAGGCCACGGGGTGCGCCCCCGGCGAGCTGGTGCTCGGTCGGCCGGGTGCGGTCGAGCCGCGCGAGCGCCTCCTCCTCGGCGAGGAGCTCGTCGTCGTCGAGGTCGTCCCCGCCGCTCGTCACCGGCTGCGTGCTCATCTGCGCTCCGTTCCCGTCGGGTCCTCGGTGGACACCCGGGCCCCAGTATCCCCGCCCGTCGCCGCCGCGTCAGCAGCCACCGGGAAGCGGTACCAGCGGCCGAGCTCGACGCCGCCCTCGGTGTCGATGCTGATGACGCGGTAGTCCAGCGGTCGTCCGCTCGCGGCGTCCACCCGCAGCACCGTCATCTCGGCGGTGCCGTTGAGCGGGCCGATGGTCGTGCCCCCGGAGGCGCCCGCGGAGCTCGCGCTCACGTACCGCGTGCCGGCGCCGTGGACCTCCGGGCCCTGCCGCCGGTGCCAGTGCCCGGACAGCGCGAGCTGCGCGCAGCCGTCGTCCAGCGAGGGCAGCGCGGCGCGCGGGTTGTGGACGAGCAGGAGGTCGACGCCGCCCGTGTCGCACGCGGTCCGGGCGAGCCGGTCGGCCATCTCGGTGACGCTCTCCTCGCGCTCGGGCTGGGTGCCCTCGCCGATCGAGGTGAGGGTCGGGTCGGTGTCGCCGAGCAGGCTCACCCCCGCGACGTCGACGACGTCCCCGCCGAGCACGGTGTACCCGGCGGAGCGCATCTGCTCGGCCGTCGTCACCGAGTCGTGGTTGCCGGTGGACACGACGATCGGCGCCTCCTCCAGGACGGCGTCGGCGAAGGCGTTGACGCAGTAGGACTCCACCGGCGTCCCGCTCATCACGGTGTCCCCGGTGTCGAGCACGGCCTGGGCGCCGCTGAGCCGGACCGCGGCCGCGATGACGGACGCCATCCCGACGTTGCAGTGGAGGTCGCTCACCTGGAGGAAGGTCACCGGCTCCACCCGGACGGGGGTGGCGGTCGGATCCGGGGTCGGCGAGGGCGTCGCGTCGGACTCGTCCATGGGGACGACGGTGGCCCCGTCCGCGGGGGGCGCGGTGGCCCCGTCCGCGGGGGTCGCGGTGGCCTCGTCCGCGGGAGTGGCGGTGGGCGCGGCGGTTGCGCCGTCCTGCGGCTCGGTGACCGAGGGCCCGTCCGCGGGCTCCTCGCCGTCGGTCGCAGGCTCGCCGTCCGCCGCGCCGGCGGGGGTCGGGTCGAGGATCGGGATGCCGGGCGGGCGCACCGGCGCCCGGTCTGCGGCGTAGGCCGCCTCGAGGTTGGCGGTGACCGTGTCGTAGAACGCCTCGTTCTCCTCGTAGGCGTCGACGAGGTAGCCGCCGTAGGTGTCGAGGAGCTGGGCGATGCGCCCGGTCATCCGCAGGTCCTCCATCGGTGTCCCGGCCAGCGCGCGGATCGTCGTGCCCTCGGCCGGGCGGTCGGTGATCGCGCGGACGGTCGGCACCGCCGCGAGCGTGAGGACGAGGACGCCGGCCAGCGGCACGACGCCCGGGCGCCGCGCCGCGATGGCGAGGTCCTTGCGCAGCAAGCCGCCGGAGGCGAGCCGCCCGCCGGCGATGACGACGAGGAGGACTGTCCACGCGAGCACGGTGCGGCCCACGGCGTCGCGCACGAGTGCGTGGGCGGCGTCGGCGACGACGGCGTTCGGGTGGGAGACCACCTGGGCGTAGGCGGACAGGTCGCCGGCCAGGCCGGTCACCGGGTTGGCGGGGACGGCGGCGAGCTCGGCGGGGATCTCCTGGACGACCACCTCCACCCCGAGGGGCCAGGGCAGCGGGGAGTCCAGGTGGACCGACCCGAGCGGCCCGAGGTCGACGGCGACCTCGTCCTGCGTCGTGATCTCCCAGTGCGCCGCGTGCGGGCCCAGGGAGGAGTCGGCGGAGGCGGTGAGGACGCCGAACGCCGCGGCGGCGACGAACGTCACGACGAGCGCGAGGCTCGTGCGGATGACGCGTCGCGTCGTCGTGGTCTGGCGGTGCCACCAGGGCCACCGGCGGCCGTCGGCCCGCGTCTCGTCGTCGTGCTCCATCGCCGCCATTGTCTCCCCAGCCGGCAGTTCGCGTGACGGCGGCCTCAGGATGTGGTTGTTTTGCTGCCGGACACGCGAGCGCAGGGAGCGAGCATGGGTGACGAGATCTCCGGGACGACCTTCACCCGGTCGGACCACGCCCTGTACCGGGCGAAGATCCGCCGCTGCCTCGACACGCTCGAGGCGATGCTCGACGCGAAGGTCTTCCTCGAGGACGAGTGGCGCACCGGGCTGGAGATCGAGCTCAACCTCATCGACTCCGAGATGCGCCCGTTCTACGGCAACACCGAGGTCCTCGACCGCATCTCCGACCCGCTCTACCAGACCGAGCTCGGCAAGTTCACCATCGAGCTCAACGTCGAGCCGCGGCAGATCGGCGGGCAGTCCCTCGCCCAGCTGGAGAGCGCGCTGCGCCGCAACCTCAACCGCGCCCGGGACCGGGCCGGGGACGCGGGCGCCGACCTCGTCATGGTCGGGATCCTGCCCACTCTGCCCGCCCCGCCCGCGGGCCGCGCCTGGTTCACCGACAGCGACCGGTACCGCGCGCTG
This sequence comes from Georgenia wutianyii, assembly GCF_006349365.1. Classification (NCBI taxonomy): domain Bacteria; kingdom Bacillati; phylum Actinomycetota; class Actinomycetes; order Allobogoriellales; family Allobogoriellaceae; genus Georgenia; species Georgenia wutianyii. The sequence goes on from NZ_CP040899.1 coordinate 2,295,997, forward strand.
GACGAGTCGATCATGAGCGCGCGCCGCGAGGACATCACGCTGCGCATCAGCGGCAAGGAGCCGCTGTCGCTCACCCTCGACTCCATCGTCGCGGAGGCCGCGTGCACCTCCACCCAGTTCCACCTCCAGGTCTCCCCCGACCGGTACGCCGCCTACTGGAACGCCGCCCAGCTCATCGCCGGCCCGCAGCTCGCGCTCGGCGCGAACTCCCCGTTCCTCTTCGGCCACCACCTCCAGGCCGAGACCCGCGTGGAGACCTTCCTCCAGTCGACCGACACCCGCTCGGTCGAGCTGCGCAACCAGGGCGTGCGCCCCCGCGTCTTCTTCGGCGACCGCTGGATCACGTCCATCTTCGACCTCTTCGAGGAGAACGTGCGCTACTTCCCCGCGCTGCTCCCGGTGAGCAGCGACGAGGACCCGGCCGAGGTGCTCGCCGCGGGCGGCACGCCCTCGCTGGCCGAGCTGCGGCTGCACAACGGGACCATCTACCGGTGGAACCGGCCGGTCTACGACGTGCAGGACGGGCGTCCCCACCTGCGCGTGGAGAACCGGGTGCTGCCCGCCGGGCCGAGCGTCGTCGACACCCTCGCCAACGCGGCGTTCTTCTACGGGGTCGTCGTCGAGCTCGTGGCCGACGAGCGTCCGCTGTGGTCGCGCATGTCCTTCGACGCCGCCCGGGAGAACTTCCGCGCCGCGGCCCGCGACGGCATCCACGCCCGGCTCTACTGGCCCGAGCTCGGGGAGGTCGGGGCCGACGAGGTCGTCCTCGGGACGCTGCTGCCGATCGCCGCCGCCGGCCTCGAGCGTCTCGGCGTGGGCGGCGAGCTCGCCGGGCGGGCGCTGGACATCATCGAGGCGCGGGCCAGGTTGCGTCGCAACGGCGCGACCTGGCAGGTGGCCGCGGTCCAGGCCCACGAGGCGCGCGGGCACGACCGCAAGGAGTCCCTGCACCTCATGCTGCGGGACTACGTGCAGGTGATGCACGGCAACGAGCCCGTGCACACCTGGCCCGTCCCCTAGCGAGGGAGGACAGAGCGGCGGCACCCCCGCCCGGGCGCCGCCGCGGCTCAGCCCTCGAGCGACTCGAGGAAGGCGTGCAGCTCGTCGTAGGCGCCGAGCAGGCGCGTGGCCCGTCCGCGCAGACCCGCGTAGACCTCGCGGGCGTCCGCCGGGACCTCGATCGGGTCGGCGACGTCCCCGGCCGGGCTGAGCAGCTCCAGGCCGGCCGCGAGGGACTCGACCTGGCCGGTCGCGTGGAGGGCGAGGATCGCCGAGCCGAGCGCCGAGCCCTCGGCGTCGTCGGTCGGCACGAGCGGGCGCCCGATGGTCGCGGCCATGATCTGGCGCCACAGCGGGGCACGGAACACCCCGCCCGTGCAGCGGACCTCGGTCACCGGCGTGACGTCGTCGAGGACGTCGACGATGCTCGCCATCTGGAGGGCCACCCCCTCGATCGCGGCGCGGATGAAGTGCCCGCGGCCGTGCGCGTGGCGCACGCCGAGGAAGGCGCCGGTGAGGTCCGGGTCCCACAGCGGTGCCCGCTCGCCGAGGAGGTAGGGCAGCATGACGAGCCCGTCGCTGCCGCACGCGACGGCCTCGGCCAGCGCGAGCACCTGACTGTCGCGCTCCGGGTCGGCCGGGATGTCCGGGGCGTAGACGTCGCCCGCCCAGCGGGCCACCACTCCCCCGTTGCTGATCGCCGCGCCGACCACCCAGGCGTCCTCGGTGAGGGCGTAGCAGAACAGCCGCCCGCCGGGGTCGAGCCGCGGCTCGGGCACGATCGTGCGCACCGCGCCGCTCGTGCCCATCGACAGCCCGGCGACGCCCGGGGCGATCGCCCCGGTGCCGAGGTTGCCGAGCGGCCCGTCGGTCGCGCCGACGTTCACCGGCACCCCGGCGGGCAGTCCGACGCGCGCGCCGGCCGCCGCGGACAGCTCGAGCAGCGCCGTCGTCGGCAGCACGTCGGGAAGCTGCTCGCGGCGCACGCCCGCGAGCTCGAGGGAGGAGGGTGCCCACGTGCGGGTGGCGAGGTCGAGCAGCCCGGATGCCGACGCTGTCGACAGCTCGGTGACCAGCCGGCCGGTGAGGTGGAGCAGGACGAGGTCCTTGAGCCCCACCCAGTGCCGCGCCCGGGCGGCGGTCGCAGGGTCGTGGCGGGTGAACCACCGGAGCTTGACGAGGGGGCTCATCGGGTGGACGGGCGTGCCCGAGCGGTGGAGCAGCTCGGTGGCCCTGCCCTCGGCGCGCAGCGCCGCCGCCTCGGCGTGGGCGCGGGTGTCGGCCCACGTGACGATGTCGGTGACCGGCACCAGGTCCTCGTCGAGGCCGAGCAGGCCGTGCATGGCCGACCCCACCCCGATGACGTCGACCTGCCGGCCCGCGCACGCGGCGACGACCTCGGCCAGCGCGCCGTCGACGGCGTCGAGCACCATCCGCGGGCTCTGCACCTGGTGGCGCGGCTGCGGCTCGGACAGGCGGTACTCGCGGAACGCCGCGGTGCGCCGGCCCGTCGCCGGGTCGACGGCGATGACCTTCGTCGTCGTCGTCCCGACGTCCACCCCGATGACGATCCCCACGTCAGCTGCCGGACTCGAAGGCGCGCAGTCGCGCGAGGACGGCGTCGCGCAGCTCGGTGTCACCGGCGAGCTCGGGGGCGAGCTCGCCGAGCACGCGCGTCACTGCCTGCTCGTCCTCGCCCGCGGCGAGCCCGGTCCAGCGCTCCGCCTCGACGTCGTTGACCGGCACGCCCGCGCCGCGCAGGTGCGCGACCCACGCCGCGACGGCGACGACGGCGCCCTCGGGCATCCGGCCCGCGCCACGCTCGGTGCGCAGCACCGGCACGTGCCGCACGGGCAGCTTCTGCGAGCCGTCGGCCGCGATCCGACCCAGGATGTCGCGCATCCGCGGGTTGGCGAACCGCTCGGTGAGGGCGGCACGGTAGGCCGTGACGTCCTCCTGCGGCACGGTGAGCGTGGGCGTCGCGTCGTCCCACAGCCGCTCGACCCAGGCGCGCAGCTGCGGGTCGGCGAAGGCCTCGTCGACGGTCTCGTGACCGAGGATCGGGCCGGCGTAGGCCATGAGCGAGTGGGCGCCGTTGAGCAGGAGGAGCTTGCGCCGCTCGTAGGGCTCGACGTCGTCCACGAGGGTGACGCCGGCCGTCTCCCACCGGGGCCGCCCGCCGGGGAACGCCCCGGCGATGACCCACTCGGCGAACGGCTCGGTGGGCACCGGGGACACGTCCTCGACGCCGAGCGCACGCTCGACGTCGGCGGCGACCTCCGGCCCCGCGGCCGGGGTGATCCGGTCGACCATCGAGCTCGCGAAGTCGACGTTCTCCTCGATCCACGGGACGAGCGCCTCGTCGACGGCCGCGCCGAGGTCGCGCACGACCCGGGCGACGACCTCCCCGTTGCCGGGCAGGTTGTCGCACGGCAGGATCGTGATCGGGCCGGCGTCGGCGGCCTGGCGCGCCATGAGCCCGGCGACGAGCTTTGCGGGCACGGTGCTCACCGGGGCGACGGGGTCCTGGCGCAGCGTCTCGACGTCCGCGGCGACGTCCGGCGCCTCGAGGTCGAGGCCACCGCCCGGGCCGCGGCGGTAGCCCGCCTCGGTCACCGTGCTCGTGACGACGACGACGGCCGGGTCACGCAGGTACTCCAGCCAGGCCACGTGGTCGGCGGCCGCGTGGACCGCGCTCACCGAGGTGACGACCTCGAGGTCGTCCCCCTCGGGACGGCGCACGACGAGCGTGTACAGCCCGTCCTGCGGCGCGAGCGCCCGGGCGGCGTCGGGCCGGCGGCCGGTGAACGCCGCGATCCCCCACTCCGCGCCGTCCTCGGCGTGCATCGTGTACCACGCCTGGTGCGCGCGGAAGAAGTTCCCCAGGCCCAGGTGGGCGATGCGCACGGGCGCGGTGGGCTGGTCGGGGCGGCGGCTGAGTCTCACAGCTTGAACACCTTCTGGGGGATCGTCGTCACGAGGTCGTGTGCGGTGGCCAGCGCCTCGTCCTCGGTGAGCCGGTGCTCGGAGACGAGCTCGGCGAGGTAGGCGGCGTCGAGCCGGCGGGACATGTCGTGACGCGTCGGGATGGACAGGAACGCGCGGGTGTCGTCGATGAAGCCGGAGGTCCGGTAGAAGCCTGCGGTCTCGGTGACGGCCCCGCGGAAGCGACGGATCGCCTCGGGCGCGTCGATGAACCACCACGGCACCCCGACGTGCATCGACCGGTAGAAACCGGCCATCGGCGCGAGCTCGCGGGAGTAGACGTCCTCGTCGATCGTGAAGACGACGAGGTTGAGGTTCGGGTGGTTGCCGTAGCGCGTGAGCAGCGGCTGCAGCGCCTTGGTGAACTCGACCTTGACCGGGATGTCCGACCCGGCGTCGGGACCGAACCGGGTGAAGTTGTCGGTGTCGTGGTTGCGGTACACGGCCGGGTGCAGCGTCATGACGAGGCCGTCCTCGGTCGCCATGCGCGCAGTCTCGCTCATCATGTGGCGGTGGAAGGCGCGCCCCTCCTCGACGGTGGCCTCCCCGCGCAGGGCTGCGGCGTAGATCCGCCGTGCCTCGTCCTCGCTCAGCGGCTCGGTGCCGGCGTCGAGGTGGGAGTGGTCGGAGGAGACGGCGCCGTGCTCCTTGAAGTACCGGCGGCGGTTCTCGATCGCGGCGATGTAGCCGGCGTAGTCGCCGGTGTCGACGCCGGAGACCTCACCGAGCCGGCGGGCGAGGTCGGCCCAGCCCGGGCGGGCGAGCTCGAGGAAGCGGTCGGGACGGAAGGTGGGGATGACCCGGCCGGTGAAGGTCGGGTCCTGGGCCAGCGCCTTGTGCCCGGCGAGGTCGTCCAGCGGGTCGTCGGTGGTGGCGAGGACCGAGATGTTGAAGCGCTCGAACAGGGCCCGCGGGCGGAACTGCGGGGTCGCGATGGCGGCGGCGATCTGGTCGTAGATCGCGTCGGCGGTGCGCGCGCTCGGCACCTGGGTGATCCCGAAGACCTCGGCGAAGGTCGTGTCGAACCAGTACTTCACCGGGGTGCCGCGGAAGAGGTGGTAGTTCTCGCACAGGATGCGCCACGCCTTGCGGGCCGCCGCCTCGTCGAGCTGGACCGGGCCGTCGGGGCCGCGGCCGAGGTCGCTGAGCTCGGCGCCGTTCGCGTGGAGCATGCGCAGCACGTAGTGGTCCGGCGACAGGAGCAGCGACACCGGGTCGCTGAACGGCTGGTCGTCGACGAGCCACTGCGGGGGCACGTGGCTGTGCGGGGAGATGATCGGCAGGTCCTTGGTCGCCTCGTAGATCCGGCGGGCGACGTCCCGCACGTCGGGCTGCGCGGGCAGGAGCCGGTCGGGGTGCACGGTGAGCAGGTCCCGCGTGTCAACGGTCATGGGCGCCATCGTGACGGCGCCCCCGGCCCGCAGCAGCGAGGTTGCCAAGCCTTGCCACCAGTTGCCGGACCTTGCCACGCCTTCTGACTCGCAGGCTGTCGCGGCGCTAACGTCGTCGCCATGACGTGGTTCAAGGAGGAGGCCCGCTTCATCTCGCGGCCCCAGATCGAGACGATGTGCGACCGGATGCTCGACGAGGCGAAGGAGCGGCTCGGCATCGCCGAGTACCGGCGCGTCCTGCTCCTGCCACCGGACCTCACCCGTGCCCACTCGGGCACCGGCTGGATGACCGAGTACCTGTACAACCGGCTCGACGGCATGGGCGCCGAGGTCCACGTCATCCCCACCCTCGGCCAGCACGTCCCGCACACCCGCGAGGACAACGAGTGGATGTTCGGATCGATCCCCGAGGAGCGCATCCACGCCCACGACTGGAAGAACGGGGTGACGAACGTCGGCACCGTGCCCGCGGAGTACGTGCGCGAGCGCACCGGCGGCGTCGTCGACTGGGAGATGCCGGTCGACCTCAACACGATGCTCGTCACCGAGCAGTGGGACCTCATCATCAACGTCGGGCACGTCGTGCCCCACGAGGTGCTCGGGTTCGCCAACCACAACAAGAACTACTTCATCGGGCTCGGCGGCAAGCGGCTGCTCGGCGCCGCGCACATGGCCTCGGCCGTCTACGGCATCGAGAACAACCTCGGCAACCTCCTCACCCCGGTCCGGGCGTGCTTCAACTACGCCGAGGAGCACTTCCTCGGCGACCTGCCCGACGTCTACCTCCAGGTCGTCATGGACTACGACGACGACGGCAGGCTCGCCCACACCGGCGTGTTCGTCGGTGACGACGTCGAGACCTACTACGACGCCGCCCGCGCCTCCCGCGCGCAGAACTTCACCCTGTTCGACGAGCCGGTGCGCAAGGTCGTCGCCGTCATGCAGGCCGACGAGTTCCGCGCGACGTGGGTGGCGAACAAGGCCGTCTACCGCACCCGCATGGCGATCGCCGACGGCGGTGAGCTGCTCGTCATCGCGCCTGGTGTCGAGCGGTTCGGCGAGCAGCCGGAGGTCGACGAGCTCATCCGCAAGTACGGGTACATCTCGCAGGCCGAGGTCATCGACCTGTACAAGACCCAGGCTGACATGCAGGACATCCCGCACGGCACCGCCCACCTCGTCCACGGCTCCGCAGAGGGCCGGTTCACGATCACCTACGCGCCCGGCCACCTGGGCAGGGAGGAGATCGAGTCGGTGGGCTACCGGTACATGGACGTCGAGGAGGCGCTGCGGCGCTACGACCCCGCCATCATGAAGGACGGGTGGAACACCATGCCCGACGGCGAGGAGGTCTTCTACATCTCCACGCCCTCCGCCGGCCTGTGGTCCACCCGCGAGAAGCTCGAGAACCGCGACACCGAGCTCCACCCCGCCTGACGAGTCACAGCTCGGCCTCGGTCATGACTGCACTCCGTCGTCGTCGGGTCAGCCCGCCCCCACCAGGGCCGGGCTCGACGACGCCGGCCCCTGCCGCGCGCCGCCGTCCGCCGGCCGGTGGCCCGTGTCTCGATCGTGACCTGGCAACACATGGCAACCCGTGCGGCTTTTCGCGCGGCCGGTGGCTGAATCAAGTCACAAGCCGGCGCGTCAGCCGCACGGCTCGGCCGCGGGACGGGACTCCACACCGTCCAGCCACCGAGGACGGTGGGACATGCAGCTGGCCCCATAAACCCGCGCACCGCCACCCGGCGGGCACGCAAGAGAACGGACACCACAATGAGGCGGACCAAGACCTTCACGCTCATCTCCACCGTCGCAGCCGCCAGCCTGCTGCTCGCAGCGTGCGGCGGGGACGACACGGACGGCGACGGCGGCGGCGGTGAGGCAGGGGGCAAGTCCATGCGTCTGGCCCTCAACCAGACCGAGGAGCACCCGTCGTACATCGCCCTGGACAACATGGGCACGGCGCTCGAGGAGGCCACCGACGGCCGCTGGAGCATCGACGTCTACCCGAACGAGACCCTCGGGGCGCAGGCCGAGGCCATGCAGCTCGTGGCCGACGGCTCCGTCGAGATGGCCATCGTCTCCGGCCCCCAGCTGGAGAACCTCAACCCCGACTTCGTCGTCTTCAACCTGCCCAAGGTCTTCGACGACGTCGAGCACCAGATGTCGGTCATCCACGACGAGGAGATCACCGGCGACCTGTACTCCTCCCTCGAGGAGTCCAACAACATCACCGTGCTCGGTGGCTTCACCCAGGGCGCCCGCAGCGTCTACACGACCTTCGGTCCCGTCGAGACGCCGGCCGACCTCGCCGGCATGAAGCTGCGCGTCCAGGAGTCCGACCTCCACATCGCGATGGCCGAGGCGCTGGGCGCCTCCGCCACGCCGATGGCCTACGGCGAGCTCTACACCGGCCTGCAGTCCGGGGTCGTCGACGCCGCCGAGAACAACGAGGTCTCCTTCGCCACCCAGCGTCACTACGAGGTCGCCCCGTACTGGTCCCAGACCAACCACCTCGTCGGCCTGGACTACCTCATCATCAACACCGACGTCCTCGCCGAGATGTCCGACGAGGACCGCGCCGCCTTCGACGAGGTGTGGACCGCCGCGTACCAGGAGCACACCGAGCTCTGGACGACGGCCACCGAGGAGGCCATCGCCCAGGCCCAGGCCGGGGGCGCCACCTTCACCGAGGTCGACTCCGCAGCCTTCGACGCCGTCCTCGCGCCGCTGGCCGCCGAGTTCATCACGACCGAGACCCAGCAGGCGCTCTTCGACGCGGCCCGCAACGCAGCTCGCTGACCCGACAGTGGTGGCGGCGGGGCCTCCCCGCCGCCACCGCTCGCACTCGCGGAGGACCCATGACTGACAACAACGCCGCCACCGGCCCTGACCCGACGCCGCAACCGGCGTCGGCGGCCGACCGGGGCACCACACCCCGCCCCCAGGGCGGCCCCATCGTCCGTGCCCTCGAGGCGGTGCGGAGCGTCATCGACCGCATCCTCGTCCTCATCTGCATCGTCACCTTCGTCGTCCTCGTCGTCGTCGTGTCGTGGCAGGTCATCTCGCGTCAGGTCGTGGGCACCCCGGCGACGTGGACGGAGGAGACCGCGCGGTACATCTTCGTCGTCCTCGCGCTCCTCGTCGCGGCGCTCGTCTTCTCCGAGCGGGGCCACATCGCTGTGGAGATCTTCGTCGAGCGGCTGCCCAAGCGCTTCCAGCTGGTGGTCGCGCTCGTCGTCGAGGCACTCGTCGTCGCGTTCGCGGTGTACGTGATGATCTACGGCGGCATCGCGGTCTCGCAGAACGCGTGGGGCCAGAACATCTCGACCCTGCCGTTGACCATCGGCCAGATCTATCTCGTCCTGCCCGTGAGCGGCGCCCTCATCACCTTCTTCTCGATCTGCCACGTCGTGGGCATGTTCGTGGGTACCGAGGACACCCTCCCGGACGTCGACGAGAACAACCAGGGAATCTGAGGCTCACATGGACCCCGTGACGCTCGCCACGATCATCCTTCTCGGCGGCATCGTCGTCGGGATCGCCATCGGTCTGCCGGTGGCCATCTCGATGGGCCTCCCCTCGGCCCTCGCCATCGTCGTCCTGCTCGGCTGGGACGGCGCCGCCCTCACCTCCGCCCAGCGGCTCTTCACCGGGAGCAACTCCTTCGCGCTCCTGGCGATCCCGTTCTTCATCCTCGCCGGCGGGTTGATGAACACCGGTGGCATCGCCACCCGGCTCATCGACCTCGCCCAGGTCATCGCCGGCCGCCTGCCTGCCTCGCTGGCGCAGACGACCGTCGTCGCCAACGCGATGTTCGGTGCCGTCTCCGGCGCCTCGGTGGCCTCGGCCGCCGCCGTCGGGTCGGTCATGTCGCCCCCGATGAGGAAGGCCGGGTACGACCCGAACTTCTCGGCTGCCGTGAACGCCGCCGCCTCCCCCGCCGGGATGCTCATCCCCCGAGCAACACCTTCATCATCTACGCGCTCGTCTCGAGCAGCTCCATCGCCGCGCTCTTCATGGCCGGCATCGGGCCAGGCCTCCTGTGGGCACTCGTCTGCATCATCATGGTCGCCGTCTACGCCCGGAAGCGGCCCGAGCTCAAGGCCGCGGAGCGCCCCACCGTCAAGCAGGCGCTCGTCGTCCTCGTGCGGGCCCTGCCCGCCCTCCTCATGATCGTCATCGTCATCGGGGGCATCCTCCAGGGCTACTTCACCGCGACGGAGTCGGCCGTCATCGCCGTGCTCTACTCCCTCGTCCTCGGCCTCGCCCAGCGCACCCTGCCGCTGCGCGCGTTGCCGGGCATCATCCTCGAGGCGGGCAAGACGACGGCGATCGTCATGCTGCTCATCGGCGTCTCGAACATCCTCGCGTGGGTCCTGTCCGCCGCACGGATCCCCGAGCTCGTCGCCGACTCCCTCCTGGGGCTCACCGACAACAAGACGCTCATCCTCATCATCATCATGATCGTCCTGCTGCTCGCCGGTACGGTCATGGACCCGACGCCCGCCATCCTCATCTTCACGCCGATCTTCCTCCCGGTGGTCGTCGAGCTGGGCGTCAGCCCGATCCACTTCGGCACGATGATGGTCTTCAACATGTCCCTGGGGAACATCTCCCCGCCCGTGGGCAACAACTTGTTCGTCGCTGCCCGAGTCGGCAAGGTCCGCATCGAGCCGATGATCGGCCGCGTCATGCCCTTCTTCTGGGCGCTCACGCTCGCGCTGTTCGTCGTCGCCTTCGTGCCTCAGCTCTCGCTGTGGCTGCCGGAGGTCATGGGCCTCACCGCCGTCACCCCGTAGTCGGGCGGACGCAGTGACGGGGGCGGTGGCCGAGGCCACCGCCCCCGTTTCCGCGTTCCGGGAGCCTTGACAGACGGTCGCGGCGATCAACCTCGGGACCCTCCCCCTTCGCGCCGAGAGCTGGATCCAGCACCGTGCAGGATCCAGCTCTCGCGTGAGTGTGGGGCGAGGGTGGTGGGACGAGGGTGGTGGGTCGAGCCAGTGTGGGCGGGCCGGTCCCTGTCACCGCCCTCCCCGCAGGCCTCCTCCTCACGCCGAGAGGTGGATCGTGCGCGGTCTTCACGATCCACCTCTGGCGTGAGAGGGAGCATGGAAAGGGGTGCTCAGCGGGCGAGGCGGCGCTGGGCCTCGTAGAGGTCACGCACCGCCGTGGCGGTGACGTCGGTGACGTTCGCCAGTGCCTCGGCACCGCCCGGGTAGTCGGGCTTGAGACCGCTGGCCGCGTCCGCTGCCACCCCCGTGACGCCGACGGTCACACTGCGCGGGGCGACGTCGCCGACGGTGACCGCGTACGGGCGGTCGTTCAGGACGTCGATGCCCCAGTGGGCGAACCTGGCGCCGAAGTAGGGACCGGAGCGGGCGCTGCCCCCCATGGTCCCGGTGTTGATGAGGCGGATGTTCGTCCGGGCGTTCTCGAAGGGCAGCGCCCGGTGGGAGTCGAAGGTACCCTCGTAGAGGAATCCGTCCCGGTAGACGTTGCCGGAGGAGAGGCCCTCGACGTTGAGCCCGTGCAGGCGGGCGTCCTCACGAAGCTCGGTGTCGAACGGGCCCACCGTGAACCCCTGGACCAGGTTGTCGTGGGACTGCATCCGCATGACGAACGGGTGGTGGGTGGCACGCCCGGTGATCACCGTGCCCGAGACAGTCACCGACTTGGCGCCAGTGAACCCGAAGCCGACGTCGCAGTTCTCGACCTGTACGTCGCTCGCCCAGCAGTCGTGCGCGGCCTGGAAGTGCACGCCGTTGGAGCCGGGGTTCTGGTTGTGCGCCGTCTGCGGGAGCACGCGGTTGCGGATCGTCAGACGCTCGACGCCGACCTCGGTGACGGTCGGTCCCAGGGCCCGCACCGTGGTCGGCCACTCCGCGCGCAGGTCGTGCTTCACCGGCTGCGCGAGCCGGACGGTGGTGGCGTCGAGCACTCGCTCGACGCGAACGGGCCACTGGAGCGTGCCGTACTGCGGGTAGAAGCCCTCGGTCCCCCGGACGAGCTGCGGCGCGCCGGCCGTCCAGTCGTAGGCCCGGGCTCCCTCGGTGTCGCCCGCGAGGTGGGTGAGCAGCGGCGCTCCGGGGTTGTCCGTCTCGAGGAGGACCATGTCACCCGCGCGCAGCCGCGCCGTCGTCGAGACGGTGAGATCGCGCGTGCCCCGCGGTGCCGGGGCGACGGACGCGAGCTGCGGGCCGGGGACGAAGCCCTCGGTACCGAGCCACTCCTCCTCCTCGAGCTTGCGCAGCACCGGCTCGGGGATCACCCAGATCTGGCCGCCGGCCCAGGACCAGCGCTCCTGCTTCTGCTGGACCTGCCAGTTGCTGCGGTAGCCCTCCTTGAGGGGACGGGAGAAGTAGAGCACCGTGTTGCGCCGGTTGGCGCCGCGCAGCACGACGTTGGACCAGTGCATCCACACCGGTCCGCTGAGGTGGTACGTCCCGGCCGGCACGAGGACGACGCCGCCCCCCTGCTCCCCGGCGGCCCTGACTGCGGCGTTGAAGGCAACGACGTCGTCGGTGGTGCCGTCGCCCTTCGCCCCGAAGTTCCGCACGTTCGCGACAACACGCGGCGTGGGTGTGCGAGCGCCCTGGTGGTAGCCCGCCCCGGTGAAGTCGGCGAGTAGCTCGTGGCTCGCGGGAGAGCGCAACCACTCGGTGAGCAGCGTCGTCGACAGGTCGGTGCCTGTTCTCGGCCCTCGCGGTAGTGGTCCCGCGGCGGCGGGAGCACCTCCCACGACCGAGCCGATCGCAGCGGTCGCGGCCGCGCCTGCGGCGAGCCCGAGAACCGTTCTTCTGGAGATGTCTGTCGTCGCGTCCAAGGTGTCCCCCGTCGTCGTTGTCGTGGTGGAGGCCCAGGGCACCAGACGGGCGCCTGCCGCGACCAGCGGTTGCCATGCCTTGCCGGGTACTGAACCCGCTCTTGACACGGGCGAAGCGGACGATAGGCTCACGAATCACGTAAGGCGCTTTGGCGGGTTAGGCGATGTCGCCTTCAGAAGTCGAAGCACCGCCCGTGCCACGAACCCGTGCAATGACGCTGTGGAGGCGTGCCGTGAGAACACCCAGCCTGTGGGCGATCATCGTCCTCGTCATCGTCGTCCTCGTGCTCTTCGGTGCGCGTCGACTCCCCGACGTCGCCGCGAGCGTCGGGAAGTCGCTGAAGATCTTCAAGAGCGAGATCAAGGACCTCACCGCGGACGACGACGCGCCCGCGGCCGCCCCCACCGCGTCGCAGACGCCGGGCAGCCACGCGACCGCGGCGCGCGGCGAGCACCGCACCCCCTGACCCTGCCATGGTGGCGACACCGCTGAGCACGGCACAGGGCGCACGGAGACGTCGGCGATCCGCCGACGGCCGGATGCCCCTGGCCGACCACCTGCGCGAGCTGCGCCGACGGTTCCTCCTCGCGGCGCTCGGCATCGTCGTCGGCGCGGTCGCGGGCTGGTTCCTCTACCCCTGGTTCTTCGCCGCGATCAACGCCCCGATGGAGGCGATCGCCGATCGCGGGCAGGGCGCGGCGATCAACTTCGGGACCGTGGGCGGCGCTTTCGACATGCGGATCCGGCTCTCGCTGTTCATCGGGCTGTTCGTCTCCAGCCCGTGGTGGGTGGGGCAGATCTTTGCCTTCGTCTCCCCCGGCCTCACTCGCAAGGAGCGCCGCACGGCGATCGGCTTCGGGGTGGCGGGCGCGGTGCTCTTCCTCGCCGGCGGTGCGCTGGGCTGGCTCGTGCTGCCCAACGCGGTCACCGTCCTCACCGCCTTCACCCCCGACGACGCCGTCAACCTCATCGACGCGCGCACCTACCTGAGCTTCTTCACCCGGGTCATGCTCGTCTTCGGGGTGGCGTTCCTCCTGCCGGTGGTCATGGTCGCGCTCAACGCCGCGGGACTCGTCTCCGGCCGCACGTTCCTGGGGGCGTGGCGCTGGCTCGTGCTGCTCGCCTTCCTCTTCGCCGCCGTCGCCAACCCGCTGCCCGACGCCTGGTCCATGATCGCGATGGCCCTGCCGATCTGCGCCCTGTTCTTCGGGGCGATCGGCATCGCCCTGTGGTCCGACCGGCGTCGCGCCCGACGTCGTCCCGCCTGAGGTCCTTCATGCCTGTCAACGGTGCCGAGCTGCTCGTCCTCGTCGTCCTCGCCGTCGTCCTCGTCGGCCCGGAGCGGCTGCCCGAGTACGCGCGCAAGCTGGCCGGGCTCGTCGTCGCCCTCAAGCGTCTGGCGGCCGAGGGTTCCGAGCGCGTCCGCGCGGAGCTCGGCGACGAGATCGCCGACCTCCAGGCGCTCGACCCGCGCCAGTACGACCCCCGGCGCATCGTGAGGGAGGCGCTGGCCGACCCGCCGACGCCGAGCCCGCGCGCGGCTGCGCGGCCGACCCAGGGCGCCGTCGTCTTCGACACCGAGGCGACCTGAGCGGGTCTCGCCCGTCGTCCTGCAGAAGTCGGCTCTCGCGCGAAAGTCCGCTCTCGCGCGAAAGTCCGCTCTCGCGCACAACTCCGCTGTCGCGCGGAAGTCCGCTCTCGCGCACAAGTCGGCTCTCGCGGGTGGGTGGGGGCGGGGCGGGGTGGGGTGGTCAGGTGAGGTGGGCCGGGGTGACAGCGCGGCCGGTGGCGGCGGCCTCGTAGATGGCGCAGAGCAGCCGCACGGTCCGTGCGGCCTCGTGGACGTCGACGAGGGGCGCCGTACCGGAGTCCAGCGCGTCGAGGACGTCGCGCCACTGGGCGACGTGCCCGTCGAGGTCGACGGTCGGCGCGGACACACCCGCCAGGCTCACCGGCCGGACCGGGAGCTCGGGGGCGGGGACCTCGGGGACGTCCCAGGTGAGGAACCTGCTCTGGCCCACGCTCACCGAGCCGCCGGTGAAGTCGAGATCGATCGTCCCGGCCCGTCCCGGCGGCGTGGCGGTCGAGAGGGTGAGAGCGCCGAGCGCGCCGCTGGCGAACCTCAGGGTGGCGACCGCGGTGTCCTCCGCGTCCATCGTCTGCCCCAGCGTGGCGACCTGAGCCGTGACTTCGACGACCTCGCCCGCGAGCCACAGGAGCACGTCGATGTTGTGCACCCCCTGATTCATCACCACGCCGCCGCCGAGCTCCTGCGAGCGCCGCCAGTCGGCGGACGCGTAGTAGGCGGTGGTGCGGTACCCGTGCACGTGGGTGCGGGCGAGGCGCAGGTCCCCGAGCCGGCCGCTGTCCACCATGGCCTTGAGCTGCGCGTGCGCCGGGTCGAAGCGGTGCTGGGAGATCATCGAGACCGTCCGGCCCCTCTGCTCCGCCGACGTGACGATCGCGTCCACATCCGCGACGCTCAGCGCCATCGGCTTCTCCACGACGACGTCCTTGCCGGCGTCCAGCACCTCCAGGACGTCGCGCGCGTGGAACTCGCTGGGTGAGCAGGAGACGACGACGTCGACGTCGGGGCTGCGCACCACATCGGCCGCGCTGCGCTGGTCCGCCTCGGGCCACCCGACCGCGGCGGCGGCCGCCAGGCTCCCGCCGCTGAAGGCGACGAGCTCGGCCCGGTCGCGCAGCTCGTGCAGCGCCTGGGCATGGGTCACCCCGATGGCGCCCAGCCCGACGATGCCGACTCCGACCCGCTGCGTGCTGCCCATGCGTCCTCCTCGAGTGCTGCTGTGCCCGTGGACCACGGCCCACGGTGCGGAGCAGGCCCGCCCCCGGCCGGGGACGGGCCTGCTCCGAGAACGGTCAGTCCTGGGACTCGCTACGGTCGCCCGACCACTCGGTGTGGAACACCCCGGGCTTGTCGACCCGGTGGTAGGTGTGCGCCCCGAAGAAGTCGCGCAGCCCCTGGATGAGGGAGGCCGGCAGCCGCTCGGCGCGGACGGTGTCGTAGTAGGCGAGGGCGGCGGAGAAGCCCGGCACCGGCACGCCGTTGGCGACCGCGTGGGTGATGGCCGCGCGCCAGCCGGCCTGGCTGGACTCCAGGCCCGCCGCGACGGACGGCGCCTCGAGGAGCGTGGTGAGGTTGTGCGCCGCGTACTCCGAGCGGATCCGCTCGAGCAGGCGGGCACGGATGATGCAGCCCGCGCGCCAGATCTTGGCGACGCCCGCGATGTCGATGTCCCAGCCGAACTGCTCGGAGGCGGTGCGGATCTGGTCCAGGCCCTGGGCGTAGGCGACGACCTTCGAGGCCCACAGCGCCTGGCGGACGTTCTCGACGAGCTCGGCGCGCTGGGCGGCGTCGGAAGCCTCGCGGTGGGGGCCGTGGAGGGCGGCGCGGGCGGCCTCGCGCAGCGCGGTGTGACCCGAGCTGGAGCGGGCGAAGACGGACTCGGCGATGGTGTTGACCGGCACGCCGAGCTCGAGGGCGATCTGCACCGTCCACTGCCCGGTGCCCTTCTGGGCTGCCGCGTCCGCCACGACGTCGACGAACGGCTTGCCCGTCTCGGCGTCGACGTGGCGCAGCACGTCGGCGGTGATCTCGATGAGGTAGGAGTCCAGGTCCCCGGTGTTCCACTCGCTGAACACGTCGGCGAGCTCGGGGGCGGAGAACCCGGCCGAGCGCAGGATGTCGTAGGCCTCGGCGATGAACTGCATGTCGGCGTACTCGATGCCGTTGTGCACCATCTTGACGAAGTGACCCGCGCCGTCGGGGCCGATGTGGGTGCAGCAGGGCTCGCCGTCGACCTTGGCCGAGATGTCCTCGAGGATCGGGCCGAGGGTCACGTAGGACTCCGCGGGGCCGCCGGGCATGATGCTCGGGCCGTTGAGCGCGCCCTCCTCGCCGCCGGAGATGCCGGCGCCGACGAAGTGCAGGCCCTTGTCGCGCAGGTAGGCCTCGCGGCGGCGGGTGTCCTCGTAGTGGGCGTTGCCGCCGTCGACGACGATGTCCCCCTCCTCGAGGAGCGGGATGAGGGACTCGATGACCGCGTCGGTGGGGCCGCCGGCCTTGACCATGATGATCATCTTGCGCGGCCGCTCGAGGCTCGCGACGAAGTCGGCGAGCTCGGCCGACGGGACGAAGGTGCCCTCGTCGCCGTGCGCCGCGACCAGCTCCTCGGTCTTCGCGGCGGTCCGGTTGTAGAGCGCCACGGAGTACCCGTGACGCGCCAGGTTGCGGGCGAGGTTGCTGCCCATGACAGCGAGTCCGATGACTCCGATCTGCGCGGAGGCAGTCGCTTTGTTGTCAGTCACGTGCTGGTCCTTTGGTCGGCGGCTTGGTGTCGCTACGGCCCTCAGTATGGCGGCGGGCCCCCGCCCGGCCGCAGTGGTGTCCATCAGTTGCCACGGCCTCAGGACCGCATGAGCCGGCCCCGGCGCACGCGGGCGGTGGAGTCCCGCGCGATGAGCTTGACCGGCAGCACGACGGGCTGCTCGCTGGAGCGCGCGCCACCGATGATCGCGAGGAGGTTGCGCACCGCCGTGGCGCCCTGCAGCGACAGCGGCGAGGCGACGGAGGTGAGCGCGGGGACGGTGAGCGCCCCCGTGCGGCTGTTGTCGAAGCCGACCACGCTCACGTCGCCGGGCACCGACACCCCCAGGGCGCGCAGGCCACGGACGAAGCCGACGGCCATGATGTCGTTGAAGGCGACGACGGCGGTGCTCGGGTTCTGCGCCCACCGCCGGGCGGCCTTGGCCCCGCCCTCGACGGTCGGGGCGTTGGGGCCGATCCGGCGCACGCGCAGCTCCAGCTCCAGGCCCGCCTCCTCCAGACCGCGCCAGCGCACGCCGTCGGCCCACGACGCCTCGGGGCCCGCGACGTAGGTGATCTCGCGGTGCCCGAGCTGCCCGAGGTGTTCAGCGGCCCGCCGCACCCCGCGGGCGCCGTCGGTGAGCACGCTCGGCAGCCCGCTGACGACCCGGTTGAGGACGATGACCGGCCGCTGCTTGGCGATCGCCCGGATGCCCAGGTCCGAGAGCCGCGGGCTGGTGAGGACGAGCCCGTCGACGGCGCTGAGGAACTTCTCCGCGGCGTCCCGCTCACGCACGTAGGACTCCTGGGCGTCGAAGAGGAGCATCGTGTACCCGGCCGCCTCCGCGGCGGCCTCGGCCCCCCGGATGACGTCGACGAAGAGCGGGTTGCCGATGTCGGCGACGACCATGGCGAGCATCCGCGTGTTGACGGAGCTGAGGACGGGCGCCACCGACGAGCGCCGGTACCCGAGCAGGGCGGCCGCGTCGCGGACCTTCTCCGCCGTCACCGCGCTCACCCGCCCGGGCCGGGCCAGGGCACGCGACACCGTCGACGGCGCGACCCCGGCGGCCTTGGCGACGTCGTAGATCGTCGGCGCCCGGCCGGGGTCATTCGCTCCCTCGTTGTCCATGCGCGCCACGGTATGGTCACGGGGCAACCGGTGGCAACAAGTTGCCACGTCGCCTCCCGGCCCGCGCACACTGGCAGCTCACGTGCCCGAAGGAGCAGCTCCATGACGACGACGACCGCGGTACCCGGCCTCACCGGACCGGTGGCACAGGCCGCGGAACGGGTCGAGCAGATGCTCGCCGGTCACGCTCCACTGGGCGTGGCCTACTCAGGCGGGGTCGACTCCGCCACCCTCCTCGCCATGGCGGTGCGCACCCTCGGCCCCGCGAACGTCGTCGCCGTGCTCGGGGTCTCCCCCAGCCTCGCGACGGACGAGCGGGCCAGGGCGCACGAGACCGCCGCCTTCATCGGCGCGCGCGTCGTGGAGATCGAGACCCACGAGGGACAGTCCGCGGCCTACCGCGCCAACGGCCCGGACCGCTGCTTCCACTGCAAGGACGAGCTGTTCACCCGGATCTCCGACGAGCTCGTCGCCGAGCTCGGGCTGTCGGCCGTCGCCTACGGCGAGAACGCCGACGACGCGAAGCGGCCGGACCGGCCCGGCTCGCAGGCCGCGACCAACCACCGCGTGCTGCGCCCGCTCGCCGAGGCCGGGATGACCAAGGCGATGGTCCGGGAGACGGCCCGGGCACTGGCCCTGCCCGTCGCGGACAAGCCCGCCGCTCCCTGCCTCGCCTCGCGCATCCCGCACTTCGAGGAGGTCACCCCGGAGAAGCTGCGCCAGGTCGACCAGGCGGAGGCCGCCCTGCGCCGGCTCGGGTTCACCGACTCGCGCGTCCGCCACCACGGCGACGTCGCCCGCGTCGAGCTGCGCGCTGAGGAGCTCCTCGTCGCGGTCCACCGGCGCGAGGACGTCGACGCCGCCGTGCGTGCGGCCGGCTTCCGGTTCGTGGCGCTCGACCTGCGCGGCATCCAGTCCGGCGCCTTCACCCTCCCGCTCGTCACCCGCAGCCATGACTGAGGACTGGCAGCCGGGGCCCGAGCTCACCCGGGTGGTCCGCCTCGACCACGACCGCGCCGCCCGCCGCGGCTACCCCGAGGCCGTGCTGTGCGAGCCGAAGACGGTGGAGCAGGTGTCGCTCATCGCCGCCGAGGTCGCGCAGGCGGGCAGCCCCACCCTGTTCACCCGGGTCTCCCCCGAGCAGGCGCAGGCCGTCCTCGCCGCACTGCCCGACGCCCACCACGACCCCGTCGCCCGGCTCCTCGCCTGGCCGGCGCAGCCGCCCGAGCCGACCGGCGGGCTCGTCGTCGTCCTCAGCGCGGGCACCTCCGACCTGCCCGTCGCCCGGGAGGCCGAGCTCACCGCGCGTTACCTCGGACGGCGCACCGAGCTCGTCGTCGACGTCGGCGTCGCCGGGCTGCACCGCGTCCTGGGCCAGCTCGACCTGCTGCGCTCCGCACGCGTCGTCGTCGTCGCCGCGGGGATGGACGGCGCCCTCCCGAGCGTCGTCGCGGGCCTGGTGAGCTGCCCGGTCGTCGCCGTCCCTACCTCGGTCGGGTACGGGGCCGCCTTCGGGGGCGTGGCCCCTCTCCTGTCGATGCTCAACGCGTGCTCCCCCGGGGTGGCCGTGGTCAACATCGACAACGGCTACGGCGGGGGCCACCTCGCCGCCCAGATCGCCGCGACCTGAGCGCGACAAGTCGCGGCAACTTTTTGCCGCGCACCGAGGCGCTGTGGGTGAATCGGCACCAGTGACGTCCGGCGGCCACGGTGGCCCGCCGCCGCCGCTGCCCCACCCTGACCGGAAGGTCCTCGCCCGGCCGGTCCCTCCCCCTCCCCGTAGAGTGAAGCGCGGCAGCCGCCGACGCACGTGAGAAAGGCCTCGCCGATGCCCAGCACCAGCGCCGCAGGTCGCGGCCCCATCGCCTCCTACCGCGTGAGGCTGGGCAACGAGACGTTCGCGGGCATGATCCTGCTCGCCGGGGCGCTCATCGCCCTCGTCTGGGCCAACTCCCCGTGGCGCGACGCGTACGCCTCGCTCTCCGACATCACCATCGGCCCCGCCTCCCTGCACCTGGACCTCTCGCTCGCCTCGTGGGCGTCGGACGGCCTGCTCGCGATCTTCTTCTTCGTCGTCGGCCTCGAGCTCAAGGAGGAGTTCGTCTCCGGCTCGCTGCGCAACATCCGAACCGCCGCCGTGCCGGTCATCGCGGCCTTCTTCGGCGTCGCCGGACCGGTCGTCGTCTACCTCGCCATCCAGGCCGTCACCGGCTCTGGCGTCTGGCAGGGCTGGCCGGTGCCGGTCGCGACCGACATCGCCTTCGCCGTCGCGCTGCTCGGCATCTTCGGGCGCGGCTTCCCACCGGCGCTGCGCACCTTCCTGCTCACCCTCGCCGTCGTCGACGACCTCATCGGCATCGTCATCATCGCCGTCGTCTTCGCCGGCGGGCTGAACTACCTCATGCTCGCCGGGACCTTCCTCGCCGTCGCCGTCTTCGCCGTCCTCGTGCGCCGCGGCGTCACCGCCTGGTGGATCCTCCTGCCCCTCGGCATCGTCGCCTGGGCGCTCATGCACGCCGCCGGCGTCCACGCGACCATCGCGGGTGTCCTCCTCGGCATGGTCGTCCCGGCCACCGCGCGCGCCGGTCAGAGCGAGCCGCTCACCCACCGCTTCAGCAGCTCGGTCGGGTGGATCTCCACCGGCATCGTGCTGCCGGTCTTCGCGTTCTTCGCAGCCGGGGTGAACGTCGTCGACGCCGGTGGCCTCCTCGGCGTCCTCACCGACCCGGTCTCCGTGGGTATCGCCGTCGCGCTGCCGATCGGCAAGCTCATCGGCATCTGGGGCGGGACGGCGCTGCTCGTCACGCTCACCCCGCTCGTCCTCGGCAAGGGCATCAACCTCAAGGACATGGTCGGCATGAGCCTGCTCGCGGGCGTCGGCTTCACCGTCTCGCTGCTCATCGCCCAGCTCGCCTTCGACCCGGGCTCCGTCGAGGGCAGCCACGCCCGCGTCGGAGTCCTGCTCGGCTCCTTCCTCGCCGCGATCCTCGGCGGGATCGCCCTACGCATCCGCGCCCGCTACCGGCTGCAGGAGGCCGGGCGCGGGTGACGGCGGCTCAGTACATGAGCCGCCCGATCCAGCTCGCCACCCCGAGGACGAACGCGTAGGTCCCCACGGCGAGCGCCGCGACCGCCGGCCAGCGGGGCGACACCCGCTGGCCGAGCGCGACGATCCCGAGCACGATCGCCCCGACGGCCAGCACGAGGGTGAGGAGCAGGTCGACGGACTCGTAGACGTCGACGTTCGCCACGCTCGGCGCGGTGATCGCGTAGATGATGCGCCACGCGGTGAGCAGGCCCGCGACGGTCACGGCGATCCAGCCCAGGCGGTTGCGGTTGCGCGCCGACTCCGGCCGGCGTGCCGCTGGTGCCGCTCCCCCGGGCCGCGCGCTCTTGGCGTCGCCCTGTCCCGTGGGCGTCCCGCGGTCCGCCCTGCCCTGCTCCGGTGCAGACATGGTGTCCTCCTCACCGGGGCGCCGCTGCGCCCCTGCGCCCAGCCTGCCACTACGACAGGTGGTACGACTGGACCATGACATCCTCATTCCAGCCCATCCGCACCCGCACCAGCTCCGTCGCCGTCGTCGGCGGCCGCGTCGTCCCGGTGGACGGCGAGCCGATCGAGGGCGGGACCGTCCTCGTCGTCGACGGCGTCATCCGGGAGGTCGGCGCCGACGTCGCCGTCCCGGACGGCGTGCCGGTCATCGACGCGCGCGGCTCGTGGGTGCTGCCGGGATTCGTCGAGTCGCACGCGCACCTCGGCGTGCACGAGGAGGGCGAGGGCTGGGCGGGCCAGGACGTCAACGAGATGACCGACCCGGTCGGTGCCGGCCTGCGCGCCGTCGACGGGATCAACATCGAGGAGGAGGGCTTCCGCGACGCACTCCTCGGCGGGGTCACCGCCGCCGTCGTCAAGCCCGGGTCGGGCAACCCCATCGGCGGGCAGACCGTCGCGATGAAGACGTGGGGCGGGCGCACCGTGGACGAGCAGGTCTTCCGGGAGCGTGTCTCGGTCAAGGCCGCGCTCGGGGAGAACCCCAAGCGGGTCTACGGCGACAAGAAGGCGCTCCCCTCGACCCGGCTCGGGGTCGCGAAGGTCATCCGCGACGCGTTCGTCGACGCGGAGAACTACCGCGCCAGGCGGGAGCACGCGCTGGCGGAGGGCAAGCCGTTCGACCGCGACCTCACGCTGGAGACGCTCGTCGCCGTCCTGGACGGCGAGCTCATCTGGGACCAGCACACACACCGCCACGACGACATCGCCACGGCGATCCGGCTCGCGGAGGAGTTCGGCTACCGGCTCGTCGTCAACCACGGCACCGACGGCGCGCGCATCGCCGACGTCCTCGCCGAGAAGAACGTCCCGGTGATCTTCGGTCCGATGTTCACCAGCCGCTCCAAGGTCGAGCTGCGCGACCGCGACATCGCCAACCTCGCCCGGCTCGCCGAGGCCGGGGTGCTCGTCGCGATCACCACCGACGCTCCCGTCGTGCCGATCAACTTCCTCGTCCACCAGGCCTCCCTCGCGGTCAAGGAGGGCCTGGACCGGGACGTCGCGCTGCGCGCGCTCACCGTCAACCCCGCGCAGATCCTCGGCCTGGACGACCGGGTCGGTGCGCTGCGCCCCGGCCTCGACGGCGACGTCGTCGTGTGGGACGGCGACCCGCTCGACGTGTTCTCCCGCGTGCAGCGCGTGCTCATCACCGGCACCGAGGTGTACTCCGCCGAGCACGGCGTCCACGAGCGCTCCGAGCGCTTCTGAGGCTGGCGAGCCCTCGCGCTACGGCCGTGCGGGCGTGGCTCCGACTCTGCGCCCGCTCGTGCGACCGTGCGCCCGTTGTCAGGGGCGCACGGTCGCGCGGTGCTCCGAACGGCCGGCGGGATACGGTCGGGGGTATGGAGCACTCGACGGCCGGCAGCTACGTGACCACGGGTCAGGAGTTCACCCGGGACACGAACTACATCACCACCCGCATCACCCGCGACGGCGCGGACGGCTACCCGGTGGAGCCGGGCCGCTACCGGCTCGTCGCGGCGCGGGCGTGCCCGTGGGCCAACCGGACGATCATCGTGCGCCGCCTGCTCGGCCTCGAGGACGCCATCTCCCTCGGGACGCCGGGCCCCACGCACGACGCCCGCTCGTGGACCTTCGACCTCGACCCCGACGGGCGTGACCCGGTGCTCGGCATCGAGCGCCTGCAGGACGCCTACTTCGCCCGCTTCCCCGACTACCCGCGCGGGATCACCGTGCCGGCGATCGTCGACGTCCCCACCGGCGAGGTCGTGACCAACGACTACGCCCAGATCACCCTCGACCTGTCCGGTGAGTGGGTCGAGCACCACCGCGAGGGTGCTCCCGACCTCTACCCCGAGCACCTGCGCGAGGAGATCGACGCGGTCAACCGGCGCGTGTTCACCGAGGTGAACAACGGGGTCTACCGCTGCGGGTTCGCCGGGTCGCAGCGGGCCTACGAGCGCGCCTACGACCGCCTGTGGACGGCGCTGGACTGGCTGGAGGAGCGGCTGACGGACCAGCGCTACCTCGTCGGCGACACGATCACCGAGGCCGACGTCCGCCTGTTCACCACGCTCGTGCGCTTCGACCCCGTCTACCACGGGCACTTCAAGTGCAACCGGAACACGCTCAGCGCGATGCCGGCGCTGTGGGGCTACGCCCGCGACCTGTTCCAGACGCCGGGCTTCGGTGACACCGTCGACTTCGAGCAGATCAAGCAGCACTACTACATCGTCCACACCGACCTCAACCCCACCCAGATCGTCCCGGTCGGGCCGGACCTGTCGGGCTGGACCACCCCGCACGGGCGCGAGGCACTGGGCGGGCGCCCCTTCGGGGACGGCACCACGCCCGGGCCGGTGCGGGAGGACGAGCGCGTCGACCCGGAGCACACGCCGCTGCGCTGACCCTCAGTAGACAGCCTGACTAGTTAGTGCGACTATCTAGTCATGAGCGAGCCCGTCCACCGCAGCGAGTGGCTGCGTGGCGTCCTCGAGCTGTGCGTGCTGCGCACCGTCTCCGCCGGGCCGACCTACGGCTACGCGATCGGCGCCGACCTCGCCGCGGCAGGGCTCGGCGACATCAAGGGCGGCACGCTCTACCCGCTGCTCACCCGGCTGGAGAAGAGCGGCCTGGTCACCACGGAGTGGCGGGCCGGCGAGGGCGGCCCCGGCCGCAAGTACTTCACGCTCACCGAAGCCGGGCGCGCCGAGCTCGAGCAGGGCACGGCGCAGTGGCACGCCTTCACCTCCCTCGTCGGCGCGCACCTCTCCGGTGACGTGCCGCCCGCCCCGCCGGCCCGCCCGGCCCACACATCGAGGAGCACCCCGTGAACCCCAGCAGCGACGCCCGCCCCCAGGAGGCGTGGGACCGCCCGTTCGTCAAGGAGCACCAGGAGTGGTGCGACGACCTCGTCGTCGAGCTGCGCCTCGAGGACGTCCCCGGGCCGGTCATCGGCGAACGGCTCGCCGAGGTCGAGGCGCACTGCGCGGAGACCGGCGACACGCCCCAGGACGCCTTCGGCGAGCCTTCCGACTACGCCCGCCGGCTCCTCGAGGCGGACGCGCCGGACCCGTCCGGGGTCTGGCAGGTCACGCTCCTCTCGGTCGCCCAGATGCTCGCGCTGCTCGTCGGAACCTCCGCGGCGTCGTCGTGGGGCGGGGGCGAGGCCCTCACCTACAACGCCGTCCAGCTCGGGTCGATCGCGGCGTTCCTCGCCCTCCTGCTCACCCTCCCCCTCCTCCTGCGCCCGATCGTCCAGCGGCCGTGGAGCGTGGGCGTACCACTGCTCGCCCTCGGCACCCTCGCCGGGGCGGGCTCGGCCGCCGGCGGGCGGCTGGGGCTGGGCACGGTGCTCACGCTGCCCGCCCCCGTCGTCACCCTCGGGCTGTTCCTCGTCGTCGTCGCCCTCGCCGTCGCGCTGCTGCGCGCGCTCGACGAGGACCCGGTGACGACGCCGCTCGCGCCGGCCGCGGCCGCGCCCGCCCGCCCCCGCCGTGCGTGGGGGACGGTGCTGCCCGTGCCCGTCGCCTACGTCGTCCTGTCGGCGCTGTCCTGGGTGCTGCGCTGAGGGGTGCCGGGACGCGAGGGCCTGCGCCAGAGTGAGACGTGCGAGGCACTGTCCTCGGTGAACGGCGAGCGGTCCCAGTCGCCCCAGCGCCCCTCGAGCGAAAGGCCCGCGTGATGGGCCATGAGATCGAGCTCGCTCGGCCAGACGTAGCGGTGCGGTGAGTCGAACCGGCTCCCCGAACCGTCGCGGAACGTGTAGTGGTGCGACACGAGCAGCTGGTTCACGGTGTCGAGCTCGTCGATCCCGACGTGCTCGTCGGAGACGTGGAACGGCTTGAAGGTCTCGCCGGGCGGAAGTCCCCGAACCGGAGGCACCAGCACCTCCACGACGAACGCACCCCCGGGCGCGAGGTGCGCCGCCGCGTTCTCGACGCACCGGAGCTGGGCCTGCTGCGTGAGGAGGTTCGTGATCGCGTTGTAGACGAGGTAGACGAGGTCGAACTCGCCCTCGACCCTGGTCGTCGCCATGTCCCCGAGCACGACCGCGAGGTCGCTCCCGCCGGGCTTGCGGCGCAGCTCGTCGAGCATCGGCCGGGACAGCTCGATGCCGGCGACGTCGAGCCCGCGGGCGGCGAGGGGCAGGGCGACGCGACCGGTGCCGATCGCGAGCTCCAGCACGCGCCCACCCCGTGCCTGCTCGGCGAGGAAGTCGACCGTGGGATCGAGCACTGCCGGGTCGAACATCCAAGCCGAGGACCGGTCGTACTCACGTGCGACGGCCTCGGTCCAGACGTGCGTGTCCAGCTCTCCGGGGATCAGCGGCATGTCGGTCCTTCGTCGGATGACGCGCGAGCCTCGCGCACGCAGAACGTGCCACACGCGTGTGCTCGACCTCAACGGATTTCGGGTGCTGCCAGAGCGGGCCTACTGGTAGCTGATGAAGTGCGGGACCGGGTCCACCTGGCTCATCGTCTGCTCGGGCGTGAGCATCGGGGAGTCCTCGTCGTAGAAGTTCTTCCAGCCCCACCACTCGATGTCCGGGGCGTGCTCGTGCAGGGTGCGCCAGGTGCTCTGCTTGGCGCCCTGCCCGCCCTGGCCGTCGGCGTGGACGAGCACGGCGAGCTCGGAGCGTGAACGGTCGACCTCCGGGACGGTCTGTATCATCCGTACCTGGAACTGGTGGAGCACGAGGAGCTTCTGCGGCAGGTTCCGCTCGCGCGTGAAGTCGGCGAGCCAGTCGACGACCTCGTTGACCTCGGCCGCGCTCACCGAGCCGATGCGCACCATGTGCACCTCGTCGGGGCCGAGGTTCCACTCCGGGTCCAGCGCCAGCCCGACGTGCGGCAGGGCGAGCAGGTCGGCGTACTGCTGGGCCTGCTCGAGGAAGGACGCACGGCCGGGCTGGAGGTCGAGGACGACGTACTGGC
Source organism: Georgenia wutianyii (assembly GCF_006349365.1). Classification (NCBI taxonomy): domain Bacteria; kingdom Bacillati; phylum Actinomycetota; class Actinomycetes; order Allobogoriellales; family Allobogoriellaceae; genus Georgenia; species Georgenia wutianyii. The sequence continues at coordinate 2,322,109 of NZ_CP040899.1, forward strand.
CCGCCTCCCCCGCCGCCTCGACGAGCGGGCGCAGGTCCTCCGCCGGCCACTCGGTGGAGTAGTTGCCGTCGGTGCCCGGCCCGGCGGAGGCGACGGTCGCGATGATCTCCATGGCCGGCACGACCGTGTCCTCGGTGAGGCCGTCGTAAGCAGCCGCGTGCTCCGCGGCGCGGGCCACAGTCTCGGGGGTCCCCTGCTCACCCAGCACCCCGAGCGCCGGGGTCACCGGACTGCCGTAGAGGGCGACGTAGCGCTTGCCCGGGAACACGAGCTGGCCACCGCCGGGCAGCTCGACGCCGGTCGCCGCGGTCGCGGCGCGCCAGCCGAGCGTCTCGGCGTCGCCGAAGGCGTCACCGAGCCCGACGACGTGCTCGGCACCCGCTCCGCTCACGGCCGCCACCGTCTCGCTCGTCGCGCGGGGGTCGCCGCCCGGGACGACGGCGAGGTGCGCGCCCGCGGCGCGTGCCGTCGCGGCGGCGAGCAGCTCGGTCGCGTCCCCGGTCGTGAGGGCGAGGGTCGAGGGCAGCGCCTCGGGCAGCTCGAGGCGGGGCAGCTCGGCGGTCTGCGTCTCGGGCTCGGTCGTGGGCGCGGCAGTGGCGGGGGCGGTCGCGGGGTCGGACGGCGCCGTTTCGGCGACGGGCGCCTGCAGGGGGGTGAAGGACCCCCGCTCGACCCCGGCGAGAGCGGCGACCTCCCGGCCGGCCTCGGCGGGCAGCGGCTCGGTGGCCGTCGTCCCGAGGAGGTCGGCGAGGGCCGCGTCGTCCGCGGGCGCGGGCACGACGACGACGTCGCCGGTCGCGTCCTCGGCGTCGGGCGTGGCCTCGGGCGTGGTCTCGTCGCCGGGCCTCGCCTCGAGCGTCGCGTCGCCGACGGTGAGCACCCAGTCGGCGTCGAGCCGGTCGAGCTCGGTGGCGAGGGCGGCGCCGTCGTCGTCGAGGAGGACGGGCGCGCCGACCGCGAGCGCCACGCTGCTCGCGCGCAGCTGGGAGGCCGGATCGGCGTCGTCGGCGAGGACGACGACCGGGGCGCGGTCGAAGAACGTCTGGCTCGCGGCCAGGGCCAGCCCGCCGGTGGGCAGGACCGTCGCCGCCGCCTCGGAGGTGCGGACGGTGCCCTGCTCGGGACCCGGCTCGGGGGTCGGGGAGGGAGAGGCGGCGGGCGAGGCCTGCTCGGCGGGGACGTCCGCGGCGCACGCGGTGAGCGCGAGGCACAGCGCCCCGGTGAGGACGAGGGCGCGCGGACGTCGGCGGGTCACGAAGAGGCCTCCGGAGGGTAGGGGTGAGAGCCACCACCACACTACGTCGCCGCCGCGCGGCGTGGGAGGATCGGGGCGATGGCCGCCACCTCGATCCCGGCGGACGCGCTCGACGGCCCGCTCGGCGAGCGCGCCACGCTCCTCCAGCTCTCCTCGGGCTTCTGCGCACCCTGCCGCGCCGCGCGGGGCCTGCTCGCCCGCGTCGCGGGGACGACGCCGGGAGTGCGGCACGTCGACCTCGACGTCGCGCACCACCCGGTGCTGGCTGAGCGCCTGGAGATCACCGAGACCCCCACCGTGCTCCTGCTCTCCGCGGACGGTGACGTCCTCGCCCGGGTCGAGGGCGTGCCGCGGCTGGCGGCGGTGCGCGAGCTGCTCGACCGCCTCACCCCGTCCTGACCCGCCGCGTCCGCCGAAGGAGACGACGATGACCACCCCCCTGCCCCGCGCCGACCGCGAGGTGACGGCATGACCCTGCGCGTCGACCCGGACTCCCCCGAGCCGCCCTTCGCCCAGCTGCACGCGCAGGTGACGGCGCAGGTCGCCGGCGGCAGCCTGCGGCCCGGTGACCGCCTGCCGCCGGTGCGCAGGCTCGCCGAGGAGCTCGGGATCGCCCCGAACACGGTGGCACGGGCCTACCGGGAGCTCGAGGCGGACGGCGTGCTCGTCGGGCGCGGCCGGGCCGGCACGTTCGTCGCCGCGCCGGCCGGGCGCGGGGAGGAGGCCCGCGCGGCCGCGGAGGCCGCGGCGGCGACCTACGCGCGCACGGTGCGTGACCTCGGCCTCGACGTCGACGCCGCCCTCGCGCTCGTCCGCCGCTCGATGCGCGGATAGACCTTCCAGGGTCGACGTCGACCGCACTAGGTGTGGACTTTCGGACCTCCTGGGTCCAGAAGTCCACACCGAAGGCGCGCGCGGCCTCGACGCCGCCCCTCCTCCTCCCCCGCCGAGAGCTGGAATCTGCACGGTGCACGATCCAGCGCTCGGCAGGGGTGGGTGGCGCCAGGCGTGTTCCCGGTGTGCGGCGCCGGTGCCGCCCAGGGCGCCGCAGGCCCGGCGGCGTCAGTCGAGGAGGCGATGCAGGAGGGTGGCGAGCTGCTCGCGCTCGGGGTCGGAGAGCCGTCCGAAGAACTCGGCGGCGGCCGCGTGCCGGGCGTGGTCGGTGACGGCGTAGGTCTCGCGGCCGGCGTCGGTGGCGACGACGAGCACCGCCCGCCGGTCGGCGGGGTCGGGACGCCGCTCGACGAGGCCGCGCTGCTCGAGGGAGTCGACGACCTCGGTCGCCGACCGCGGGGCGATGCGCAGCTTCGCGGCGATCTCGCTCAGCCGGGCCTCCCCCTGGACGCACACGGTGCGCAGCGCGCGCGCCTGGTGCGGGGAGACGTCCCACTCCTCCAGCGCCGTCCACCAGCGTCGCCGCAGGGCACGGCCCGCCTGCATGAGGGAGTCGCTGAGGTCACTGTCGCGGTCCACGGGACCTCACAGTAGCGGGCCACCCACATAGTGAGGTAACCTCCCTATCGCCTGGACCGCCGGCGGCGCGACCGCAGCGACGATCACCGGGCAGAAAGCGAGGACGGCCCATGTCCAGCCCCTCCTTCCGTTCCCACGGCCCCGCGCGGCTCGACCCCGCCGACCGCGCCCAGCTCGACACCCACCCCGTGAGCCTCGGCCGGATCGCCGCGCTCTTCAAGCCCCACCGGCGCCGGCTGCTGCTCGTCGTCGGCCTCATCGCGCTGAGCTCGGCGCTCGGCCTGGCCACCCCGTTCCTCACCCGCCACGTCATCGACGTCGCCCTGCCGGACCGGGACCTGCGGCTGCTCGTCACCCTCGTCGCCGGGATGCTCGCCGTCACGGTGCTGTCCTCGGCGCTCGGTGTCGTCCAGACGTGGATCTCCACCGCCGTCGGGCAGGAGGTCATGCACCGCCTGCGCACCGATGTCTTCACCCACCTCCAGCGTCAGCCGATGTCCTTCTTCACCCGCACCCGCGGCGGGGAGGTCCAGTCACGCCTCACCCACGACATCGGCTCGATGCAGCAGGTCGTCACCGGCACCGCGACGGCGGTCACCGCGAACGTCACGACGGCGATCGGCACCATCATCGCCATGGTCGCCCTGAGCTGGCAGCTCTCGCTGTTCTCCCTCGTCGTGCTGCCGCCGGCGATCTGGCTCACCCGCCGGGTGGCGCGCATGCGGCGCGAGTTCACCGCCCGCCGCCAGCGCGCGCTCGCCGACCTGCAGGGCCAGGTCGAGGAGTCGCTGTCGGTCAGCGGGGCACTGCTCGCCAAGACCCTCGGCGCCGGCCCCGAGCTGCGCCGCCGCTTCGCCGAGTCCTCCGCCGAGCTCGTCGACCTCGAGATGCGCTCCGAGCTCGCCGGGCGCTGGCGGATGGCGACGACGAGCATCATCTTCTCCGCGATCCCCGCCCTCATCTACCTCGCCGCGGGCCTGCCCGGCTCCGGCGAGGTGAGCATCGGGACGCTCGTCGCCTTCGTCTCCCTCCAGTCCGGGCTGTTCCGCCCGATCATGGGCGTGCTCAACACCGGCGTCCAGGTCACCGCGTCGCTCGCGCTGTTCAGCCGCATCTTCGAGTACCTCGACCTGCCGGTGGACATCGACGACCCGGCCGAGCCGGTCACCCTGCCCGCCGCGGCCGGTCCGGGCGCCGTCACCTTCGAGGCCGTCACCTTCCGCTACCCCGACGCCGACGCCGACGCCGTCAGCGGCCTGGACCTGCACGTGCCCGCCGGGACGCGGCTCGCGCTCGTCGGGGAGTCCGGCGCCGGGAAGACGACGATCGCCGGTCTCGTCGCCCGGCTCCACGACCCGACGGAGGGGCGCGTCCTGCTTGACGGCGTCGACCTGCGCGACCTCAGCCTCACCGACCTCGCCCGGCAGGTCGGCGTCGTCTCCCAGGAGACCTACCTGCTCCACACGACCGTGCGCGAGAACCTGCGCTACGCGCGGCCGGAGGCCAGCGACGCCGAGATCGAGGCCGCCGCCCGCGCCGCCCAGGTGCACGACGTCATCACCGCGCTGCCCGCCGGCTACGACACCGTCGTCGGCGCCCGTGGGCACCGCTTCTCCGGCGGGGAGAAGCAGCGCCTGGCCATCGCCCGCACGCTGCTGCGTGACCCGCGCGTCCTCGTCCTGGACGAGGCGACCAGCGCGCTGGACACCCGCACCGAGCACGCCGTCCAGGAGGCGCTCGACGTCCTCAGCCACGGCCGCACGACGATCACCATCGCCCACCGGCTCTCCACCGTCCGCGACGCCGACCTCATCGCCGTCGTCGACGGCGGCCGGCTCGTCGAGGTCGGCGACCACGAGACCCTGCTCGCGCAGGGCGGGCACTACGCCGCCCTCGTCGCCGCCGCCGAGCGCGGCCCGGCGCTGGTCGCCGGCTGACCCGCGCCGCTCACAGCCACTTGTTCCACTTGAAGATGACGTAGAGCACGCCGCCGCCCGCCACCATGATCACCAGCGACATGATGAACCCCCACCTCGACTCGATGATCACCGGCATGTAGCGGAAGTTCATGCCGTAGATGCTCGCGACCAGCGACGGCGCGAAGAAGATCGCCGCCCAGCTGGAGATCTTCTTCATCTGGTCGTTCTGCGCCAGGCTCGCGTCGTTCTGCGCCTTGCCCACGTGGGCGAGGTTGACGTTGAGCGCGTTGTCGAGGAGCGAGCGGAGCGTCTCGGCGCGGTCCAGGACGTGGATGGCGTGGTCGTCGACGTCGCGGAAGTACTCCCGCAGCCCCTGCGGCGCCCCGTAGTCGTCCGGGCGTCGCGCGAGCGTCTCGAAGATGCCGGGCAGCGGCCGGGTCGCCCGCTGGAGCTGCATGACCCTACGGCTGAGGGCGTAGATGCGCTCGGCCGACTCGCGGCCCGCGAACAGGTCGTCCTCGACGTCGTCGATGTCGTTGTCCAGCCCTTCGACGACGCCGGCGTGGTCGTCGACGACCTGGTCGGCCACGACGTACAGCACCGAGCTCGGCCCCAGGGCGAACAGCTCGCGGTCGCCCTCGAGCCGCGCCCGCGTCACCTCGAGGTCCGGCGACTGCGCGCGCCTGATCGTGATCGCGAAGCGCGGTCCCAGCACGACGTGCACCTCCCCGACGACGAGCTCGCCCGTCGCGTCGTGGAGAGTGGTGGTCGTGAGCACGACGAAGACGACGCCGTCGTAGCGTTCGAGCTTGGGCCGCTGGTGGCCGGTGAGCATGTCCTCCAGGAGCAGCGCGTGGAGGTCGAAGGCCTCGCCCAGGGAGTGCACCTCACGTTCGTCCGGGTCGTCGATGGCGATCCACGCCATCGCGTTCCCCTCACGGAGGTGCTCGTACGTCGCGGCGAGGCTGTCCGGGCTCGCGATCCGCTCACCGCCCACGTAGACGGAGTTGTTGACGACGGCCACGGTGTGCCTCCTGCCCGGTTCGCAGGGTGGGGTCACCGCTGCGGGGCGACACCGCTGCCCACCGGCGGGCTCCCGCAGGTGGGCGACTCGCGCCCGGCCCCACGGTGCTCCCGCTCCTGCCCGCCCGCAACGCGGGCCGGGACCGGCGTGTGGTCGGCTCCGGACCTCAGGCGGTCGCCGCCGTGATGTCGGCGACGATGCGGCGGACGACGGCGGGGGTCTCCTCCGCGCCGGAGACCGCGAGGCACGGGACGCCGAGGGCCTTGACCGGGTAGTCGTTGCCGCCCTCGTCCAGGCGGTCACCGACGAACAGCATGTCGGCGAGGTCGATGCCGGTGTGCTCGGCCAGGCGGGTCATCCCGTAGGCCTTGTCCACGCCCTTACGGGTGATGTCGACCGACGTCGAGCCACCGGAGCGGACCTCCAGGCCCGGCAGCAGGGGGGCGACGGCGGCGCGTAGCCGCTCCTTCTTCTCCCCCGTCGGGTCCCACGCGCGCTTGGCCTCGAGCGGGGCGCGCTGGCCGAGGGCGGAGAACGTGATCTGCGAGCCGCGGTCCTCCAGGACCGGGCCCCACGTCTCGTCCTCCCACAGGCCCAGGCGCCGGGCCTGCTCCTCGACGGCGGTCGTGGCGTCGGCGCGCTCCTGGGGCGTGAGGTCGTGGGCGTAGACCTGCTCGAGCGCGCCGCCCGTGAACCGGTAGTAGCGCGTGCCGCACGTGGGCATGAGGTGCAGGCGGGTGCGGGCGTCGTCGTCGATGTCGAGACGGTCGGTGACCTGGGTGGTGAACTGCTCGAGCTGCCCGCCGGAGATGATGCACACCGGGACGACGGCGAGCAGCTCGGCCAGTGCCTGCGCCATGTCCGGGGAGATCGGGGACTTCGAGGGGGTGAGGGTGTCGTCGAGGTCGAAGGCGACGAGGCGAGCTGCAGGCATCGGCCCAGGATACAAGCGGGCTCAGAACTCCTCGTGGACGTCCGGGTCCCCGCCCTGCCGCCCCCGGTGCAGCGCAGTGATCTGCGCCATCTCCGACTCGCTCAGCTCGAACCCGAAGACGTCGAGGTTCGAGCGCTGGCGCACCGGGCTGGAGGACTTCGGGATGGGCAGCACACCGAGCTGGACGTGCCAGCGGAGCACCACCTGGGAGACCTCGACGTCGTGCCGGCCCGCGATCTGCTCGATGACCGGCTCGGTGAGGAGCTCGGCACCCCGGGCCAGCGGGCGCCACGACTGGGTGAGCACGGTGCGCTCGGCGTCGGCGGCGCGCAGGTCGCGCTGGGTGAAGTAGGGGTGCAACTCGATCTGGTTGACCGCGGGGGCGACGTCGGTCTCGGCGATGATCCGGTCGAGATGGGCGGCGGAGAAGTTCGAGACGCCGATCGAGCGGACGACGCCCTCCTCGCGCAGCGTGATCATCGCGCGCCACGAGTCGACGTACTTGTCGACCCGCGGCAGCGGCCAGTGGATGAGGTAGAGGTCGACGTACTCGACGCCGAGCTTGCGGCGGGAGGTCTCGAAGGCGCGGAGGGTGGACTCGTAGCCCTGGTCCTGCCCGCGCAGCTTCGTCGTCACGACGATCTCCTCGCGCGGGACGCCGGACTCGGCGATGCCGCGCCCCACGCCCTCCTCGTTCCCGTAGCTCGCCGCGGTGTCGACGAGCCGGTAGCCGAGCTCGAGGGCGCTGCGCACCGCCGTGGGTGCGTCCTCCTTCATCGGGTACGTGCCGAGGCCGATGGCGGGGATGCGGCTGCCGTCGTTGAGCGTGAGAAGGGGAACCATGCGCCCCATTCTGCCGACAGCCGGCCGTCGCGCCCGACGAGACAGGCTGTGCGCCCCGCAGCAGCGGGCGCACCGGCGGGTCGGCCGGGGGTCAGCCGCGGTAGTGCTCGGCGAGGCGGGCCAGGCCCTCGTCCAGGCTCACGGCGGGCTCCCAGCCGAGGACCTCGCGCGTGCGGCGCTGGTCGAACCAGTGGGCGGTGGACAGCTGCTCGGCGAGGAAGCGCGTCATCGGCGGCTCGTCGTGGCCCGGGCGCACGGCCCACACCGCCTCGACGAGTCCGCCGGCCACCCGGGCCAGCGCTGCCGGCACCCGCCAGCCCGGCGGCGGCGCCCCCGCGGCGAGACAGATCCCGGCGATGAGGTCGCCCACCGGGCGCGGCTCCCCGTTCGTCACCACCAGCGCCTGGCCGTGCGCCTCGGGCGCCCGCTCCAGGGCGGCGACCAGCGCGTCCGCGGCGTTGTCGACGTAGACGGAGTCGACCATCGCCGCGCCGTGGTCGAGCAGGGGCAGCCGTCCCGCCCGCGCGCGCTCGACGATGCGGGCGACGAGCTGGGTGTCCCCCGGACCCCACACGAGGTGCGGGCGCACGGCGAGGACCGCGAGGTCGGCGTCGTCGGCGGCGAGCGCGAGCAGCTCGGCGGCGGCCTTGGTGCGCGCGTAGCTCCCGTGGGCCCGCTCCGGCTCGGCCGGACCTGCGCCGTCGCCGACGAGCGACCCGCCCGTGTGCGCGACCGACGGCGATGACACGTGGACGAAGCGTCGCACCCCGACCATCCGGGCCGCGGTGAGGAGCGTGCGCGTGCCCTCGACGTTGACCTGCTCGAACTCGCGCAGCGGCCCGCTCACCGACACCTTGGCGGCGAGGTGGACGACGGCGTCGCGCCCCTCGACGGCCCGGGCGACGGCGCGGGGGTCGGTGAGCGACCCCAGCGCGTCGTGCGCGCCGGGGACGCCCGCGGGGCGGCGCTGGAAGGTGCGCACGTCGTGCCCGGCGGCGACGAGCCGCTCGGCTGTGCGCCGGCCGAGCATGCCGCTCGCGCCGGTGACGAGCACCCGCAGCCGCACCGGCTCCTCCCCGGCGACGGCGCGCAGCCCGGTCGGCTCCTCCGTCGCGGCCGCGTGCCGTCGGCCGCGGGACACACCGTGCCCCCGGGCACCGCTCACGGCCGGCCCATCCGGCCGCCGGCGAGGGCCTGCTCGGCCCAGCGCGCGATGCGGCCGCGTTCGATCTTCGCGTTGTGCCGCACGTCGGTCGGCAGCTCCGGCACGCGCAGCACGGCGGACACCGGGACGCCGACGTCGGCGCCGACCGCGCGCCGCACGGCCCGCGTGAGACCGGGCGTGGCGAGGGAGGGCGCCGAGCCCGAGCGCCGGTCCACCGACGGGTCGGTCTCGAGGACGACGACGAGCTGCTGGGTACCGGCCGGTCCCACACCGACGGCCGCGGCCCTGCGCACGCCAGGCACGCGCTCGGCCGCGTGCTCCACGGCCACCGGGGTGATGACGCCGCCGGGCGCGGTGACGACGTGGGCCAGGCGGCCCTCGACCCACAGCCGCCCGCGCGCGTCGAGGTGCCCGACGTCGCCGGTGCGGTGGCGCCCGGCGTGGTCGGCACTGGCCCGCTGGGTCGCCCACAGCCGGTCGTAGGTGCGCTTGAGGTGTGGCGCGGCGACGAGCACCTCGCCGGTGACACCCGGCGCGGTGGTCGGCTCGCCGGTGGCGGCGCCGTCGTCGAGCGGGACGATGCTCACCTCGGTGCCCGGGACGGGGCGACCGACGCACGTGCCACCGCCCGCGCCCGGGACGGTGCCGACGTCGGCGAGGGCGTCGCGGATCTCGGCGAGGCCGATGTCGGTGACCGGCAGCACCTCGGTCATCCCGTAGGGCGTGCGGGCATCCGCGTCCGGCATGACCTCCGCGACGCGGGCGAGCAGCTCTGGTGGGATCGGCGCGCCGGCGGACAGGAAGAGGCTGACCCCGGCGAGCGCCTCGCGCTGCTCGGCCGTGAGGTCCGCGGCCGTGGCCAGGACGTTGCGCAGGGCGCTCGGCGACGTGAAGACGGCCGCTGCTCCCCCGGCGCGGACGGCGTCGGCGAGCGCGGAGGCGGTGAGCGTCGCGGGCGCCGTCACGTCCATGTCCGGGACGACGGCGAGCGAGCCGAGCGCGGTCCCGAGCAGCGCGAACGGCGCGAACCCGGCGACGAACGGCGTCCCGGGGCCCAGCCCGTAGGTCGCGGCGAGGGTGTCGCGCATCCCGCACAGGCCGCGGTGGCTGTAGCGCACGCCCTTGGCCGGCCCGGTGGACCCGGAGGTGAAGAGGATGGCGGCGTCGTCGTCGAGGTCCGGCTCGGGCGGCAGGGCGATGCCCGCCCGCTCGAGGCCGGCGCCGCGGGCGAGGAGGCGGGGCAGGGTGTCGCTCACCCCCAGGGCGCGGGCGGCGGGAGCGGGCAGCTCGGTGGCGGCGATGCGCCGTCCGGGCCAGGCCATGATTCGCGCGCCGACGAGGCCACGCTCGATGCCGATGACGACGTCCGGTCCGGCGCCGCGGATCGCGCGGCTCATGCCGCGCAGGCCCAGGCCCTGGTCGGCGACGACCGCGACCGCGCCGAGCCGAAGGCACGCGAACAGCGCCGTGGTGAGGTCGACGCCCGGGGTGATGAGCAGGCTGACGCGCTGCCCGGGCCGCACGCCGGAGTCGTGCAGGGCGAGTGCGAGGTGGCGCACGCGGGTGGCGAGCTCGCGCCAGGTGACGGTCTCGGTGCTGCCCGGGTGCAGGGCGACGACGGCCGGGCTGTCGTCCTCCCGCCGGTCCTCGAGCACGGCCGTGAGCGACCGCGGTCGGTCGTCCTCCAGAACCCCGCTGGCGCGCACACCTCGCCTGTCGCGCGAAAGTCCGCTGTCGCGCACAACTCGGCTGTCGGGCGAAAGTCCGCTGTCGCGCACAACTCGGCTGTCGCCGCGGGATGTGGTCGCCACCCCTTGCGCCGACAGCGGGGTTTCGCTCGAGAGCGGGGTTTCGCGGGGGAACCGGGAGTCGAGCCAGGCGACGACGGTTCCGGCGACGTCGGCGTCCTCGGTGAGCAGGTGGCCTGCGCCCTCGAAGCGGTGGACGTCGGCGTGCGGCAGGCGCCGCAGGAGGTCCTCGAGGTAACGCCCCTGGAAGACCGGGTCGCGCGGGCCCCAGAGGACGAGCGCGGGCACGGTGAGCCGGGCGACGCCGTCGGCCACCGCGTCGAGCGCCGGACGGCTCGGATGGTCCGGGCCGGCCGGGATGTCGGCGACGAAGTCCGCGACGGCCTGCCTGTCCTCGTCGTACGGCGCGAGGTAGGCGGCGCGGACCTCCGGCTCCAGCGGCGGGGAGGCCAGCGCGAGCGTGGCGCGCAGGAACGTCCTGGTCCCGCTCGTCGCCCAGCCGTGGACGGTCGGGTGGCCGGCGAGGCGCAGGAGCACAGGGATGTGGGAGGAGTCGTCGTGGTGGACGGCCGTGTTCGTCACGACGACGCCGGCGAGCAGCTCGGGGTGCTCCACGGCCCAGCCGAGCGAGACGACCCCGCCCCAGTCGTGGCCCACGGTGACGACCGGCCCGGTGAGACCGAGGGTGTCGGTGAGCGCGCCGAGGTCGGCGATCCGGTCGCCCAGGCGCCGCAGCCGCCCGTCACGCTCGGAGTAGCCCATCCCGAGCTGGTCGACGGCGACGACGCGCCACCCCTGCGCGGCGGCGGCGGGCAGCAGCGCGCGCCACAGGTAGGACCACGTCGGGTTGCCGTGGACGGCGAGCAGCGTGCCCCGCGGCGGGCCGGTGAGGTCCGGCTCGTTGTCGAGCAGGTGCCAGGTGACCGGCGGGTCCTCCCCCGTGCCCGGCACTGTGACGTGACGCCGCCAGCGCGCCTCCAGGCCCGGCAGGCTCACCACTCGAGCTCGAGCATCGCCGTGTTGAGGCCCGACCCCACCCCCATGCACAGCACCCGGTCCCCCGGTGCGAGCGAGTCGGCCTGCGCCGCGAGCGTCATCGGCAGCGAGGCCGGTCCGACGTTGCCCCAGTAGGCGAAGGTGATCGGCACCCGGTCGGCGGGCAGGTCGATCGCCTCGATGATCGCGTTCGTGTAGGGCGTGGAGATCTGGTGGGTGACGTAGCGGTCCATGTCCGACCACCGGAAGCCCGCGCCGTTGTTCGCCTCGGTGAACGCGGCGGTGACGAGCGGCAGACCGCCCTCGAGCAGGCCCTTGGTGTCGGTGAACATGCCGTCCAGGCTGCCCACGCACAGCTCGTGGTGCTCGGTGCCCGCCCGCGAGACGCCGCCGACGACGCGGTGGCCCCCGGGGTGGAGGTCGGCCCGACCGATGACGGCGGCCGCGGCGCCGCTGCCGAGGGTGAGGGAGGCGAACTCGCGGCGGTAGTCCTCGCGCGTGACCTCCGGGCGCGACAGGCGTCGCAGCGTCGTCTCCTGGGTGCCGCGGGAGTCCTCGCTGTTGACGATGACGGCGTAGTCGATCTGGCCCGCGTCGACCATCGTCGCGGCGAGCATGATGCCGTTGACGAAGCCGAGGCACGCGTTGGTGATGTCGAAGTTCACCGCCGACGGCGGCAGCGACAGCCCGTGGTGCACGCGCACCGCGACGGACGGCTCGAGGTGGGTGCGGGTGACGGAGGTGTTGACGAGCAGCCCGACCCGGGCGGGGTCCACCCCGGCCTCGGCGAGCGCCTTGGCGCCGGCCTCGATCGCCGGGTCGTCGAACCGTGTCCCCGGCTCCCACCAGCGCCGTTCCACCACCCCGGACACCCGCTCGAGCAGGTTGTCGGGCAGGCGCAGCCGCCGGCGCGTCGGCGCCAGCTCGTCCTCGAATCGCGCCGAGGACACCCGCACGGGCGCCTCGATGTGCGTGACGGCGAGAAGGGCCGCGTTGGAGTAGCGGAAAGTCGCGTTACCAGCGGGAGTCACCAGACGACTTTAACGGCGGTCCAGGACAGGCCGCACACGGACGGGCGTGTGTGCGCCCGGCCACACATCGGGTCCCGGCTCGCCGGTGTGCCCGCGTGGCAGCATGAACCCACCCCGTCCCCCGTCCCAGGAGATCCCATGCCTACCCCCCACATCGCCGCAGCCCCCGGCGACTTCGCCCCCGCGGTCCTCATGCCGGGCGACCCCCGGCGGGCCCAGCGCATCGCCGAGATGCTCATGCCCGACGCCCGCCTCGTCAACGACGTGCGCGGCATGCTCGGCTTCACCGGCACGGTGGACGGGCGCCCGCTGAGCGTCATGGGCTCGGGGATGGGCCAGCCCTCGGCGACGATCTACGCCACCGAGCTCTTCCGCGAGTACGACGTCCAGCGCATCATCCGCGTCGGCACCGCGGGCGGCATCTCCCCCAAGGTCCGGGTCGGCGACGTCCTCGTCGGCCTCGGCGCCCACACCGACTCGGCGATGAACCAGCACCGCATCCCGGGGATCAACTACTCCGCCGTCGCCTCCTTCGAGCTCGCCGAGGCGGCCGTGCGCGCCGCCCGCGAGAAGGGCATCGAGAACTACCACGTCGGCACGATCGTCTCCCGCGACCACTTCTACCTCAAGGTCCCCGGGCAGACCGAGGCGCTGGGCGCCTACGGCGTGCTCGGCGTGGAGATGGAGGCCGCCGCGCTGTACGGGGTGGCGGCCGAGCTCGGGCGCCAGGCGCTGACCGTGCTCACCGTCTCCGACCACCTCCTCGACAGCTCCCAGGACATGAGCGCCGAGGAGCGCGAGACGACGTTCCAGGGCGCGCTGTCCCTCGCCGTCGCCGCGGCCCTGTCCGACTGAGCGTGACGCCGGCCGGGCACGTGAGGTGCCCGGCCGGCGACCTCACCGCTCGAGGCGCGGGCCCGCTGCCGGGTCCGCGCGGTAGGCCAGCGTGTCGGCGAGCCGCTGCCGGGACGACGGCGTGAGGTCGGCGGGCAGCGCGTCGAGCTCGAACCAGCCGACGGCCGTGGCCTCGTCGTCGGCGACGTGCGCCTCGCCGTCGAGGTGACGGCACCAGAACGTGAGGTCGAGGTACTGGGCGACGTCGCCGTTGGGGTAGGTCACCGGCTCGCCCGCCCGGACCGCCGTGAGGGCGAGCACCTCGGCGCGCACGCCGGTCTCCTCGGTGACCTCGCGGAGCAGGCCGAGCGCGGGCTGCTCCCCCGGCTCGAGGATCCCCGAGACGAGGGCCCACCGCCCGGTGTCGGAGCGGCGCACGAGCAGGACCCGGTCACGCGCGTCGAGGACGACGCCGGTGACGCCGGGCAGCCACAGCAGGTCGTGGCCCACATGCTCGCGCAGGGCGGTGATGAACGGCGGGACGGGCACGCCGCCGACCCTAGCCCGCCCACCGGGCGGGCACGATCCAGCGCTCGGCGGGAACGGAGGAGAGGGACCGGGTCAGCGGGGGGCGGTGGCTGTGGGCTCGGGGAGGCCTGCGCCGGCGACCGCCTCGGCGACGGCGGCGGCCACGCGGCGGTCCTCGGCCCGGCGGCGCGCGCGGGCCCGCAGGCGGGAGAGGACGACGAGCCCGGCGAGCGCGGCGAGGCCGAGCGTCACGGACCACGGCGGGGTCCACACGGCGAACTCGGCGCGGGCGAGCGGCATGAGGCGTTCGACGCCGACCGGTGCCCCCTCGGCCATGACCGCGCCGGTCGTGCGCACGAGCGGCCACACTCCCTCGAGCTCGACGGTGCGCTGGAAGCTGGTCCCCGGCAGCATCTCCTCGAGGTCGACGACGACGGAGCTGCGTCCCCCCAGGCCGAGCAGCCCGGAGAAGCTCACCGTGTGCCGGCCGCTGAGCCGCACGTTGCCGGTGTTCTCCAGTGTGAAGGTCACGGTGGCGACCCCGGCCTCCCACGGCAGCCAGGAGCCGGAGTGCTCGACCTCGACGTCGCTGATCCCCAGGGACGGTTCGAGCTCGCCCTCGACGCGCAGGTGGAGGCGCGCGCCCAGGCGCCGGTCCACCTTGAGCCCGTCACCGGCGTCGGCCGGGCCGAGGGAGGTGACGATGCCGCCGGCGTAGTCCCCGGGGGTGACGTTGGGCGGCACGGTGAGGCGGAAGTCGATCTCCACGGCCTCCCCGGCGCCGATGGTCACCTCGTCGGCGGCGAGGGTGACCCACGCGCCGACGTGCTCGGAGGGGGTGCCGGCGGGCAGCAGGTCGAGCTGGGCGCTCTCGTTGAGGAACCCGTCGGCGGCGTACACCGCGACGGTGAGCTCCCGCTCGGAGTAGTTGGTGACGACGATGGCGTCGTCCAGGGTCTGGCCGGGGGTGAGCTCGTACTGGTAGTTCGCCCGCGCCTCGCCGTGCGCGTTGTCGGCGGTCTTCACCCCCCACGTCACCTCCTCCGGCTCGGTGGTGGCGGAGGCGGGTCCGGGCCACCCGAGCAGGACGACGGCGACGACGGCGAGCGCCGCGAGCAGCGTGGCGAGGAGGCGGCGGCTCTCGGTGGCGACCATGGGGACTGTCCTTCCGGGGTGCAACGGGTGGTGCGAGGTGGATGGTGCCGCCCCGCCCGAGGGTGGGTCCCGGGCGGGGCGGCACCGGTCTGGGTCAGCTGAGCGCGGTGAGCGTCAGCGTCGCGTTGTACGTGCCCGACTCGACGGACACCGGGAGCTTGAGCTCGAGGTCGGCGCCCAGGAGGGCCGACCCGCGCTCGTGACCGGCGTCCGCGCTGCCGAGCGTGCGGGAGACGGACAGGCCCTCTCCCTCGTCGAAGCCCGAGGCCACCGGGGCGCCGGCGACGGCGCCGCCGTCGTTCTCCAGCACCTGCGGCGTCCAGCCGAGGTACTTGCCCGACACGGTCTCGTCACCGGCGCGGAAGTCGGAGACCTGACCCGAGATCGACCACTGCGGGGCGTCGATGCGGGTGTCGGTCACGCGGACCGGGTTGAGCGTGCCGTCGGCCACGAAGTGGTCACCGTTCTCCACCGCGACACCGAGGTCGACGAGGTTGCTCGTCGAGTCGATCGTCCAGACGAACTCACCGGCGTCGGGCTCGGGCACGACGACGACGACGGACTGGTCGCCGTCGGCGGGACCGGCCGCCGGAGCGGAACCGGAGTACTCGCCGTCGACGGTGCCCGCGGTGTTGCCGGGACCGAAGTTCGCGGCCGGCTCGTTGCCGTCGAGGACGACGGTGCCGAGCACGGTCGTGCCCGCGACCTGGAGGTTGGCGGTGTTGCCGGAGAGCGTGAGGTCGCCGCCCACCGTGTTGCCCCACTGGTCCGCGCCGCCGTCGGCGGTGGCGCCGATGAGGACGTCGCGGGAGCTGCCGCTGACGACGACGCTGCCGGTGACGACCGTGCCGGCGAGGGACACTCCCCAGCCGCTGCCGTCGATGGACAGGTCGCCCTCGATGCTCGTGCGCAGGACGTCGACGTAGTTGGCGGCGAGCGTCGACACGGAGCCCTCGACCGAGCTGTCGTTGATCTCGACGTCGATGCCACCGACCTCGACGTTCCCGCCGACCGCGAGGTCGTTGAGGTAGAGGAAGCCGCCGCGCAGCCCCTCGGAGTAGGACACGACGTCGCCGCTGACGGACGTGCCGTCGAGGGAGATGCCGTAGGTGTCGATACCGATGACGTCGCCGTCGACGGTGACCGAGGTGGCGTCGAGCCAGCCGTCGGCGCCGACGGTGATGCTGCCGTTGACGGTGGCCCCACCGAGGACGCAGGTGGCGCCGTCGGGGACGACGAGGTCCCCGGAGATGGTGGCGTCGCCGAGGTCGTCGGTGCAGTCGGTCGTGGCCGCGCTCGCCGACGGGGCGGCGATCGCGACGAGAGCCGCAGCCGCGATCGCGGCGGTCGGCGTCTTCCAGTGCTTGAGGATCATGTCAGGTCTCTCCTTCTCAGCCGCGGAGGGCGGCGATGGCTTCGTAGCTGCGGGCGGCGTTGCCCAGCGAGTCGCGCTCGTACCCGGGCGCCGGGTTGGTGGAGGCGTCGTCCTGCTCCCAGAGGCCGAAGCGCTGGCCGCGGTCGCGGGTGGCGGACAGGAACTCCTGGAAGTTGATGTCGCCGACCCCGAACTCGACGTAGTTGTACCCGTTGCCGACGTCCGGGTTGACCTTTCCGTCCTTGAGGTGGAGGAGCGGGAATCGGCGCGGGTTGGCGTTGATGTAGTCGATGGGGCGGAACCCGGGGAACTGGTGCGCACCGACGTGGGCCCAGTAGACGTCCATCTGGAGGTAGACCCAGTCGGGGTTGGTGTTCTCCATGAAGAAGTCGTAGCGGCGGGTGTTCGGCGCGTCGCTGAGGAAGCCGAACTCGCCCGCGTGGTTGTGCGCGTACAGCTTGATGCCGCGGGCCTTGGCCTTCTCGCCCATGAGGTTCCAGTTGTCGGCGGCCTGTCCCCACCCGGCGACGGTGTTGTTGTTCGTGACGGCGCCACCCTGGCCGAGGTGCGGCATGCCGAGGGTCTCGGCGATGTCGAGCTGCTCGTCGATGTTCGAGGGGTTGAGGTTGACGTGGGCACCCACGGCCCGCAGGCCGTTGTCGTCGAGGAGCTGACGGATCTCCGCGGGGGTGATCTCGCCGGCGCCGCCCTGCGTGTAGCCGGCGAACTCGATCTCCGAGTAGCCGATCGCGGCGAGCTCCTCGAAGAGCGTACGGAAGCCGATGCTGTTGGCGCCGCTCAGCTTGTCGCGGACGCTGTACAGGATGATGCCGAGCTTGTTCAGCGGGACGAGGCGGTTGCGGCCGCCGGAGGGTGCGGCCCCGGGGATGGAGCCGACAGCCGCACCGGCGGTGGTGCCGACCGCGGCGCCGAGACCGACGGCCACGGAGGAGGCCGCCAGCGCCTTGAGCATGCTGCGGCGGCTCATCGGCCGGTTGGGGATCGTGGGGTGGGCGTGCTCGTGACTCATGACTCTCCTTCGAGTGGGGGTGCGGGGCCGGCCGGCGGACGGCCGGCCCCGCACGGAGGGGGTTGACTACTTGACGACGAGGCTCGTGATGACCGAGCTCGCCGTGGTGTTCGCGGTCGCCGTGTGGACCACCGTGACCTGGTAGGTCCCGGCGGCCAGCCTCGGCAGGGTGACGACGGCGTCACCGTTCTCGTCGAGCGTGGCCTTGAGCATGGCCACGGTCGAGACACCGCGCTTCACCTGGACGGTGACCTCGCCGGACCCGGGCAGGCCCGTCACGGTCTCGGCGTGGATGTCGACCTTCGCCGCGACGGCCGGCTTGACCGACGCGACCTCGGCGGTGAGGACGGTCGACGCCTTGGTGACGATGAGCCGTGCCGTGGTCTGCGAGGCCTTGAAGGTCCCGTCGGCCAGGTAGGCGACACCCAGCGTGTGCGTCCCGACGGCGAGGCGCTCGTCGAGCGCCACGGTCGCCGAGCCCTCGCTGAGCGTCCCGCGCCCGACCTCACGGCCACCGCTCGTGACGACGACCTCACCGGACGGCGTACCACCCTCACCCGAGACGGTGACGACGACCTCGCCGGGCGTCCCGTAGACGGTCCGCAGGGAGGTGACCGACGCACGCGTCGTCGACTCGACCGTCGGCTCGTTCGGGGCCGCGCGGTCGATGGTGAAGGAGACAGTGCCGACCTCGGAGACCAGCCCGGCCGCGTCCGTGGCCCGGTAGAGGACCGTGTACGCGCCGTCGTCGGAGAACGTCACACCGAACTGCTGGTTCGCCGCGAGGTTGGACCAGGACGTCCCGCCGTTGACCGAGTACTGCACGGTCTGGACCGCGCCGTTGTCCTGGGCCTGGACCGAGAGCCGGACCGGGACGTTGTAGACGCCACCGACGCCCGTCGGCGCGGCCGGGTTCAGCGTGTGCGCGACGGTCGGGACCTGGACGTCGGAGATGCCCGGGCCGCGGAAGACCAGGGAGTCCACGGCGAGCTCGTCCGCGGAGGTGACGAAGAGCTGTCCGGTGCCGGTAGGGGCGTCCGCGAAGGTCACCTCGACGTCCTTCCAGCCCGCGCCGGCGGGGATCTGCGCGGTGGCGAACGGTGCCGCGTCGGCGGCACCCCAGCGCAGCTGGACCTGGCCGCCGCCGGAGGCCCGGACGGTCACGCCGTCGATGCCCACGAGGTTGACCGGGTCGTAGCGCAGGAAGTCCCCGCTGCCGAGGCCGCGCACGGCGTTGCCGCCGCCGGCGGACTCGTCGGCGTAGGAGACGACGCCGCGCCGCTCGATGGCGTGCTCGGCCTGCTGCGTCTTCGGGTTGAGACGCGCGGTGGCCTCACCACGGGCCGCCGGGACGCCGTTGTGGCCCCCGTCGGTGTACGTGACGACGACGGCGCCGTAGAGGTTGGCGCCCGGCCCGTGCTCCGGGGAGTTCGGGTCGGTCCGGAAGACGCCCTGGCACCCGGTGCCGGTGGACTCCGGGTGGGCGTGCTCGTCGTGGCCCAGGCCGTAGGTCCAGCTCACGCGGGAGCAGACGGTCTCGGTGCCGTCCTCGGCGTCCTGGGTGGTCACCTGGAACGGGATGACCTGACCCCAGTCGAAGAACCCGCCGTTGGCCGGGTAGCGGAGGGAGACCTCCGGCGCCTGGTTGCCGACGGAGATCTGCCGGGAGGTGAGGCCGAACTTGCCCTGGGGGTCGCTGACCCGCAGACGGGCGTTGTACAGGCCGAGCTCGGTGTAGGTGTGGGTAGCCGTGGCCCCCGTGGCGTCGAAGGTGCCGTCACCGTCGAAGTCCCACTCGTAGGTCATCGCCGAGCCCTCGGGGTCGACGGAGGCCGACGCGTCGAAGGCCACCTGGAGCGGGGCCGCGGAGGAGGAGATCGGGGTGGCGGTGAACGTGGCGCGCGGCGCCTTGTTCCCCTCGGCGTAGGAGATCCGGTAGAGCCCGGCGTCCGGGTTGGCCCGGAAGAAGCCGTCACCGTAGTCCAGGACGTACAGCGAGCCGTCCGGACCGAACTCGAGGTCCATCGGGTTGTCGATGGGCGGGACGTTGTCGAACGTCAGCGCCCGGTTGGGCATGAAGTCCTCGATGTGCGTGACCTCGAAGGACTCCCAGTCCAGCGTGAACGCCGCGATGTAGTCCTGGGAGAACTCGGAGAAGAAGTTCTTCTCGTCCCAGTACTCGGGGAACTTGGCGGTCGAGGGGTTCTCCGGGTCGTAGTGGTAGACCGGACCACCCATCGGGCCCTGGCCGTTGCTGGTGCCGAAGTTCACCAGCTCGTCCCACGGCTGGTCGCCGGGGTTGTCGCCGTAGTACAGCGTGGCCGGGAAGGCCGGGGGCAGCTCGACGAGGCCGGTGTTCCACCGCGAGTTGTTGCGCAGGTCCTCCGGGTCGAAGAACTCGCGCGGGCTCGCCGTCGCGTAGTCCCACTCGTTGTAGGGGGCGTTGGGGCCGTGGACGTAGGGCCACCCGGCGTTGACCGGGTTGTCCAGGGACACGACATTCCACTCGACGTAGCCCATCGGGCCGCGGTTCGGGTTGGCCGCGGCGACCGCGCTGCTCGCGTCCGGGCCGTAGTCGCCCCACGACAGGGAGTTCGTCCCCGGGTCGACCTCGATCCGGAAGGGGTTGCGGGCACCCATGACGAAGATCTCCTCGCGGACCTTGTCGCGGACGTCGTCGTACTCCTCGCCCGTGAAGAGGTTCCCCTCGGGGATCGTGTACGTGGCGCCGGGTCCGGGCTCGACGCCGGCCTCGATCTCCTCGAGGACGTCGATCCGCAGGATCTTGCCGCGCAGGTCGTTCGTGCTGCCCGCGCCGCGACGCGCGTCGAAGCCCGGGTTCAGGCCCGGGGCGTCGTTGTTCGGCGCGAAGCCGTTGGCGCCGGGGGTGCTCGCCGGGGTGTTGTCACCCGTGCTGAGGTAGAGGTTGCCCTCGCCGTCGAAGTCGATGTCGGCGCCGACGTGGCAGCACTGCCCGCGCTGGGCCTCGACCTTGAGGAGCTCCTGCTCGGACGCGAGGTCGATGGAGTTGCTCTCCGCGTCCCACTGGAAGCGGGACAGCACGTTGTAGCCCAGCCACTGGTCCCAGTACGTCTCGTCCTGGCCCGCGGGCAGGGTGTTGGGCGCGTTGCCCACCGGCGTGGAGGCCGGGTAGGGGCGGCCCGTGGAGGGGGAGGTCCCGGAGAGCTCGACCGGGGCGTAGACGAGGTAGACCCAGTTGTTCTCCGCGAAGTCCGGGTCGATCGCGATGCCCTGGAGCCCGTCCTCGGAGTTCGCGTAGACGGGGATCGTGTTGATGACACGGGTGACGCCCGTGTTCGGGTCGGTGAGGCGGACGTCGCCGTTGCGGGCGGTGTGCAGGACCCGCCCGTCGGGCAGGACGGCCATGTCGATCGGCTCGCCGACGTCCTTGGTCAGGGTGACCTTCTCGTAGTTGGACCAGTCGAGCGCCGCCGCGGCGCCCGGCTCGGCATCGTGGTCGACGCCGTCGTGCGCCATCGCGGGCACACCGGCGACCGCGAGGCCGGCCGCCGTCAGGGCCCCGGCGACCGTCGCCGCGAGCCCGCGGCGCAGTCGTGTCCGGGAATTGTTAGCATCCATAGCGTGGTGCAACTCCTTCTCAGGGTTCATCACTGGGACCGGGCCCCTCGTCCGTGGCAAGGGGTGGGGCTCGGTCTCTGCTGTCTCCGGCCGGTCGACGCCGGCCGCGCGCGTAGTGCGTCACCTCCTCATCAAGGTGGGCTCGTGGTCAACGGCGACCACTGACGCCGAAACTAGAGACGGTTCTGTCGGGTGTCAACCAAAAGTCCACCAGTCGGTATGGCCAATTTGGTCAAGGTTTCTCCCGAACTGGGCGGCACGTGTCGAGATGCCGCTTCCACCTGCGAAATCGCCCATTCCGCCTGCGCCGGACGGGCGCTCGCGCGACGATGGCCGCCCCGAACCGAGGAGCACCCATGGCCACCAGCGTCGCCGACCACCTCGTCCACCAGCTCGTCGCGGCGGGGGTGGAGCGGATCTACGGGATCGTCGGAGACTCGCTCAACCCCGTCGTCGACGCCGTGCGGCGCACCGAGGGGATCGAGTGGGTGAACGTCCGCCACGAGGAGGCTGCCGCCTTCGCGGCCGCAGGCGAGGCGGAGGTCACCGGCCGGCTGGCCGTGTGCGCGGGCTCCTGCGGACCGGGCAACCTCCACCTCATCAACGGCCTGTACGACGCCAACCGCTCACGGCTGCCCGTCCTCGCCATCGCCTCCCACATCCCCAGCGCCCAGATCGGCACCCAGTTCTTCCAGGAGACCCACCCCGACCGCCTCTTCACCGAGGCCTCCGTGTTCTCCGAGCTGATCTCCTCCCCCGCCCAGCTCCCCAGGGTCACCCGCAGCGCGATCCAGCACGCCCTCACCGCGCCCGGGGTCGCCGTCCTCACCCTGCCCGGGGACGTCGCGGACCTCACGGTGGCCGACGCCGGCCAGACGCTCGTCCCCGCCACCGGCACAGCCACCCTCGTGCCCGCCGAGGAGGACGTCGCCGCCCTCGCAGCGGCGATCAACGAGGCCAGGAAGGTCACCCTCTTCGTCGGCGTCGGCGCCCGCAGCGCGCGCACCGAGGTCCTCGCCCTCGCCGAGCAGCTCGGCGCCCCCGTCGGCCACTCGCTGCGCGGCAAGGAGGTCATCCAGTACGACAACCCCTTCGACGTCGGCATGTCGGGCCTCCTCGGCTACGGCGCCTGCCAGGACGCCATGGAGCAGGCCGACCTCCTCGTCCTCCTCGGCACGGACTTCCCCTACCCCGCCTTCCTGCCCTCGGACGTGCGGACGGCGCAGGTCGACGTCGACGCCACGCACCTGGGCCGGCGCACCCGGCTCGACGTCCCTGTCCACGGCGACGTGGGCGCGACGCTCCGGCTCCTGATGCCGCTGGTCAAGCGCAAGAAGTCGCGCACGTTCCTCAAGTCGATGCGCAAGCGCCACGACAAGCTCATGTCCTCCGTCGTCGGCGCCTACACCCGCAAGGTCGACCGGCTGCGCCCCATCCACCCGGAGTACGCGGCCGTCCAGCTCGACGAGGTCGCCGGGCCGGACACCGTGTTCACCGTCGACACCGGGATGAACACGGTGTGGGCGGCGCGCTACCTCACCCCGAACGGCCGGCGCCGCGTCATCGGCTCCTTCCTCCACGGCTCGATGGCCAACGCGCTGCCCCACGCGATCGGCGCCGCGTCCGCCGGGCGCCAGGTCGTTGCCCTCGCCGGGGACGGCGGGCTGTCGATGCTCCTCGGCGAGCTCATCACCCTGCGCGACCTCGACCTGCCGGTCGCCGTCGTCGTCTTCAACAACTCCACGCTCGGGATGGTCAAGCTCGAGATGTTCGTCGAGGGCCTGCCCGACCACGCGACCGACACCCCGCCGGTGGACTACCGCCGGGTGGCCGAGGCGATCGGCATCCCCGCGCTGCGGGTCGAGGACCCGCGCGAGCTGCGGGAGGCCCTCTCCGACGCTCTCGGTCGCAGCGGCCCGGTTCTCGTCGACGTCGTCACCGACCCGCGGGCGCTGTCCCTCCCGCCGAGCATCACGGCCGGCCAGGTGCGCGGCTTCGCGACCTCGATGACCAAGGAGATCTTCGGCGGGGGCTCCGGGGAGGTCATGGCGATGGCCCGGTCCAACCTCCGCAACATCCCGCGGCCCTGAGCGGCGACGGCGACGCCCGCACGTCGCCGCCCTCGCCACCCCGCAGGCCGCTGCGCCGCCCCCGTCGCGCCAGGTCGACGGCGCCCCCCGCTCTCGCCGTCGTGGGTCGCACCCTACCCGCGAAACTCGTTTGCCGAAAAGGCCCTCCCATGGTCAACCCTTGACTTTGCCGTGTGCGCTTCGCCACAGTGTCGGTGCCGGCGGGGCCGCCGGCGTCTACGGGAGGGGTAGTCATGCGCAGGTTGCTCGCTGTCGCGCTCGGCGTCGCGGTACTCGGGGCGGCTCTGCCGGCCGCGGGCGTCGAGGAGGACCGGATGGGCTGGGACCGTTCGGAGGCACCGCAGCGGGTGCTGCGGGACGGCACCGCCGAGGAGGTCGGACTCCTCCAGCACCGCCTCGACGCCGTCGAACCGGCGCTCCTCGAGGGACTCACCCGTGAGCCCACCCCCTTCTACCCGGGCGCTGTCGCGCTCATCGCCTCCGAGGGCGTCGTCGTCGAGCGCACCGCCGTGGGGCACGCCGTGCGCTGGGCGGACACGACCACCGAGCTGCCCGCCGAGCAGCAGGTCCCCATGCGGACCGACACGATCTTCGACCTCGCCTCGCTGTCCAAGCTCTTCACCGCCGTCGCGGTCATGCAGCTCGTCGAGGCGGGCGAGGTCGACCTGC
Organism: Georgenia wutianyii; assembly: GCF_006349365.1. Lineage (NCBI taxonomy): Bacteria > Bacillati > Actinomycetota > Actinomycetes > Allobogoriellales > Allobogoriellaceae > Georgenia > Georgenia wutianyii. The sequence continues at coordinate 2,345,778 of NZ_CP040899.1, forward strand.
AGGACACCGCGGCCTCCTACGTACCGGCCTTCGCGGCGAACGGCAAGGACGCGATCACGGTCGAGCAGCTCCTCACCCACACCGCGGGCCTGCCCGCCTGGATCAACCTGTGGAGCGCGCCCGACGAGGCCGCCGCGCTCCAGCGGGTCTGGGACGTCGCCCCCACCTCCACGCCCGGCACCGGCTACCTCTACAGCGACCTCGGCCTCATCACGCTCGGTGAGATCGTCGAGCGCGTCTCGGGCCAGGGCCTGGACGAGTACGTCGCCGCCCACATCACCGGACCGCTCGGCATGAGCGACACGATGTACAACCCGCCCGCCGAGCTGCTGCCGCGCATCGCTGCCACCGAGTACCAGGCCACGCCCGCGCGCGGCCTCGTCCACGGCGAGGTTCATGACGAGGGCGCCTGGCGCCTGGGTGGCGTCGCCGGCCACGCCGGGGTCTTCTCCACCGCCGACGACGTCGCGACCTTCGCCCAGATGCTCCTCAACGGCGGCAGCTACGACGGCGCGCGCGTCCTGGACGCCGCGACCGTCGAGGCGATGATGCGCGACCACACCGGGCAGCTGTCCTCCTCGCACCGCGGCCTGGGCCCCGAGCTCGAGGCGTGGTTCTACCACGACGTCCTCACGAGCGCGGAGTCCGCGGGCCACACCGGGTTCACCGGCACCTCCCTGGTCATCGACCCGCACACCGAGACCATCGCCATCCTCATGACCAACCGGGTCCACCCGAGCCGCGACTGGGGCAACATCAACCCGGTGCGCCGCGCCGTCGCCCGCGCCGCCGGGCTCGCGCACCCGATGACCGGCTTCACCCGCGGCGCCGCCTGGTACTCCGGCATCGGCGACTCCCTGGACAGCACCCTCAGCGTCCCGGTGAGCCTCACCGGCGACTCCGAGCTCGTCCTCGACCTGTGGTTCCACACCGAGCCGACCGACCTCCTGCACGTCGAGGCCTCGACCGACGACGGCGCGACCTGGCAGCCCCTGGACGGGACGCTCACCGCCGGTGGGACGACGATCCCCGCGGCGGGCACCGTCTCGGGCGACGGGCTCGGCCGCTGGTGGGAGGCGCGCTTCGACCTCGCCGGGCTCAGCGGCGACGTCGAGCTGCGGCTGCGCTACGCCACCGACGACGTCTACTCCGGCCGCGGCGTCTACGTCGACCGGATCCAGGTCCCCGGGGCCTTCGACGACTGGGACCTCACCGACCGGGCGACGATCACCACGGACGGCTGGACGCGGGTCGACGCGACCGGCGCCGAGGCACCCGAGCCGGTCGACCCCGGCGCGGCCCTCGACGCGCTCGGTGGCGCGCTCGCCGCGCACGTCGAGGACGGCGCGGTGGCCGGGCCGATCGCCCGGCAGCTCGCCACCGCGCTCGAGCAGGCCGAGCGCCACCTCGAGGGCGGGCGCGAGGAGGCGGCCGCCCGCGCCGTCGAGCGGTTCGTCCGCCACCTCGACTCCCCGCGCCGGCCCGACACCCTCACCGAGGAGGCCCGCGCCGACCTGAACGACCGGGCGGAGCACCTCCTCGGCCTGCTCGGGGACCTCGAGGAGATCGGACAGATCGGACGCGCGATGTCCGCCCCAGCGATTGCACCGGGGGTGTGACAGGGGCCACACTTGTCAGATTGTCGAGATGCTGTGAGGTGACCACGTGGACGCCGACATCGAGATGCTCCCGATGCTCTCGCGCGGCAAGCACCGCAGCCCCAGGCGCGGCGCCTGCTTCATGGAGCTCGCCTCCTACCTCGCCGGAGAGCGGTGGAGCGACAAACCGGCGTGCACGCACCCGCTGCTCGCGCACCTCGCCCGGCTGGTCAACGACCTCACCGACGACGCCGAACGACCACGCCTCGCCCTGCTCATCCCGCGCGTCATCGGGCTGCGCAGCGACGACCCGCACTGGGACGACGAGCTCACGCTGCTCGCCGCGAGCCGCGCCCTGCCGGTGGTGAGCGAGCACCACCAGCGGTCCCTCGCGGTGGGCATCCTGTCCTGCGAGCGCCGCCGCGCCGAGCGGGAGGGGCGGGAGGACCTGCGGTTCCACCCCTCCAGCCGCCGCGCGCTGGACCAGGTCCCCCTCGCCGAGCGGTGGGCCGCGGCGTTCGTCGACCAGGTGGGCGCGGTGGGCTCGCACCACCCGGGGGCGGCCGTCGTCGAGATCGCGTCGGTGGGGCTGGCCACGGCCTGCGTGCCCGACCCCTCGGGGATGCTGCGCGACCTGCTCACCGACGCGATCGCGCTCTGCGAGCGGCTCGCCGGCCGCGAGCGCGCCGCCCGGGAGCCTCTGGTTCCCGAGCAGTGGCGCCCGGTCGTCGCCGCCGTCTCACTCCCCTGACGCGCCGGCCCGCAGGCCCCGCTGCTCAGTAGCCGCCGGCGAGCATCTCGTCGTTGGTGCGGTACACCTGGACGCTCTCGATCATCTCGAGGGTGTCCGCGTCGAGAATGACGACCGATCCCTCCGGCCAGTCCGGGTCCACAGGGATCGGCTCGTAGACGTGGTAGAACGACGGGTTGCCGTTGGCATCCCGGTAGTACGACGCGGGAATGACGTTGTACCAGGTGTTCACGAGGATCACCCTCGGATGCGCCTCCGCAATCGCGCGCTCCTCCGGGATCGGAATGGGATTCAGCCACCACCCCATCGGCTCAACCAACTTCGCGACGTCCCTGGTAGGCCAGGCGTAGGCCGGGTCACCAGGCGAGGGCGTGACGGAAGGCTCGGGCTCCGCAGAGGTCGCCGGCGCAGCGGATGGCTCCTCGGCTGATGCAGGTGGCTCCGAGGACAGGTCAGCGGGCACCCTGCTCGGCCCCACCCCAGCCGGGTTCTCGTCTGACGAGGTGGCGCTGTCCGAGGCCTGCGAATCTGCATCCGAGCACGCAGCAGCAAGGAAACATGCCCCCGCGATAGCGCTGGACGCGACGATGCGTCGCAACCACATAGTCGACCGCCCTCTCCTCGGTGCCCGATCGACCGTACCGGGCGTCAGCCGGTGCTCTCAGCTGAACGGAGGGTGGGATCGAACCCGACTCCGGGGCGCACGCGACGGCCTCCCGGGCCGGTGCCCGGGAGGCCGCGGCACTGCTCAGCGGCTGATGGCCAGCTTCATCGCCCGCGTCTCGGCCGCGCGGCCGAAGGTGTCGTAGGCGTCCATGAAGTCGTTCATCGGGAAGCGGTGCGTGATGAACTGCTCCGGGGTCAGCTTGCCCTGGGCGACGAGCTTGAGGAGCATCGCCGTCGTCGTCGCGGACACCAGACCCGTGGTGATCGCGACGTCCTTGATCCACAGGTCCTGGAGCGGCAGCTCCACCGGCGCGCCGTGCACGCCGACGTTCGCCACGGTGCCGCCGGGCCGGATGAGGCTGACGGAGGCGTCGAAGGTCGCCGGGACGCCGACGGCCTCGATGGCGGTGTCCACGCCGAGCCCGTCGGTCATGCCCATGACCTTCTCGTGCCAGCCGGGGCTGCCGTTGTTGACGGCGTCCGTCGCACCGAACTGCTTGGCGAGCTCGAGGCGGTTGTCGTCGAGGTCGAGCGCGATGACGCGGGAGGCTCCGTAGAGACCCACGGTCATGATGGCCGCCAGCCCCACCGGTCCCGCACCGATGACGGCAACGACGTCACCCGGCTCGACGCGCCCGTTGCGCACACCGATCTCGAAGGCGGTGGGCAGGATGTCGGACAGGCAGAGTCCCGCCTCGTCGCTCACCCCCTCGGGCAGCTTGTGCAGCGAGTTCTCCCCGAACGGCGTGCGGACGTACTCGGCCTGGGTGCCGTCGATGAGGTGGCCGAGGATCCAGCCCACGCCAGGCGCGCCCTCGGGGTTGAGGCAGTGGGCGGGCAGCCGCTCCTGGCAGTACGAGCACGAGCCGCAGCTGGAGATGCAGGAGATGATCACCCGGTCGCCCACCGCGAGCCGACTCACCGCCGAGCCGACCTCGACCACCGTGCCGACGCCCTCGTGGCCGAGGATCCGCCCTTCGGTCACCGCCGGGACGTCCCCCTTGAGGATGTGCAGGTCGGTGCCGCAGATCGTGGTGGTGTCGACCTGGACGATGACGTCGGTGGCCGAGCGGATCGTCGGGTCTGGCACCTCCTCCCACGCCTTCTTGCCCGGACCGTGGTAGACCAGCGCCTTCATGACTTCTCCTCCGTCGCGCATCGGACACGGGCCCGCGCCCACTTGTGACGCTAGTCACGCGGGGGTGTTCTCGCCATGCCAGACGGCCGGTCGGGAAAAGCCAGCGCGGCCTCGACCGTCCGTCGCTAGCGTCGGTGCATGAACGCCTCGTTCGTCGTCACAGGGGCCAGCGGCGGTGTGGGCAGCGCGATCGCCGAGCACCTCGCGACGATCGGCCACGTCGTCAACCTCGACCCGGCACCGGGCACGAGCACCAGCCCTCGGGTGCACAGCCTCGGCGCGGACGCGGCCGACCCCGCGGCGGCGGCCGCGGCGGCCGAGCTCGCCGAGCAGCACGGGCCGCTCACCGGCTGGGTGAACAATGCCGCCGTCTTCCGCGACGCCGCCCTCGACACGGCGAGCGCCAAGGAGGTGGCAGCCCTCATCGCCCTCAACCTCGACCTCGCGGTGGTCGGCTGCCACGCCGCCGTGCGCCATTTCCGCTCCCACTCCCGGCCCGGCGCGATCGTCAACGTCTCCTCCCACCAGGCGCAGCGCCCGGTGCGCGGTGCGCTCCCCTACGCCACCGCGAAGGCGGCCGTCGAGGGCCTGACCCGAGCGGCGGCCGTCGACCACGGCCCGCAGGGGATCCGGGTCAACGCCGTCGCGCTCGGGTCGATAACCACCGCCCGCTCCGCCGCCTACGCCGCCGTGCACCCCGAGGCGCAGCGGCTGCTGGCCGAGCTGCACCCGCTCGGGCACGCGGGTGCGCCGCGCGACGTGGCCCACGCCGTCGCCTTCCTGCTCACGGCCGAGTTCGTCACCGGCACGGTCCTGCCGGTCGACGGCGGACGCGCCGCGCTCGGCCTGGACCCGGAGAGTCGGTAGACGCTAGACCATCATCGTGGCCTCGTCAGCGCCCGTTTCCTCGGTCACGTGGGGCACCCGCTCCGTCTCGCGGCCCTTGCGGTGGAGGGCGGCGCGGATGACGAGCGACAGGACGAAGGCGACCGCGCCGGCGATGACGGTGACCCGGTAGGCACCGGTGTGCCCGGCGACGTCGGCGAGGCGGCCCGCGGTGCTCGAGCCGAGCGCGTACCCGAGCGACGTCGCCGCCGCGAGGACCATCATCGCCGCGCCGAGCCGGCCCGGGTCGGCCACCCGCTCGCAGGCGGAGAACAGCGTGATCATGTAGGGCGCGACCGCCAGGCCGAGGACGACGAGCACGACGGCGAGCGCCCCGAGGCTGTCGACGGCGAGCAGCGGCAGGGTGAGCAGCGCGATCGCGCCGGCGAACACGGACAGCCGGTCGGCGAGCCGGAAGCGCTCGGGCAGGACGACGATCGCGAGGCCCGCGACGACGCTGCCGACGCCGAGGACAGCATGGAGCAGGCCGGCAAGTCCCGGCTCACCCGCCGCGGTGGCCAGCGCCGTCGTCCCGGACTGGACCGAGCCGAAGATCGTGCCGACGATGAGCTGCCCGGCCCCGAGCGCGAGGATGAGCGGGCCGATGCGCGCTCCGCGGGCGCCCGGCGCACCGCGGTGCCCGCGGACGAGCTCAACGGTGGGGTGGAGGGCGAACAGCGTGGCGAAGACGGCGAGCAGCACGGCCGCGAGGATGAGGGCACCCGAGGGAGAGACGAGGGCGGCGAGCGTGCCGACGAGCGCCGGGCCGAGGACGAAGGACGCCTCGTCGGCTGCACCCTCGTAGGAGAAGGCCGTCGACAGGAGCTTGAACCGCTCCCCGCCGCGGCGGCCGGCGAGCTCACGCCAGCGGACCCGGGCGAGCGTGCCGACCTGCGGCAGGAAGAGTCCCGCGACGCCGGCGAGGACGGCGAGCACCTCCCACGGCGCCTCCTGGCCGGCGAGGACGACGAGCGCGATGAGCGAGAGCGACCCGCCGACGGACTGGACGAGCAGGACGGGGCGCTGGCCCACCCGGTCGGTGAGGGCGCCCGCGACCGGGGAGGCGATCGCGTTGACGACGGCGAACGCGCCGGCGGCGGCGCCGCCGCTGCCGAAGCTGCCGCTCACCCCCGCGACGAGCAGCAGCGTGCCCATCTGGGCCATCGCGAGCGGGAGGCGCGCGAGGAAGGCGATGACGATGTACAGGGGTCCAGTCAGCGCGAACAGGCGCCGATAGGAGGACAGGACGGACACACAGTCTCCACGAGGAATAGCCGGGGTTGCGCTCCTCCCACCCCGGAAGCGCTGCAGACCCTGCTCCCTATTCTATCGGACCGTCCACCCGCTCCACGTGCGAGACAGGCCACTCCAGGCGGGCCGCGACCTGCGCCGCCGTCGCCCCCGGGCCGAGCCTGCGGCGGGCGTGGGTGACGAGCCGGCGACGCAGCTCGCGCCTCCTGCGACGGCGCACGAGTGCCCCGCCGACGAGCCCGTGGCGCGGGGCGACGAGGAGGGCGAGGAGGAAGAGCGCGCCGACGACGGTGGCGACCATCCCGGCGATCGACAGGTCCCACAGGACGGCGAGGCCGTACCCGCCGAGGACTGCCACGACCCCGACCCCGAGCGCGACGGTGAGCATGCGACCGAAGCCGTCGGTGAGGAGGTAGGCGGTGGCCGCCGGACCGGCGAGGAGGGCGACGACGAGGATGGCGCCGACCGCGTCGAAGGCGCCGACGACCGTGAGCGAGACGAGCGACATGAGGACGGTCTGGACGACCACCGGGGACAGGCCGAGGACGGCGGCGAGCGCGGGGTCGAACGTCGTCACCTTGAGCTCCTTGTAGAACAGGAGCACGGCCGCCACCGCGACGAGCGCGACGAGGCCGGTGGTCCACCAGGAGCGCGGCCCGAGGTCCACGCCCCCGACGGTGAGGACGTGGAGCGGCGCGAAGGCGATCTCGCCGAACAGGACGTGCTCGAGGTCGAGGTGGACGTCGCCGCCGAACCGGGCGACGAGCAGTACCCCGAGGGCGAACAGCCCGGTGAAGACGATGCCGGTGGCGGCGTCGCCGTGGACCGTGCCGCTGCGCTCGAGGAGGTCGACGAGGGTGACGGTGAGCAGCCCGAACGCCGCGGCGCCGGCGACGGCGGCGAGCGGGCCCAACGAGCCGGTGAGCAGGAAGGCGACGACGATGCCGGGCAGCGCCGCGTGGGAGATCGCGTCGGCGACCATGACCTTGCGGCGCAGCAGGAGGACGCAGCCGAGCAGCGCGCACGGCGCGACGACGAGCAGGGCGGTGACGATGATGACGAGGTCGACGTTCACGCCGCCACCCCCGTGCGGCGCCGGTGTCCGCGCAGGCGCCGGGCGGGCAGTGACAGCAGGAGCAGACCGGTCGCGACGAGGACGACGAGCGGACCGGTGGGCAGGTCGGTGGTCGTCGCGCTGAGCACCGCCCCGCTCGCCCCGCTCACCGCCCCGAGGACCGCGGCCAGGACCAGCATGACCGGGAGCCGGTCGGTCCACTGCCGCGCCGCGGCGGCTGGGGTGATGAGCAGGGCCGCGACGAGGACGACGCCGACCGTCTGGATCCCGACGACGATGGCCAGGACGAGGAGACCGGTGAGCAGCGCCTCGACCCACCGCACCGGGTAGCCCACGGCGCGGGCGAAGGCGGGGTCGAAGGCGACGAGCTTGAGCTCCTTGTACGTGAGGGCGACGACGGCGAGGACGAGCGCCGTGACCGCGGCCATGACGCGCACGTCGGAGGCGACGAGGCTGGCGGCCTGGCCGAGGACGAAGCGGTCCAGGCCGCTCTGCCCGGACGCCCCGGTGCCGGCGACGTAGGTGAGGAGCACGGTCCCGGCGCCGAAGAACACCGACAGGACGAGGGCGAGGGCGGCGTCCTGCTTGACGCGCGTGCGTTGGACGACGAGGAGGACGAGCCCGGCCGCGAGCGCCGCCGTCACGGCCGCGCCACTCATGAGGCCGGGGCCGGACGTGGTGCCGGTGACGAGGAACCCGAGGACGACGCCGGGCAGCGTCGCGTGGGCGAGCGCGTCGCTGAGCAGGCTCTGGCGGCGCAGCACCGCGAAGGTGCCGAGCGTGCCGCCGAGCAGCCCCAGGACGGCCGCCCCGAGGGCGACGGTGCGCAGCGTGTAGTCCCCGAGCATCCCGGCGACCTCACCCATCGCGCGCGCTCCCCTCGAAGGGCAGGGCTGCCCCGCCGTAGGTGCGGGCGATGTTCTCCGCGGTGAAGACCTCGGCCGTGGGGCCGGCGGCGACGAGCTCGCGGTTGAGCAGGACGACGGTGTCGAAGTACTCGGCCACGGTGGCGAGGTCGTGGTGGACGACGACGACGGTCCGCCCCTCGTCGCGGAGCTCGCGCAGGAGGTCGACGACGACGCGCTCGGTGGGGTGGTCGACGCCGACGAACGGCTCGTCGGCGAGGTAGAGGCGCGCGTCCTGGGCCAGCGCCCGGGCGAGGAAGACGCGTTGCTGCTGGCCGCCGGACAGCTCCCCGATCTGCCGGTCGGCGAGGTCGAGCATCCCGACGCGCTCGAGGCACCGCTCGGCGGTGCGCCGCTCGGCCGGGCCGGGGCGGCGCAGCCAGCCCAGGCGCCCGTAGGTGCCCATCTCGACGACGTCGCGCGCGTTCGTCGGAAAGTCCCAGTCGACGCTTCCCCGCTGCGGGACGTAGCCGACGTCCCGGCGCCCGCGCTCCAGCGGCCGGCCGAAGACCCGCACGGTGCCGGCGACCGGCCGCAGGAGGCCCATGGCGATCTTGAGCAGCGTCGTCTTGCCGGCACCGTTGGGGCCGACGACGCCGACGAGTCGGCCCTCGGGCACGGTGAAGGACACGTCCCACAGCACCGGTTCCTCGCGGTAGGCGGCCGTGAGCCCGTGGACCGACAGCGGGGCGCTCATCGCGGCCCCAGCGCGCCTGCGACGAGCTCGGCGTTGGCCAGGAGCATGCCGGCGTAGGTCCCGGCGGGCGTGCCGGGCTCCCCGAGGGCGTCGGAGTACAGGCCCTCCTCGGGCACCTCGACCGTCCAGCCGCGGTCCGCGGCGGCCTCGCGGACGGCGGTGATGCTCGCCGGGGAGACGCTGGACTCGGTGAACAGGGCGGGCACCCCACGCTCGACGAGGAGGTCGACGAGGCGCCGGATGTCGGCGACGCCCGCCTCGTCCTCGGTCGACAGCCCCTGCACGCCGCGCACCTCGAGGCCGTAGGCGCGGCCGAAGTAGCCGAAGGCGTCGTGCGAGGTGACGAGGAGGCGGGAGCGCTCGGGGACGGCGTCGAGCAGGGCGGTGGCCTCGGCGTGGGCGGCGAGCGCCTGCGCGACGTACTCCTGCCCGCCTGCGGCGAAGTCCTCGGCGTGCTCGGGGGCGAGGTCGCTCAGCTGCGCGACGAGCGGGGGCACCACCTGCACCCACAGCTCGGGGTCGAACCACACGTGCGGGTCGTGCTGGCCCGGGTGGTCGGCCGAGGCGAGGAGGTCATCGGCGGGGAGCGCGTCGGTCAGCGCCACGACGCGCTCGAGCGCCCCGGCCTCGAGGACCTCCTCCATCCGCCCCTCGAGGAAGAGTCCGTGGTAGACGACGAGGTCGGCGTCGGCGAGCGCCCGCACGTCGCCCTGGCTGGCGCGGTACAGGTGCGGGTCGACGCCGGGGCCCATGAGTGCCGTGACGTCGACGTGCTCTCCGCCCACCGCGCTGACGAGGTCCGCGGCATGCGTCGTCGTCACGGTGACGTCGATGCGCGCGTCGGCGCTCTCGGCGGGTGCGGAGCAGGCGGCGAGGAGGAGGGCGACGACGCCCAGCGCGGCCAGTTTTCGGGTCTCCGAACTCATGCGATGAGGGTAGCCGAATCTGCGCAGAACGCCCGCCCGCGGAGCCGGGCACGTAGGATCGGCGCGATGTCCGAGCAGCCCACGCCGCAGCGCACGGCACAGGAGACCCGGGCCGCCCTTCTCGAGGCGGCGGCCGCGGAGATCCTCGAGTGCGGCTACGCGGCTGCGAGCCTCTCCGCGATCGCCGCCCGACACGGGCTGACGAAGGGGGCGCTGGCCCACCAGTTCCCCACGAAGAGCGCCTTCGTCAGCGCCCTGGGCGACGCGCTGCGCGAGGCCGTGCGCGCGTCGGTCGCCGCCGGGAGGAAGGCCTACCCCGACAGCCCCTCTCACGCACTCATCGCGTTCGTGCTGCACCTCGGGTCGCGGGCCACCAGCGACCCGGCGGTCGCTGCGGCGACGGCGCTGTTCTCCGACCGCGCGGTGCCGGACCCGCGACTCGCGGGGGCCGTGGGAGAGCTTCTCGAGGAGACCGAGCGGTTCGTCGCCGAGGCCTACGCGGCCGGTGAGGGCGACAGTTCCCTGCCACCGGCCGATGTCGCCGAGCACATCGTCGTCACGAACCTGGGAACGGCGTCGTTCCGGCTCCACCAGCATCCGACGGGACCTGGGCGGCCGCGGTTGCGCTTCCTGCGCATCACCCTCGCGGGCGCCGGGTTCCACGACGTCGACTCCGTCATCGACGAGGTGGTGTCCAGCCGGGCGAACGGGACGCTGGACGCGCTCCCGCCGAGCAGGAGCATGACCCGCTGACGTGGTGCGAGGGCCGGCGGACGCCGGCCCCCGCACCACCTCACCTCCGGGCGTCGGTGAGGCGTCGACCGAGAAGCAGCCCGGCACCGCCGAACAGCAGGAGTGCCGCGAGGGCGGCGGACCCCGCCGGCTCGACACCGGTGCTGGCCAGGGCTGCCGCCGGCCGCTGGGTCGCGGCCTCGCCGGTGTTCACGTCACTGTCCGCCGCCGGGACCGTCGGCTCCGGGTCCACCGGGTCCGTCGGGTCCGTGGGATCCGGGTCCACCGGGTCCGTCGGGTCGGTCGGGTCCGGGTCCACCGGGTCCGTCGGGTCCGTCGGGTCGGTCGGATCCGGGTCCACCGGGTCCGTCGGGTCCGGGTCCACCGGGTCCGTGGGATCCGGGTCCACCGGGTCCGTCGGGTCCGTCGGGTCCGGGTCCACCGGGTCCGTCGGGTCCGTCGGGTCGGTCGGGTCCGTCGGGTCGGTCGGGTCCGGGTCCACCGGGTCCGTCGGGTCGGTCGGGTCCGGGTCCACCGGGTCCGTCGGGTCCGTGGGATCCGGGTCCACCGGGTCCGTCGGGTCGGTCGGGTCCGGGTCCACCGGGTCCGTCGGGTCGGTCGGGTCCGGGTCCACCGGGTCCGTCGGGTCGGTCGGGTCCGGGTCCACCGGGTCCGTCGGGTCGGTCGGGTCCGGGTCCACCGGGTCCGTCGGGTCGGTCGGGTCCGGGTCCACCGGGTCCGTCGGGTCGGTCGGGTCCGGGTCCACCGGGTCCACCGGGTCGGTCGGGTCCGGGTCCACCGGGTCCGTCGGGTCCGTCGGGTCCGGGTCCACCGGGTCCGTGGGGTCTGGGTCCGCAGGCACGTCGCAGGGCAGCTGGCCGGTGAAGCCGTGGTGGTGGATCTCGCCACCGCCGGTCGTCGTCACCCGCCGGGCGACCCACTGACCGTTGGTCGTCACGTGCGAGCTGAACATCAGGTCGACCTCGGGCGCCCAGATGGCGCCGAGCTCGACCCCGTCGACGAGGACCTCGCCGCTGAGACCGGACAGGTCGTACATGATGTGGCGGGCGTAGGACTGCTGGGCGGAGGAGGCCGAGGACCAGCCCTCGATGCGGACCTGCTGGAGGCGGTCCGTGCCTGCCGGGACGTCGATGACGAGGGGCGCCTGCTCGGTCGGTGCGTAGCTCGCGGCCGCGCCCTCGAGCTTGACCGTGCGCCCGACGAGGTCCTCGTACGCCACGAGGTTGGGCCGGTCGGTCGCCAGGCCCGAGAGGTAGGCGAAGCCGTCCCGCTGCTCGACGGTGGCCTGCCGGACCAGGTCCTCCCCGGCTCCGGGGAGGTCGGCGAGACACTGGTTGGCCCGGGCGACCCCGTCCTCGAGCCCTGCGAAGTAGGCCTCGACGCTCGGCCGCTCGGTGGCGACGTCGGCGGTCGAGGCGCCCGCGAAGGGCACCGTCTTGAGGTCGATCTTGCCGGTCTGGTCGGCGTTGGGCACCGCGTCGTTGAGGAGGCGGAGGAAGTCGGAGCCGGCGGCCGGCCCGAGGCCCCCGCCGCGGGCGCTCGCCCGGAGGTTGGTGACGTCGACGAGCCGGACGACGGCCGTCGCCTCGGGCGACCCGGGGGCGATGGTCCCGGAGTCGTCGCGGTTGGAGACGTCGAGCGCGCCGGTGCCGACGTAGCGCTCGGCGAGCACCCGGACGGGGACGCCGTCGACGGTGGGCACCGTGTAGTCGGGCGTGCCGGCGGCCTGGTGGACGACGGGGTAGCCGTTCTGGTTCCCGGAGGACAGCTCGCCGAGGACGGCGATCGACCCCTCGAGCTCGCTGTTGCTCAGCGTGACGTCGCCGCGGGCGACGACGGTGAACCCGTTCGCGAGCGCGAACGGGTTGAACGAACTCGGCTCCGCCTGCGCGGGTCCCGCGCCGAGCATCCCGAACCCGGCGACGGCGATGGCGGCCGCGGAGACGAGCGCGACCCCCTGCCGCTGACGTCCCGGGCGGACGCGAACATGTCGGCCCAAGAGGATCTCCCTCCGACGGCGGAAGGTCCCGCCACGACAGCCGTCGTAGCGGGACGGCTAGACGGCAGTCTAGCCCCGGCTAGACGGAAGTCTAGCCACCGTCGCCGCGCAGGGAGGGGCCCCTTACACGCGGGCGAGCACCTCGGACTCGAGGCGGGCGTAGCTCGTCTCCATGCCGTCGACCATGCCGGTGGCGAGGACGGCCTCGCGGGTCGCCGCGTCGGGGTAGGTGACGACGAGGACGAGCAGCGTGCCGTCCGCGACGGGCGTGAGCGTGAGCTCGTTGAGCGTGGCCGGCCCGTCGGTCCCGATCATCCGCTCGGTGGTGACCTCACGGCAGGGCGGGACAGACTCCAGGAGCTCGCCGGTGAAGCCGAACCGCTCCCCTCCTCCCTCCTGCTCCCACTCGTTGCGGTAGGTGTCACCGACGGACCGGGCAACCTCGCACACCGGCATGGTCCAGCCGTCCGGGCCGAGCATCCAGCGGCGCAGCAGGTCGGGGTCGTGGTGTGCCTGCCACACGAGCTCGACCGGTCCGCGCACGAGCCGAGCGACCCGCACCTGCGTGTCCCCGAGGAGCTGCGCCTCGGCGCTCCGGTCGGCAGCGAAGGAGGCGAGGTCCGCGAGGACGTCGTCCACCTGCGAGAGGGCGGAGACCATGCCCTCCTCCATCCCCATGGCGAGGAGCTTCTCGAGGTCCTCCACCCCGGGGAAGTGCGTCGTCGTCGTCACGCGCGAGCCGCCCGGGGCCTCCTCGAAGCGGGTGGTCATGAGCATCGTCGGCATGTCCGGGTCGGGCTCCCCGTCGGCACCGGTGAAGCCGTCCCGGACCTCGAACGAGCGCCCGGGGTCGACGGCGAGGAAATCCCAGTAGCCGTGGGAGCGCTCCCCGTCCGGGCCGGTCATGTAGTAGGTCGACCGGCCCCCGGGGACGAGGTCGTGGCGGGTGAAGGTCGCGGGGTAGCCGGGCGGCCCCCAGAACCTCTCGAGCCGGCGGGGGTCGGCGTAGGCGTCCCACACCCGGCGCACGGGCACGGGGAAGTCGGCGACGATGGTCAGGGTCAGGGCGTCGAGGTCCTTGTCGACGGAGGTCAGTGGCATGGCAGTGCCTCTCAGGGGCGGTCACTCATCGGTGAGGAGCGCGTCGAGCCGGGCGACCCGACCGCTCCAGATCTGCTCGTACTGGTCCAGCAGCTGCTGGGCCTGCCGCAGCGTGTCGGGGTTGCCCCGCACGCGCCGTTCACGTCCCTGCGGTTCCTTGGTCACCAGGCCCGCTCCCTCCAGGACGGCGACGTGCTTCTGCACGGCCGCGAACGACATGTCGTACGCAGCGGCCAGCTCGGACACCGACGCCTCCTCGGTGAGGGTGCGCCGGACGATGTCGCGCCGGGTGGCGTCCGCGAGCGCCCGGAAGATCCGGTCGATCTCGTCGTCGGCCAGGGCGGGCCGTTCGCAACGTACAACCATTTGGTTGTACGTTATGCCCGCCCCGTGCCCACGTCAACCCCCTAGGCGTACCGCCGTGCGACGCGCACGGTCTGCGGCCCGTAGGACCCGCCGAAGATCACTGCGTGCATGATCAGCATCGTCAGCTGGTGCAGCCCCACCCGCTCGCGCCACCCCTGCGCCAGCGGCGAGACCTCCTGGTAGCCGGCGAGGATGTCGGGCAGCCGGTCCACCCCGAACAGGTCGAGCGCCGCGAGGTCCGTCTCGGCGTGCCCACCGTGTGCCGCCGGGTCGATGAGGACCCCGCACGGACCGTCGGCGCCCCGCGTCCACACGACGTTGCCGCCCCACAGGTCCCCGTGCAGGCGCGCCGCCCGCGGTCCGACGAGGGCGGGCTGGTCGTGGTCGAAGTCCCCTGCCGCGAGCCGGTCGGCCACCCGGTCGAGCACGCGGGCGCCGTCCTCGTCGAGGGCTCCCCTCGCCACCGCGCGCCGCACGTAGGGCCGGATCTGCTCCTCGGCGTAGAAGTCGGCCCAGCGCGTGTGCACGGGCGCGGCGTCGTGGTCGTGCAGCGGCATCGGGCCCGAGCTGCGCGGGACCGGCCCTCTCCAGCCGGGCGGGGCGCAGCCGAAGGACGGCGCGCCCGCGGCGTGGGTCCGGGCCAGCCCACGCCCGAAGGCGGCCGCCCCCTCGGCGGTCGCCTCCGCGGCGGGCAGGTGGACGAGGTCCAGCCAGCCCTCTCCCTCCCCGAGGATCTCGACGACGGGCGCGCCGCCCTGGTCCGTCGCGTCCGCGAGCCAGCGCAGCCCGGCCGCCTCGAACCGCAGCGTCTCGGGGTCGTCGGTCTTGTGGAAGATCCTCATCGGGCCATCGTGGCAAGCGCGCGGCGCGTGGGCGAGGCGGGTCCCCCGGTCGGGCGGGAGGTTAAGGTCGACATGTGACGGACACGGGCGGGCGAGGCACGGCAGTGGTGATCGAGGACGACGCGGACATCCGCTTCCTCCTGGAGACCACCCTCGTGCAGGCAGGGTTCACGGTGGCGACGGCGTCCACCGGCGAGGCAGGGGTCGAGGCGGTGCGCGAGCACCAGCCGGTGGTCGCCACCCTGGACATCTCCCTGCCCGACTTCGACGGCTTCGAGGTCGCGCGCCGCATCCGGGCGTTCTCCGACGCCTACATCCTCATGCTCACCGGCCGCGCCGACGAGATCGACACCCTGCTCGGCCTCGAGGCGGGGGCCGACGACTACGTGACCAAGCCGTTCCGGCCGCGTGAGGTGCGCGCCCGGATCGAGGCGATGCTCCGCCGTCCGCGGGCCGCCGGGGTCGCGCCGGCCGTGCCCGGCACCGACGAGGACGCCGTGCTCTCCCACGGGGAGCTGCGGCTGGACCGCGACGCCCGCGTCGTCGAGCTCGCCGGGGCGCCGCTCGTGCTCACCCGCAGCGAGTTCGACATCCTCGCCGCGCTGCTGGTCAACCCGCGGCGGGTGCTCACCAAGTCGCAGCTCGCGCGCTCGGTCTGGTCCGACAGCTATGACACCGGGACCGAGCCTGGCGAGGCCGACCACCGTTCGGTGGAGGTCCACGTCGCCAACCTGCGGCGCAAGCTCGGTGAGGACGCCACCAACCCGCGGCACGTCCAGACGGTCAGGGGCGTCGGCTACCGCCTCGGCGACCCGCGCTGAGCCGACTCAGGCCCGCTCGGGGCCGGTGAGCGCGGCGACGGTCGCCGCCGCGCCTCCGTCGATCTCGGTGAGCACGGCCCGCGCCGCCTCACCCGTGGCGGTGCGGGAGCGCGCGCAGGCGTCGGCGAGGGCGTGGGCGCCGAGCATGGTGGCCGAGCAGCCCAGGCTGAGCGCGGCGTCACGCAGCTCGGCGGGCTCCCCCGCGGCGACGGCGCGGCGCACCCGCTCCACCCGCTCAGGGAGCATGGCGAGGAAGTGGTCGACCATCCCCTCCGCCGCCGCGGCGCCGACGTCGGCGCGCAGCCGGGCGAGGGCCGCCGGGTCGAGCACGTCGCCGCTCACCGGTCAGCCGCAGTACGCCGCGCCGACGCCGACCCGCTCGACGCGGACCCTCACCGTCGTCGAGGAGGGGATCGTCGTGCCGTCGGCCAGGACGGCGACCACCCGGACCGAGTAGGTGTCGAACGTGACGACGTCGAACTGGTAAGGGCTCAGGGTGGCCGAGGGCCGGCTGCTCACCGGCGCGGTGCCGACCTCGCGCCAGGTCCCGCGGTCGTCGACCTGCAGGCTGAAGCGGGCGGCGTTCTGCGCCAGGCCCGCGCGGTCCCACTCCCAGGAGAGGGTGACGAACTGGTTGAGGAAGCCGCGGGAGCAGGTGGGGCCGGTGACGCGCGGAGCCGCCGGTAGCTGCTGGGTGGCGGACCACGCCGTGGAGGCGGTCCACGCCGAGGAGCCGGCGGCCAGGCCGGTGACGCTCGTCGCGAAGGACAGGGCGCGCCCGCCCAGCTCGGCGCGCACCTTGTCCGAGGGCACGAAGGTGAGGCACAGGGTCCGGGCCCCGGTGATCTGCTGGCCGGTGACGGTGAAGGAGGTTCCCGCGCCGCTCGGGCTCGCGGTGAACGCCGGGGCGCCGCCGTTCGGGCAGGTGCCGCCCGCCGTGGCGAGGCGGTACTCGATCGTCGAGCCCGCGAGGTCGCTGCCGGTGAGGGCGCGGCCGTCCACACCCACCCGCACGGCGCTGGGCTGCCAGGTCCCGTGGACGTCACCGGACATCGCGATGGTGGCGCTCGTCGAGCCCGACGGCGCCACGTCGACGCGCACTCCCCCGGTGCGCAGCGCAGGGACGGTGACCACGACCTCGTCGCTCCATGCCGCGAGCGTCGTGCCCGAGGGGCGCAGCACGAGGGCGCCGCCGAGGAGGAGGGCCAGGAGGAGCACGACGGCGGTGGGCCGCTCGACCGTCATGGCATCTCCTGGGTGAGGGTCCATCGCAGGGCGCCGGCGTCGAGCGTCGTGTGCTGCGGGAGACCGGCCGGGACGGTGAGCTCGACGACGGCGGTCGTCCGGGCGCCGTCGTGCTCGGGGGTGACGGTCCAGCGGTGGGGGCCCGCGCCGGGCAGCGGCGTCGTCACGATGACGGTCGCACCACCGAGGCCGCGCAGGGCGGTGGTGTCGAGGGCGAGGCGGCCGGTGAGCAGGTCACCGGAGGCCGCGACCCGGACGGTCGAGGTCACGCGGACGACGTCGCCCGGGACGAGGGCGGTGCCTGCGGGCAGGGGCTGGGTGGTGCCCGGCCGCAGGACGACGGTCGCGGCGGCGAGCGGCTCCACGCTGAGCTCGCCCGCGCTCACCGCCGCGAGGTCACGCTGCTCGGCGTCGTTCCAGCCGGCGAGCGTCGTGCCACCGCCGGAGAGGAGGACGGTGGCCAGGCCTGCGGCGACGGCGGCGCGGGTGAGTCTGCTGGGCACGGTGGTCCTCCTCTCCGGGACGGCGGGTGGGGTGTCGGGTGGGTCAGCCGACGACGGGGGTCTGGGTGAGGGTGACGTCCAGCCCGCCGAGGTTGACGCTCTGTCCCTGCCCGACCAGGCCGGCGGTGGTCTCGTCGAACGTCACGGTCACCGACACCTCCACCGTCTGGTCCGCGCCGGTGGCCACCACCGGGGCCGAGGCACCGGAGACGGGCTGTCCGTTCAGGCTCATCGCCGAGGACGCCGCCAGGCGGCCGCGCAGCTCCCCGTCCCCGCCCAGCTCGCGCAGGTTGTGCGACACCGCGGCCCGCAGCAGGTCCCCGCTGGCCTCCACCGACAGCGTCTCGCGGTAGGTCAGCGCATCCCCCGGCACGACCTCGTAGCGGGCCGCGGCCACGGCCGCCGTCACGTCCGTGCCGACGACGTTGGTCCACGAGCCCGTCCCGCCCTCCAGGTCCAGCACGCCGGAGCGGATCGCGGTGTCCACGGCCGCGGCCTGGGTGTCGGACCACTGTGCGAAGGTCACGCCACCGGCACCCAGCAGCACCACCCCCACACCGGCGGCCGCCACGGCCTTCCAGCCGGCGGAGGAATGACGAACGCGAGCGGAGGAACGAGAGATCATGATCGATGCCCTTCAGGTCAGGAGCCGGACTCCCCGGCACTGACCACACACTCCCGCGCCCACCTCAACCACCCCTGCGCGTCCCCGCGGGCCGACCTCAGGAGTTCCTCAGGATCGCTCCGGCCCGGCCGGGGCGGGTGCCACGTCCTCCTCGTGCGTCCGCTCGGGGCGCGGCGGGCGCGGTCCGGCGACCTGCCTGTCGTCGTTCCACGCGGGGAGGAGCACGTCGACGTTCGTCCCGCTGCCGGGCCCGGAGCGCAGGGCGATGGTGCCGCCGAGCGCCTCGACGATCTGCCGGCTGATGTGCAGGCCCAGGCCCGTGCCCTGGACGGGGCCGTTGCGCACCTCGGGCGCGCGGTAGAAGCGTGAGAACAGGCGCTGCTGCGCGTCGGCGGCGATCCCGGGGCCGTCGTCGGTGACGGTGAGCCGCACGCGCCGGCTCGGCGCGCCGACGAGCTCGATGCGCACGTGGCCGCCGGGGCGGGTGTACTTCACGGCGTTGGACACGACGTTGTCGACCACCTGGGTGAGGCGTCCGACGTCGCCGGCGACGACGGCGTCGCCCTCCGCGGCGACCTCGACGGTGATGTCCCGGTCGTCCGCGCGCGGGGTCTGGGACTCCACGACGTCGGCGACGACGGACCGCAGGTCGACGGGCTCGCGGGAGGCGACGTCGGCACCCGTGCGGGCGGCGGTGAGGAGGTTGTCGATGAGGATGCGCAGCCGCCCGGCGTTGCGGTCGGCGACGTCGAGGTAGGTGCGCAGGTGGGGTGGGAGGTCGGGGTCGTCGAGCGCGAGTTCGAGGTAGCCGGTCACCGAGGTGAGCGGGGTGCGCAGCTCGTGGGAGACCGAGGAGACGAAGTCCTCGCGCTCGGAGAGCGCCTGCAGCTCGCCGGTGACGTCGTGGAGGGCGAGGACGGCGCCGTCGCTGCGCCCGTCCGGGCCGGGCAGCGGGCCCGCCGAGACACGGAAGGCGGTGCGCTCGTCGGCCGCCGGCGCCCACCACACCACCCGCCGGTCCACCGCCTCACCGGACGCGACGCTGCGCAGCCGCTCCTCACCCACGGGGGTGAGGCCGTCGGCCAGGTAGAGGTGCTCGGCGATGACCGTGATCGGGGCCCCGGGGACCGCCCGCCCGCCGGTCACCGTCTCGAGGGAGCGGTTGGCGACGACGATCCGGCCGTCCGGGCCGACGACGGCGACGCCCGCGTCGATCGTGTCGAGCACGCCCTCGAGGCGGGCCCGGTCCTGGGACGTCTCCTCCAGGAGGCGCGCGACGAGCGCGTTCTGCCTCGCGAGGAGCGCGCTGCGGCTGGTTGCACGGTCCTCGGCGAAGCCGAGGTAGCAGGCCACCGCGATGACGACCGCCGGCACGATGAAGAACCGCGAGGCGTTGTCGGGTCCGATGACCAGCGCGCCGCGGTCGAGCGCCGTGACGACGTCCACGCTCGTCGATGCGGCCACCCCGGTGAGGACCGCGACCACCGTGCCCGTCCGGCCCATCCGGGCCAGCCACAGGACGGGCAGGACGATGAGCACCGAGGCGCGGGTCCCGTTGCTCAGGAGTGCGACGACGGCGGCCATGTCGAGCAGGGGCACCGTGGCCTCGGCCCACCGCGGGAGGCGGGGCCAGGGCGCGGCGGCGGCGAGGACGGTCGCCACCGCGCTGATGCCGATCGCGACGAGCACGGCTCCGGGCAGCAGCTCGGCGTGCTCACGCCAGAGGATGACCGCGACGACGAGCACGCCGAAGACACCGGTGAACGGCAGCTGCCGGCCGAGGACGACGAAACGGTGGTGGCCGCCGTCGGCGGGGGCGGGGACGTGGTGACCGGACATCCGCCGAGCCTACGGGCAGCCCCCGGGGCCACCGTGGCGCCCGCTCAGCCGCCGAGCAGCTCCTCGACCCACTCCGGCACGAGGCGCCCGGCGGGCCCGGTGCGGACCTCGTCGAAGAAGCGCGAGCCCTCGCTCGGCTCCAGGTTGAGCTCGAGGGTGTGCGCCCCGCTGCTCGCGGCGAGCGAGACGTACCCGGCGGCGGGGTAGACGGAGCCGGAGGTCCCGACGGAGACGAACAGGTCGCACCCGCTCACGGCGCGGCCGATGCGGTCGAGCTCGTAGGGCACCTCGCCGAACCACACGACGTCGGGGCGCAGCGCCCGCGCGCCGCACACCGGGCAGGGCGGTGAGGGCAGCAGGTCCTCCTCCCAGCGGGGGCGGGACCCGCACGCCTCGCACGCGGCACGCAGCAGCTCCCCGTGCATGTGGACCACGCGCCGTGACCCGGCGCGCTCGTGGAGGTCGTCGACGTTCTGGGTGACGACGAGCAGGTCCTCCCCGAGCTCCTCCTCGAGGCGGGCCAGGGCGAGGTGGGCGGGGTTGGGCTCGACGTGGGCGAGGGAGCGCCGGCGGGCGTCGTAGAAGCGCTGGACGAGCTCGCGGTCGCGGGCAAAGCCCTCGGGCGTGGCGACGGCGTTGACGTCGTGGCCCTCCCACAGCCCGCCGTCGTCCCGGAACGTCCGCACGCCCGACTCCGCCGAGATCCCGGCTCCCGTGAGCACCACAACCCGCACCCCGACATTATGACTCCCCTCTCACTCCCCTCCTCCCCCGCCGAGCGCCGGATCCTGCACACCCGGCGCGCCGCTACGGTGTGGTCGTGAGACCTCCACTGCGCCGGATCCGCCACCTCGTCGGCGCCGCGCCCGCCTGGCTGCGCCTCGCGCTCGCCGTCGTCCTCGTCGTGCTCGGCGTCCTCACGCTGCTGCGCCCAGCGACCTCACTGGGCGTGCTCGCGCTCGTCATCGGCGCAGGTCTGCTGCTCCAGGGCCTCACCGAGCTCGTCACGGGGCGCGCCGGGTCGTGGCGCGCCGTCGCCACGTGCGTGCTGTGGGCCGCCGCCGGCGCGGTCGTGCTCCTGCTGCCCGGGCTCACCGTCCGCCTCCTCGCGCTCACCGTCGGCATCGGCCTCGTGCTCGACGGCGCGGTACGGCTCGTCGCCGCCGCCCGCCGTGACACCTCGACCAACGACCGAGTCGCCGACGGTGCGTTCGGCGTGGCCGGCGTCGTCTTCGGGGTGCTCGCGCTCGTGTGGCCGGACATCACCGCCCTCGCCGTGTCGGTCGTGCTCGGCGCCCGCCTGCTCATGACCGGGCTCGCGCTCGGCTGGGCGACACTCGGCGCCCGCCACTCCCCCGCACCCCGAGGCGGCCGTCGGCCGCGCGGCCGGGCGGTCGCCGCGGTCCTCGCCGTCGTCGTCGCGGTCGGTGCCGTCGCCGCGAGCGCCGTCCTGCGGGAGGGCTCGACCGTCACCGACCCGTTCTACGCCGCGCCGCGCGACCTGCCCGACGACCCGGGCCGGCTCGTCCGGGCCGAGCCGTTCACCCGCGGTGTGCCTCCCGGCGGCACCGGCTGGCGAATCCTGTACACGACCACCCGCGGTGACGGCAGCGCCGCCGTCGCCAGCGGGCTCGTCGTCGTGCCCGCCGAGGGCGAGGGCCCGTGGCCGGTCATCGGGTGGAGCCACGGGACGACGGGCGTCGCCCAGCACTGCGCGCCCTCGCTCGCGGCCGAGCCGTTCGAGTCCGGCGCGCTGCTCGTCCTGCCGGAGGTCCTCGACCGGGGGTGGGCGCTCGTCGCCACGGACTACCTCGGCCTGGGCACCGCCGGACCGCACCCCTACCTCATCGGCCCGGACACGGCGACGGCGTCGCTCGACGCCGTCCGGGCGGCCGCCGAGCTCGAGGAGGCCGACCTCGGCGAGCAGGCAGTGCTGTGGGGCCACTCCCAGGGAGGCGGTGCGGCACTGTGGTCGGGCGCCGTCGTCGATGAGTACGCCCCGGAGCTCGACATCGCCGGGGTGGCCGCCCTCGCCCCGGCGAGCGACCTGCGCGGGCTGGTCGGCAGCCTCGCCGACGCGCCCGGGGGCAGCGTCATCGCCTCGTTCGTCGCCGCCGCGTACACCGCCGAGTACGACGACGTCACCTACCGCGAGTACGTCCGGCCCGGCGCCGAGGTGGTCGTCCGGCAGATGGCGCAGCGCTGCCTCGCCTCACCGGGTGTGCTCGCCTCGGTCCTCACCGCGCTGGCGGTGTCCCAGGAGCCGACCATCCTCGCCGCCGACCCGGCGAGCGGCGCGTTCGGCGAGCGGCTGGCCCAGAACGAGCCGCCGGCGACGATCACCGCTCCGCTGCTCCTCGCGCAGGGCGGTGCCGACTCCCTCATCACCCCTCAGGTGCAGCGCGGGTACGTCGAGCGCCTGTGTGCGGCGGGGGTCGGCGTCGACCACCGGACCTACCCCGGCCGCGACCACCTCTCCCTCGTCGCCGCGGACTCCCCGCTCGTGCCCGAGCTCCTCGCGTGGACGGCGGACCGTCTCGCCGGGGTGCCGGCGCCGGCGGGGTGCCCTGGCAGCTGACTCCTCCGTCAGCGTCCGCCGTAGACGGGGAACACGCCGGACCTGCCGTAGTCGCGCTCGTCCAGGTTCCGCAGCGCCTCCATGTCCTCCTCGCTGATGACGAAGTCGACGTCGGCGTTGGACCGCATGTGATCCGGGTTCGTGGTCTTCGGCAGCGACACGGTGCCGAGCTGGAGGGTGTAGCGGATGCACAGCTGCGGGACGCTCACGCCGTACCTGTCGGCGATCGCACCCACCCGCTCGTTACCCAGGATCTCGCCGTGGGCGATCGGGGAGTACGCCTCGACGAGGATCGCCGCGTCCTGGCAGTAGGCGATCAGCTCGCTCGGGGTGTTGCCCGCGTGGACGAGGATCTGGTTGACCTGCGGGGCGACGGTGCCGTGGGCGAGGAGGTTCTCGATGTCGGCCCGGAGGAAGTTGGAGACCCCGATGGACCGGATCGTGCCGGCCCGGTAGGCCTCCTCGAGGGCGCGCCACGCCTGTCGGTTGCCCTCGGCGTAGTCCCCGCCGCGGAAGTCGTCCCACGGCTGCGGGCTGTGGATGAGCATGAGGTCGAGGTAGCCCACGTCGAGCGTGGCCACGGACTTCTCGATCGCCGCGACCGCGGCGTCGTACTCCTTGATCTCCGCCGCGAGCTTCGTCGACACGAACAGCTCCTCGCGCGCGACGCCGCTGGTGCGCACGCCCTCGCCGACGCCGCGCTCGTTGCCGTAGGCCTGCGCGGTGTCGACGTTCCGGTACCCGATCGCGACCGCGTCCCGCACGGTCTGGGCGGCCGCGCCGTCCTCGATGAACCACGTGCCCAGCCCGAGCCGCGGGATGGGCACCCCGTTGGCGAGGGTGGCAGTCTCCTCCAGGATGCTCACGTGTCCGCTCCCTTCGGCGTCGCGACCGCTGCGCCGTGCGGGGCGCACGGCCACAACGCTACGGACACGGTGTCCGGAGCGCGCGTCGACCCGGACCGTTCACCCGCGGCGCGCGAGGGCGACGTCGACCCAGAGTGCGAGCCCTGCGCCGGACAGCGCCTCGGGCTCGACCTCGATCCAGCCGGCGCCCATGTCACGGCCCGTGCCCATCGTCGCCTGCCGCGCCCCGGGCCGGGTGGTGAGCTCGCCGTGGCGGTCCGGGTCGACCCGCACGAGCAGGCCTCCGGTCCGCAGCGCACCGACGAGGAGCTGCTCGCGCACCATGAACGAGCGGGTGCCGAACATCGCCACCTCCCGGACCGCCTTCTCGCGGGCGAGCAGCGCCCGGACCCGGTCGGCGGTCTCGGCCTGCGCGGTCACCGGGCACCGCCGTCGGGCGGTCCGAAGGACAGCCGGTCGAAGGCCTCGATCCCGACGAGGTCGACGCCGGGGGCGCGGCAGGTGACGTCCTCGGCGACGAGGCTCATCGCGTCCTCGACGCGGCCCGACGTCCAGGCCCGGTGGTAGTCCGTGACGACGTCGCGGGCGGGTGGGGGGTTCATGGCGGTGCTCCCTCGCTGTGGGGTGCTACGCGGTCAGGGCTCCTCGCCGAGGGGGCGCCAGCGATCGGCACCGGGGTCACCGCCCGCCGCCGCGACGGCGATCCGGGCGAGGAAGTGGGTCCACCCGTCGGCGTGGCCGGCGACGGCGGCCTGTGGCAGGCCGGAGTGGGTGAGGTCGACGCGGGTCCCGGCCCCGGTGGGCACGAGACGGAACTCGACGGTCGACGTCCCGGGCGGGAGCTCCTCACTCCCGGCGATCCCCCACGAGACGACGACGCGCACGGGCCGCTCGACGTGCACGTAGCGGCCGCGGATCGGGTGACCGGCGACGTCGACGGCGAACAGGCCGCCGGCGCGCGGGTCCAGGGTGGCGTGCTGCCCCATCCAGGCGGTCATGCCCGCCTCGGTGACGAGGTAGTCGAAGACGGTCTCGGGCGGCGCGGCGATCTCCACCGAGTCGCGGTACTCAGCCACGGTCACCCTCGACGGCCGCCTTGAGGGCGGCCAGCCGGCTCGGCCAGAAGTCGTCGAGGAAGGCGCGGACCGCGTCGAGGCCGCCGGTGTCGACGGCGAACAGGTGGCGGCGGCCCTCGCGGGTACCGACGACGAGCCCGGCCTCGCGCAGCACGCGCAGGTGGTGGGAGGCGGTCTGCTGGGAGAGCCCGACCTCCTCGGCGATCGCGCCGACGGCGTGGGGGCCGGGCCGCAGGACGGTGAGGATCGCGCGCCGGTTCGGGTCGGCGAGTGCCTTGAGCGCGACGTCGAGGTCGGCGGTCTGTGCCATCACCTCACCCCCTCGCGTCCACGCTAGCACAAACGAGCGTTTGTACATATGGTCGTGAGTGGCTCTTGCGCCCGGGAAAGCGAAGAACCCGGACCCTCTGCGGGTGTCCGGGTTCTTCGTCTGTGGAGCTAGGGGGATTCGAACCCCCGACCTCTTCCATGCCATGGAAGCGCGCTACCAACTGCGCCATAGCCCCTCGTTGCGTGTTCGAGTCTAGACGACGGCGGACCCTGCTGACCAATCCCAGCACGGTGGTGAGCACCACATCGCCGTCAGCGGCGTGTCGGCGGCGAGGGAGGCGACATCCCTCCCCCGTCCGCCGACCGGTCAGGCCGTGAGGTTGTGCGCCGTGAGCCGCCACCCGGGCCGGCGGCCCGGGTCGGGCTGCACGATCGCCCACGCGCAGTTGTCGAGTCCCCCGAGGCCGAACCACTCGCCGGGGTCGAGGCCGAGGAGCTCGGAGAGGCCGAGCGTGATCGCCGCGCCGTGGGCCACGGCGACGAGCACGCCGTCCTCCCCGAGGCCGGCTGCCGCCTCGAGCAGTGCGGCCGCGACCCGCTCCCCGACCTCACGCCGGGTGTCGGCGCCGATGCCCTCGGGCTCGCGGCCCTGGCGCCAGGCCCGGAAGGCGTCGGGCCAGCCGCCCTCGATCTCCGCGTGGGTCAGCCCTTCCCAGACGCCGAAGGACCGCTCGCGCAGCCGCGGCTCGGGCTCGACGGGCACGCCGCACCGCTCACCGAGCTCCTGCGCGGTACGCATGGCGCGGCTGAGGTCGGAGCTGATGATCCGGGTGGGGCCGAGCTCGGCGAGGCTCGCCGCAGCGGCCCGCGCCTGGGCCACGCCGGTCTCGTTGAGCTCGATGTCCGACTGCCCCTGCAGCCGGGCCTCGGCGTTGTACGCCGTCTGCCCGTGACGCCACAGGACGATGGTGGGACCGGTCATGCCGGTGAGTCGGCGCCGTCGTCCTCGTTGAGGTCGGCGGGCAGCTCGATGACCGGGCAGTCCTTCCACAGCCGCTCGAGGGCGTAGAACTCGCGGTCCTCGGACTGCTGCACGTGGACGATGATGTCCCCGTAGTCGAGAAGCACCCAGTGCGCCTCGGACACCCCCTCCTTCCGCGCGGCACGTGCGCCCTCCTTGTGCATGGCCTCGTCGACGGCGTCGACGATGGCGCGCACCTGCCGGTCGGTGGCACCGGAGGCGACGACGAACGCGTCGGTGAGCACGAGCTGCTCACTGACGTCGAGCGCGACGATCTCCTCGGCCTTCTTGTCGGCTGCGGCGCGGGCGGCCACGACGGCCAGGTGGCGGGATCTCTCGTCAGCGGGCACGTGTCTCCTTGAGGTGGGGGGTGGTGGGGGTGGTGATGGTCGTGGTGGTGGCGGCCTGCGCCGGCGTCGTGCCCTCGGCGAAGGCCTCGGTGGCGAGCAGCCAGATGAGCACGCCGATGACGAGCGCGACGAGGGCGAGCACGGCGATCTTGACGACGGTGACCGCGGGGTTGTCGCGCCGCGGCGCGGGGGCGGGCTCGTCCGGACGCTCACGTCGCGTGCGCCGCAGGGGCTCGGAGGGAGCGTCCTCGTCGGCGCTGCTCGCCGAGATGTGGTCGATGGCCACCCACTTCGGGCGGAGCGGGTACTCGACGTCGTCCTCGTCCACGTGGTCGGCGGTCTCCGCCGCGGCGGGGCGCTCGTCCTCGACGTGCGGCGTCTGTTCCTCGGCCGGGGTGCGGGGAGCAGGCTCGATGGCCATGGCGTCGCGCGCGGTGCGGGCGGGCACGTCGAGCTCGATGGTGAAGCTCTGGCTCCAGTCGGTCAGCGGCGGGGGCAGCTCCTGGCCACCCGGAGGCGTGTCGGGACGCACGACGGGCTGGATCCCGGTGAGCCGGCCGGTGGAGTCGAGGGCCCGCATGCCCACGGCGGTGCTCGGCGTGCGGACGACCGGACGCCGACCGGTCGCGGTGCGTTCCTGGGGCTGCTCGGAACGCGTGGTCGACGCGTCCGCCTCCTCCGCGAGCTCGCGCAGCGAACGGCGGCTGGGCAGGCGCGGCCCCGACGGCGCGGAACCGGCCGTGACCGCGGTGCTGGGCGACGAGCCCTGCGTCGATCCCGCGGGCGGGGACGCGGGCCGGGCCGGCGGGGACACGGGGGTGGTCGGGGCAGCCGGCGCAGCCGACGTTGCCGCACTTCCGGCCGACGAGGCAGGACCTGCGGAGACGCCGGTGGACGGCACGGCAGGACGCGCGGCGGTCCCCGCGGGGCGCGCGGACGGCGCGGAAGCCGCCGACGGCGCAGATCCCGCGGTGGTGCTCACGCCTCTTTCGCGCATCCGCTCGGCCAGCTCCTCGGCCGGCAGCTCTCCCGTGGCGATCGCCTCGAGGCGAGCGGCCTCCTCGGCCTGCCGGCGGCGCAGCTCGCGCCGGGTCAGCGGCTGTGGGGTGCTGGAGACCTCGGCGGCACGCTCGGCCTCACGCCGGCGGCGTCGCTCCCCAACGGGACGCTCCGTCCCCTCACCCATCGGTGACTCATCCTTCCTCACGTCGTGGCGGCGGCCAGCGGCCCTGGCTCGGAGGCCGGGGCCAGGTACAGGCCGTGCTTGTGGATGTACTGGACCACGCCGTCGGGCACGAGG
Source organism: Georgenia wutianyii (assembly GCF_006349365.1). Classification (NCBI taxonomy): domain Bacteria; kingdom Bacillati; phylum Actinomycetota; class Actinomycetes; order Allobogoriellales; family Allobogoriellaceae; genus Georgenia; species Georgenia wutianyii. Next base: position 2,373,225 of record NZ_CP040899.1, read on the forward strand.
TACCAGACGGGCATGCCCGCCCGGACCCGGTCGCGGCAGTCGGTCGAGGAGATCGCCATGGCGGGAACCTCCATGAGCGAGACCCCGCTGCTCGGGAGCCCGGTGTCGTCGAGGTGGTGCCCGGGCCGGTTGACCCCGACGAAGTGGGCCAGGGACCACAGCTCGTCGGCGTCCTTCCACCTGAGGATCTCCGGCAGGACGTCCGCCCCGGTGATGAAGAAGAGCTCGGCGTCCGGATAGGTGGAGCGCAGCTCGCGCAGGGTGTCGATCGTGTACGTCAGCCCCGGACGGTCGATGTCCACCCGCGAGACGTTGAACCGGGGGTTGGACGCCGTCGCGATCACCGTCATGAGGTAGCGGTGCTCCGCCGCGGTGACCTCGCGGTCCTGCTTGAACACCGGCTCGCCGGTGGGCACGAACAGGACCTGGTCGAGGGAGAACACGTCGGCCACCTCACTGGCGGCCACGAGGTGGCCGTGGTGGATGGGGTCGAAGGTGCCGCCCATGACCCCGATCCGGTGCGCCTGGCGCTCGGTCATCCTCAGGCGTGACGCGTGCGCACGTTGCGGTAGGACACCGTGACCAGCAGCAGGAGCATGAGGATCGCGAACGCGATGACGCCGTAGAGCCACGCCGGCATCGGGAGCTGGGTCGCGTGCTCCTCGGTCTGCTGGGCGAGGTTCACGAGAGAGCTCATCATGGGCGGTGTTCCTTCCGTCGAGACATCCTGGACATTCTCCCACGGCGCACCTGGTGGGGCCGTCACGGGACCTTACTGGCGCAGCTGACCGTCGCCGACGACGATCCACGACGTCGTGGTCAGCTCTCCCAGACCCATCGGTCCGCGGGCGTGCAGCTTCTGGGTGGAGATGCCGATCTCGGCACCGAGACCGAACTCACTGCCGTCGGTGAAGCGGGTCGAGGCGTTGACGATGAGCGCGGCGGAGTCGATCTCGCGGGTGAAACGCTCGGCAGCACGCAGGTCCGTGGTGCAGATCGCCTCGGTGTGCCCGCTGGACCAGCGTCCGATGTGCTCGATGGCAGCGTCGAGGTCCTCGACCACCCGGACCGCGAGGTCGAGGCTGAGGTACTCGGTGGCCCAGTCCTCCTCGGTGGCGGGCACGACCTCGACCCCTGCCGGTGCGAGCAGCGCGGTGGCGTCGTCGGCGTGGATGCGCACGCCCGCCTGCCCGAGCGCGGCGAGCGCCACGGGCAGGAAGCGCTCGGCGGAGTCGCGGTGGACGAGGAGCGTCTCGGCGGCGTTGCACACCCCGGTGCGCTGGGTCTTGGAGTTGAGCACGATCGCCACCGCCTGGGGGACGTCCACCAGCGCGTCGACGTAGACGTGGCAGTTGCCCACGCCGGTCTCGATGACCGGCACGAGGGACTCGCGCACGACGGTCTGGATGAGGTCCGCGCCGCCACGCGGGACGAGGACGTCGACGAGCCCGCGGGCCCGCATGAGCTCGACGGCGCCGGCCCGCCCGTGCGCGTCGATGGACTGGACGAGCTCGGGCGGCAGTCCCTGGCCGGCGAGCGCCTCGCCGATCACCTCGACGATGACGGCGTTGGAGGAGGCGGCCGCCGAGCCGCCGCGCAGGATGACGGCGTTGCCGGACTTCAGCGCCAGGCCCGCGGCGTCGACGGTGACGTTCGGACGGGCCTCGTAGATCATCCCGACGACGCCCATCGGCACGCGCACCTGGCGCAGTGTGAGGCCGTTGGGCAGCGTCGAGCCACGGACGACCTCACCGACGGGGTCGGGCAGCGCCGCGAGCTCGCGCAGGGCGTCGGCGATCGCGACGATCCGCTCGTCGGTGAGGGCGAGCCGGTCGAGGAGGGAGTCCTTCATGCCGTTCGCCCGGCCGCGGGCGAGGTCCTCGGCGTTCGCGGTGACGATCCGGCCGGAGGCGGCGACGAGGGCGTCGGCCATGGCGTGCAGGGCGGCGTCCTTCGTCGCGCGGGTCGCGGTGGCCAGGACCCGGGAGGCGGCCTTCGCCGCGCGCGCCGTCGCCTCGACGGCGCCACGCACGTCCGGGACGGGCGCGGACGCGGCGACGAGGTGAGCAGGCTCGAGCACAGGCGTGTCCGTCATGCCGACCAGCGTAGGGCGCGGCGCCGACAGTTGGTAGGCGCGTCTCGCCCACGGGCCCTGCGCCCCCGCCCGCCGCGACCTTCCCGGGCTGCCCGCGACGGGACGTACGCTGTGGGCGTGACCTCCGCACGTCCTCTCCCGGTGTCCGCCCCGCCCGCCGCCCCCGGCGGCCGTCCTCGCGACGCGCTCGTCGACCCCCTCACGTGGCGCCTGGCCATCGCCAACCTCCTCGCGCAGATCGGGATCATCGTCACCGGGGGCGCTGTACGGCTCACCGGCTCCGGGCTGGGCTGCTCGGAGTGGCCGCTGTGCCAGCCGGGCTCCTTCACCCCGACGTTCCACGGCGAGAGCGTCATGCACGAGGCCATCGAGTTCGGCAACCGGACGCTCACCGGTGTGCTCGGCGTCATCGCCCTCGCCCTCGTGTGGGCGGTCTACCGCCGCGAGCCCACGGCCTCGCGCCCCGCCGCGCTCAGGCGCCTCGCCTGGCTGCCGCTCGCGGGCATCGCCCTCCAGGCGTTCGTCGGCGGCGTCACGGTGTGGGTGGACCTGCACCCGGCGATCGTCGGCTCCCACATGCTCATCTCGCTGGCGCTCGTCGCCGTCTCGACCTACCTCCTGCTGCGGCTCGCCGCGCCGGACGCCCCCGTGCGCCCCGCCTCCTCCCCGCGCCTGCGCATGCTGGGCGGACTGCTCGTCGCCGTCGGCGTCGCCCTCCTCGTCCTCGGCGTCGTCACGACCGGCGCCGGCCCGCACTCCGGTGACGCCACCGAGCCCTACCGCTGGGCGCTGGACCCCGCCCTCATCTCCCGCGTCCACGCCGCGGTCGTGTGGGTGTTCGTCGCGATCGTCGTCGTCGGCCTGCTCCTCGCGCGTCGTGAGGGCAACCGGGCCGCGCTGCGGGCGTGGGGCTGGCTGATGGCCGTCACCCTGCTCCAGGGCCTCATCGGGTACGTCCAGTACTTCACCGGCCTGCCCGAGCTCCTCGTCGGGATCCACATGCTCGGCTCGGCGCTCACGGTCGTGGCGATCGTCCACGCCGTCGGCGCGCTGTCCACGCGGCAGCCCGAGCCCTTGCCCACCCCGTAGCGATGGACCTCGCCGCCGCCGTCCGCGACGCCGTGCGGTCGGCGGCGGGCGATCCCGTGCGGGCGGCGGCCCAGCAGCGCTACATGCGCTCCGCCCTGCCCTTCCGTGGGCTGGCGGTCCCCACGGTCCGCACGCTCGTGCGCGGCGTGGTCCGCGGGCGGCCCGCGCCCGGCTACGCCGAGTGGTCGGCGGCCGTGGAGGCGCTGTGGGACGGCGCGGAGTTCCGGGAGGAGCGCTACGCCGCGCTCGGCGTGGCCCGCAGCGCCCCCGAGCACGCGCGGGCGGAGGCCTCGCTGCCGCTCTACCGCCACCTCGTGGTCACCGGCGCGTGGTGGGACCTCGTCGACGAGACCGCGGCACACCTCGTCGGGGCGGTGCTGCGCGCCCACCACGAGACCGCCGAGGACCTGCGCGCGTGGGCACGCGAGGAGGACCGGTGGCTGCGCAGGGCCGCGATCCTGTCCCAGCTGCGGTCCAAGGAGTACACCGACCGCCGCCTGCTCGTCGACGTCATCGAGCCGAACCTCGCCGACCCGGACGTCTTCGTCCGCAAGGCGATCGGGTGGGCGCTGCGCCAGTACGCCCACCTCGACGACGCCGCCGCGGCCTGGGTCCGCGACCTCGTCGCCGGGTACGGGCAGCGGCTCTCGCCGCCGTCCCGGCGCGAGGCGCTGCGCTAGGGGGTCAGCGGAACCAGGGCGCGTCGGCGGGCCGCAGCGGCGTCCAGCCGGCGGCGCGGGCGCCCGCCGTCGCGAGGATCCCGACGACGGCGCTCGGGTTGTGCAGGCGCCCGTCGTACACGGCGGCGACGGCGTCGTCGAGCGGCACCCACCGCACCGTCATGTCGCGCTCCTCGTCGGCGCGGGAGTGCCGCTCGCCCTCGGGCACCTCGCTGACGTCGCGCGCGAGGTAGACCCGCAGCGACTCGGTCGAGCCGCCGGGGGTGGTGAAGTAGTCGACGAGCACGTCCCAGCGTCCGGCCCGCAGGTCGGTCTCCTCGGCGAGCTCGCGCTGCGCCGCGGTGAGGTAGTCCTCCCCCGCGACGTCGAGGAGCCCGGCCGGGACCTCCCAGAGCACCGCGCGGACGGGGTGGCGGTACTGGTCGACGAGCGCGACCTCCTCCCCGTCCGGCCCCTCACGCAGCGCGACGACGGCCACCGCCCCGGGGTGGTCGAGGAACTCGCGCAGCACGGGCGCGGCGTCGTCGGGTGAGAGGCGGACCTCCTCCGCGACGAGGTCGAAGACCTTGCCGTCGTGGAGGAGGTCCCGCGAGACGACCTCGCGGCCGTCGTCACGCCGGTCGGCCAGGCTCACACCTGCGCCTCGCGGGAGCCGGACGCCACCTGCGCCGCGGTCTCCTCGACGAGGTCGGTGGTGCGGGCGTGCTCCGGCTCGTCGGTGGACGGGGCGTCGGCCGGCGCGGACTCCCCCTCGACCTCGAGCAGCCGCCCGGCGCGCTGGCGCTCGAGCGCCGCACCGATGAGCCCGTGGAACAGCGGGTGGGCGGAGGTCGGGCGGGACTTGAACTCCGGGTGGGCCTGGGTGGCGACGTAGTAGGGGTGCTTCGCGCGGTCGAGCTCGACGAACTCCACCAGGGAGGAGTCCGGGGACCGGCCCGAGATGTGCAGCCCGGCCTCGGTGAGCGCCTCGCGGTAGGCGTTGTTCACCTCGTAGCGGTGGCGGTGGCGCTCGGAGACCCGGGTGGCGCCGTACACCTCGGCGACGAGCGAGCCCTCCTCCAGGACCGCCTCGTAGCTGCCCAGGCGCATCGTGCCGCCCATGTCGCCACCGGCGCCCTCGACGAAGTCGACCTGCTCGGCCATCGTCGCGACGACCGGGTCGGGGGTGCCGGGGTCGAACTCGGTGGAGGACGCCTCGCTCAGCCCCAGGACGTTGCGGGCGTACTCGACGACCATGCACTGCAGGCCCAGGCAGATGCCGAGGGTCGGCACCTCGTTCTCGCGGGCGTACCGCAGCGCGCCGAGCTTGCCCTCGATGCCGCGCACGCCGAAGCCGCCGGGGACGAGGACGGCGTCGACGTCCTGCAGGGCGCGGCGCGCCCCCTCCGGGGTGGCGCAGTCGTCGGCGGGGACCCAGCGGACGACGACCTTCGCCCGGTGGTGGAAGCCGCCGGCGCGCAGGGCCTCGGTGACCGAGAGGTAGGCGTCGGGCAGGTCGACGTACTTGCCGACGAGCGCGACCTCGACGGTGTCGCGCGGGTGCCGCACCCGCTGGAGCAGGTCGTCCCAGTCGCTCCAGTCGACGTCCCGGAACGGCACGTCGAGCCGGCGCACGACGTAGGCGTCCAGGCCCTCGCGGTGCAGGACGGCGGGGATCTCGTAGATCGAGGACGCGTCGCGGCACTCGACCACGGCCTCGCGGTCGACGTCGCACATGAGCGCGATCTTGGCCTTGACGCCCTCGGGCAGCTCGCGGTCGGTGCGGCACACGATGGCGTCGGGCTGGATGCCGATGCTGCGCAGCTCGGACACCGAGTGCTGGGTGGGCTTGGTCTTCAGCTCCCCGCTCGCGCTGAGGTAGGGCACGAGGGAGACGTGGACGAAGAAGACGTTGTCGCGGCCGAGGTCATGACGCACCTGGCGCGCCGCCTCGAGGAAGGGCAGGGACTCGATGTCACCGACCGTGCCGCCGATCTCGGTGATGATGACGTCCGGTGCGGGGCTGCCGTCGGCCGGGCGGGCCTGGGCGCGCATCCGCGTCTTGATCTCGTCGGTGATGTGCGGGATGACCTGGACGGTGTCGCCGAGGTAGTCCCCGCGCCGCTCCTTGGCCAGGACGGTCGAGTAGACCTGGCCGGTCGTCGCGTTGGCCGCGCCGGAGAGGTTGACGTCGAGGAAGCGCTCGTAGTGCCCGATGTCGAGATCGGTCTCGGCGCCGTCCTCGGTGACGAAGACCTCACCGTGCTGGAACGGGTTCATCGTGCCGGGATCGACGTTGATGTAGGGATCGAGCTTCTGCATCACCACGCGGAGGCCGCGCGCGCGGAGAAGCTGACCGAGGCTCGAGGCCGTCAGTCCCTTCCCGAGGGACGACGCGACGCCGCCGGTGACGAAGATGTGCCGAGGGACTGAGTCTCCGCCTGAGCGGTGAAGGGTGACCACGGAGTTCCACCTTATCAGTCGGAGCGGACCGCCGAGTAGCACCGGCGGAGCTGGGCGAGGACGTCGACGGGTGTGGGCAGCTCCGCGGCGCGGGCCAGTGCGGCCCGCTGGAGCTTCTCCCGGGCGTCGTCGTCGGCGACGAGCCGGGCGACGGCGGCGGCGAGCGGGCCGGCCTCGGGCGCGACGAGGACGGCGGCGTCGCCGGTGACCTCGCGGGTGCCACCGACGTCGGTCGCGACGACGGCGCGCCCGGCCTGGAGGGCCTCCTGGACGGCCAGCGGCTGGCCCTCCCAGGTCGAGGTCGACACGACGAGGTCGGCTGCGGCGAGCAGCGCAGGGACGTCCTCCCGGCGGCCGGCGACGACGACCGGCAGGCCCTCGTCCACGACCCGGCGGCGCAGGCCGGCTTCGCCCGGCCCGTCCCCCACGACCACCCAGCGCAGCGGGGCGCCGCTGCGGGCGAGCTCGGCGGCGGCGTCGCACAGCAGGCCGAGGCCCTTCTGCGGCGCGAGGCGGCCGACGGTGAGCACGAGCCGCTCCCCCGGCGCGAGGCCGAGGTCGGCGCGCAGCGCGTCACGCGCGCCGGGGTCGACGGCGCCCTGCGCGCGGCGCGCCGGCGCGGGGACGAGCGCTCGCTCGGACCGGGCGCCGAGCCGGGTGGCGCGGGCGACGAGGTCCCCGCTCACCCCGAGGACGAGGTCGGCGCCGCGGGCGACGACCCGTTCGAGCACGGCGGCGACGGCCTGCACCTTGGGCCCTCCGACGGGGAGGTTGTGCAGGGTGACGACGACGGCCGGCCGGTCACGCCACGCGCGGGTGGCGAGGACGGCGGCGGCGCCGGCGCGCAGGCCGTGGGCGTGGACGACGTCCGCGCCGGCGAGCACGTGGCGCAGGTGGCGCAGGGCGGCCAGGTCGCTGGGCCGGGGCCGGTCGGCGATGTCGACGACGGCGGTCGGCACGGGTGAGTCGGCGACGACGTCGGCGGGCCCGGCGAGCAGCACCTGGTCCCCGGCTCCGGCGAGGAGCCCGGCCACCTGACGAGCGTGGCGGGCCACCCCGCCCGCGCTCGTGGAGGTCAGCTGGACGATCCGCATGCGTCCCACCCTGTCACGCCCCGGACCAGGCCGTCGTGCGCAACGCGCCGCGGTCGGCGGCGAGGACGGCGAGCCCGGCGACCGCGGCTGCGGCGAGGGTGCCCGCCGCGGAGGCGAGCAGGCCGGACAGGAGGAGCGGCTCGACGGCGCCGAGCACGGCGTCGGTGACGAGCCGGCCGACCAGCGCCCCGGCGGCGGCCGCGACGGTCCCGACGGCGAGGGTGCGCAGCAGCCCGCCGAACGACGTGCCGGCCCCGAGCGCCAGGCGCAGCGCCCACAGGAGCGCGACCCCGGCGACCGTCATCCCGGCGGTGGTGCCCAGCGCGAGGGAGCGGAGGGTGGCGGGTCCGTCGCCGCCGTCGGGGGCGGTGAGGGACACGAGCACGGCGGCGACGACGCTCACCGTGAGCCAGCCCGCGGCGGTCGCGACGACCGCGGCCCGGCCGCGGTCCAGGCTGTACAGGCAGCGCGAGACGTGGAAGACGAGGGCGTAGCCGACGACGGCGGGCGCGAGCCAGGTGACCGCGACCGTCATCCCGTCCATCGGGCCGCGCAGCGAGAAGACGGCCGTGACGCCCGGGGCGACCGCACCGAGCACGCCGGCGCCGACGAACGAGGCGGCGAGCACGGCCCGGGTCGAGCCGACCGCCATCGTCGCGAAGGCCCGGCGGTCCGTGCTCCCGGCGAGCTCGGCGAGGCGCGGGAAGACGGCCGTGGCGACGGGCACGGCGAGCACGGCGTAGGGCAGGAAGTACACCGCCTGCGCGTACTGCCAGATGGTGATCGTGCCCTCCACTCCCCCGCCGCGTGCGAGGAGGAGGAAGACGACGACGCTGATCTGCTGGGCGAGCAGCGCCCCGAGCCCGGCCGCGGCGAGGCTCAGTGCCCGGCGGCCGACGCCCTCGGGGAAGCGCAGGGCCGGGCGCAGCCGCACCCCGCTGCGCCGCACGGGCAGGAGCAGCGGCAGGCTCATGACGGCCACGCCGAGGGTGGTGCCCCACGCGAGCCAGTCGAGGGCGGCGCTCGAGAGCCGTTCGGGGTCGTCGGCCAGCCCCTGGGACAGCAGCCCGAAGAGGAGGTAGGTGGCGATGACGACGACGCTCGACGCGAGCGGCGCGATCGCCGGGAGGAAGAAGCGCCGCTGGGCCTGGAGGATGCCGGTGAGCACGACGCCGATGCCGTAGAGCGGGATCTGGATCGCGAAGACGCGCAGGAAGAACGTCGCGAGCTCGCGCTGGGTGGTGACGTCGGAGCCGACGGAGTCGGGCAGCAGCGCGACGATCGGGCCGGCCAGCAGGGCGACGAGCGCTCCGAGCGGGACGAGGACGAGGAGCGTCCAGGTGAGCAGCGAGGAGGAGATCTTGTCGACGTCGGCGCGCAGGTGCCGGGCGAGCGGCGCCGCGAGCAGCGGGACGACGGCGCCCGCGAGCGCCCCGCCCGCCGCCACCTCGAACAGGACGTTGGGCAGCATGTTCGCCGTCGAGTAGGCGTTCGCTGTCGCCGAGTCCCCGAGGGTGGCGGACTGGACGAACCACCGGACGAACCCGACGGCGCGGGAGAGCACCGTGATCGCCGCGAGCATCCCCGCGGCGCCGGCGACCCCGGACAGGACGCGGCCGAGACGACCGGGCCGGGTCTCGGTCACCGGCCGGCCACCACGCTCACCGCCGGCCCCAGCTGTCGACGGCGTGCAGCACCGGCGTGCGATCGATGACCTGGGAGAAGCTCACCTTCTCGCTGAGCAGCGTGAGGCCGACGACGGTGGCGAGCGCGCCGGCGCGCAGCAGCCGGGAGGGGTGGGCGGCGAGCGCCGTGCCCAGGCCCGCGCCGAGCGCGTTGGCGCCGGTGTCGCCGAGCATCGTGCGCTCGGCGAGGTCGTCGGGCAGCCCGGCGGCCGCCGTCCCGAGGACGGTGGCGGCGACGGGCGCGCCCGGTCCACCGGCGAGGGTGAGCCCGCCCGCGGCGAGGCAGGTGACCTTGAGCGCCCGCCCGGGGCGCAGGTCGAGGAGGTTGAGGAGGTTGGCGGACCCGGCGATGAGCGCAGCGTTGGTGCCGCGGTCGACGAGCCGGGTGACCGGGCCGCGGCCGCGCGCGGGCAGGAGGAGGGCGGCGAGGGCCGCGCCGCCGCCGATGCCGGCGATCTTCAGCGTCCCGGTGGTCACCTGGCCGTGGCCCAGCGCCGTGAGGTGACCGCGCAGGCCCTTGACGTGTCGGTCGCCCTCGCGCTCGGTGAGGTCGTCGACGGCACCGAGGGCACCCCCGGCGCCCGCGGCGACGGCTGCGGCGGCCCCGGTCCGGCCCGCGCCGGTGAGCGCGAGGCTCACCCCGGCGGCCTGCGCGAGCCCGCCGAGCAGGCTGACCGTGCGCCCGGCGTAGTTGGTCCGCTCCCAGCGCGCCCGGCCGCCAGGCGGCCGGGCCTCGAGCGCTGCGGTCGCGGCGCCGGCGGCGGTCACGCCGAGCAGGGCAGCACGTAGCCGGGACATCAGGCGGCGTCCGCCGTCTCGTCCTCGGTGGTCCCGGCGTCACCGCCGGTGTCCTCGGTGCTGCCCTCGGCGCCGTCGGCGGTCTCCTCCGGCTGCGGCGAGGCGGGCGGGGAGAGGTAGACGGCGGGCGGCACGGCTGCGGTCGCGTCGGCGCCGACACCGAACTGGCCGACCTCACCGGAGATCGCCACGGCCAGGGCCATCGGGACGTTGAGGCGGCCGGTGATCTCGGAGACGGAGTCGGTGGTCGTCACGGTCTCCACGGCGGTGGAGTCCGCGCGGATGGCGCTCACGAGGTCGAGCGCGGTGGCAGCCGAGCCGGCGACGACGCTGCCCTCGCCGGTCTCGGCGAGACCGCGGACGAGCTCGACCTCCTCGGCCAGCCGCTGCTCGCGGGTCTCGAGGTCGGCCGGCTCCATGCTCTCCTCCGGGCCGGTCTCCTCGCTGCGCGGGGCGATGACGACGGTGGCGTTGGCGGCCTGCGTGGGGTCGTCGACGACCTCGACGAGCCCGGCGTCGGCGAGGAGCTCGAGGAGCGTGCGGGCGTCGGCGGTGGGCGCGCCCTCGGCGTCGCTGCGGGTGAGCGCCTGACCCAGCGCCGTGCCGAGGATGACACCGGGCTCGGCGCCGTCGGCCGGCACCGGGTCGAGGTAGCCGAGGATCTGGCCGGCGAGGCTGGAGCGGAACGCGGCGCTGTCGGGGTTGGTCCACTCCTCGGTCACCTGGACCTGGCCGGTGACCGTGGCGCCTGCCTGCTCGAGCCGCAGGCGGACGTCGGCGACGTCGTCGGAGTTGGCCGACGGCAGGACGACGGTGGCGACCGCGCGTCCCTCGAGGCGCGAGCCGAGGGTGGCGGCGGCGAGCTCGTCGATGAACTGGTCGCGCTGCTCGACCTCGGCCTCGCTGACCTCGAGCTCGGTGCGCAGCCGGTCCCGGTCCTCGCGCAGCTCCTCGACCTGACCGGTGAGCTGGTCACCCAGCGGCTCGTTGAGCGGTCCGGCGCCGAGCACGATCCCGAGCGCGAGCGCGAGGAAGACGGCGATGAGCGAGACGAGGTGGTAGCGGAAGTCGATCACGGTGCTCCTACGAGATGGGCGCGGCCGGGGCTATCCCCAGCAGGTCCTTGATTCCGGCGAACAGCCCGTCCAGCCGCGCCATGATGATCAGCCACAGGGTCTGCCCGAACTCCGTCGTGGCCACCGCGACGACGATCGCGAGCAGGCCGGCGAGGGCCAGGAAGACGACCTGCCACGTGGAGATGCGGGTGCGGTAGAGCTGGGAGACGCCCTTGGCGTCGACGAGCTTGGAGCCCACCCGCAGCCGGGTGAGGAACGTCGAGGCCATGCCCGCCCGGCCCTTGTCGAGGAACTCCACGAGCGTGGCGTGGGTGCCGACGGCGACGATGAGCTCGGCGCCCTTGTCGTCGGCGAGGAGCATGGCGACGTCCTCGCTCGTGCCCGTGGCGGGGAAGACGACGTGGTCGACGCCGAGCTGCTCGACGCGGGACAGGCCCGGAGCACGCCCGTCGCGGTACGCGTGGACGACGATCTCCGCCCCGCAGCGCAGCGCGCTGTCCGAGACCGAGTCCATGTCCCCGACGATCATGTCGGGGCGCAGGCCCGCCTCGAGGATCGCGTCGGCGCCGCCGTCGACGCCGATGAGGACGGGACGGTACTCGCGGACGTAGGACCGCAGCATCGCCAGGTCCTCCTTGTAGTGGTAGCCGCGCACGACGATGAGGACGTGCCGGCCCTCGATCGGGGTGTGCACCTCGGGCACGCCGACGCCGTCGAGGAGGAGCTCACGCTCCCGGTTGAGGTAGTCCATCGTGTTGCCGGCGAACGCCTCGAGCTGGACCGACAGGCCCTCGCGCGCCTCTGCCATCGCTGCCGCGACGGTCTCCTCGGTCTGCTCGGTGCCCTCGGCGACGAGCACCGTGCCGGAGTACACCCCGCCGTCGTCCACGCGCACGGTGCGGCCCTCGCGCAGCGACATCACCGAGCTGCCGAGGTCGTCGACGAGCGGGATGCCCTCGGCGACGATGATCTCCGGGCCGAGGTTGGGGTAGCGCCCCGACGTCGAGCGGGCGGCGTTGAGCACGGCCGCGGGCCGGCAGGCGACGAGCGCCTCGGCCGAGACACGGTCGAGGTCGACGTGGTCGATGACGGCGATCTCACCCGGCTGCAGCCGCTTGGTGAGGTTCTTCGTCCGGGCATCGACCCGGACGGTTCCGGACACGCCCGGACCGGTGTCGGGGCGTGCGCGACGGCCGAAGAGAGATCTCACGCGTGTCATGGTGCCATGACGGCACGATCGAGGAGCTCTGCGGCGTGACGGCGTGCCACGTCGGAGTCCTCCTGGCCGGACAGCATCCGGGCCAGCTCCTGCTCCCTCTCGGCGCCGGTGACGCGCCGGACGTCGGTGACCGTCGCCTCACCCGTGGACTTCGTCACGACCAGGTGCGTGTCGGCGAAGGCCGCGACCTGGGGCAGGTGGGTGACGACGACGACCTGCGCGACCCGGGCGAGCCCGGCGAGCCTGCGTCCCACCTCGATCGCCGCCTTGCCGCCCACCCCGGCGTCGACCTCGTCGAAGACGAACGTGGGGCGCACCGCCGGGGCGGTGTCCGGGGCGGCGACGGCGACCTCGAGGGCGAGCATGACGCGCGAGAGCTCACCGCCGGATGCGCCGTCCCCCAGCGGCCGGGGCCGGGCGTCGGGGCGCGGCTGGAGGAGGAGGGCCACGCTCTCGGCGCCCCACGGACCGGGCTCGGGAAGCGGCGTGAGCGCGACGTCGAGGTGGGCACCGGGCATCGCGAGGCCGGCGAGCTCGGCGTCGACGGCGGCGCTGAGCCGGGCCGCCGCCTCGGTGCGGGCGGCGGTCAGCTCCGCGGCGAGGGCCTCGAGGCGCGCCGTGAGCGAGGCCAGCTCCTCGCGCAGGGCCGCGCCGCCGTCCTGGGGCCCGTCGATCTCGGCGAGCCGGGCGGCCGCGGCGGCCGACCACTCGGTGAGGGCGTCGGGGCCCTCGACGCCGAGGCGCAGCGCGGCGTCCTTGAGGGCGGCGCGACGCTCGTGGACGGTCTGCAGCCGGGTGGGGTCGGCCTCGAGGGAGGCGAGGAAGGCACCGACGTCGGTGCCGATGTCGGCCAGGAGGTAGGCGACCTCGGCGAGCCGGGCGGCGAGCGCGGACAGCTCGGGGTCGGAGACCTCCAGCGACCGCCGGGCCTCGTCGACGAGGACGGTGGCGTCCAGCTCGGCGCCCTCCCCCGCCCCGGACAGCGCGGCGTGGGCACGGCCCGCGGCCTCGCGCAGCTCCTCGACGTTGCCGAGCTTCTCTGCCTCGGCGCGCAGCTCGTCGTCCTCGCCGGGCTGCGGGTCGAGGGCCTCGAGGAGCTCGAGGCCGGCACGCAGGCGGGCAGCCTCGCCGGCGCGCTCGTCGCTGCGTGCCTGCCACTCCTCCAGCCGGGTGCGCGCGTCGGTGAGGCGCTGCCACGTCCCGCGGTAGTCGGTGAGGAGCGCGCCGGTGCGGGCGAAGGAGTCGAGGAGCGCACGCTGACGGGCCGGGGCGCGCAACCGCAGCTGGTCGGACTGGCCGTGGACGGTGACGAGGTCGGCGGCGAGCTCGGCGAGGAACGCCTGGGGCACGCTGCGCCCGCCGGCGAAGGACCGTGAGCGGCCCTGGGCGGGAAGAGTGCGGGCGAGGATGAGGGCGTCGTCGTCCAGGGTCCCGCCGGACTCCTCGACGCGCCGCGCGACGTCCTCGTCGACGACGAACGTGCCCTCGACGACGGCGCGGTCGGTGCCGGTACGCACGACCGCCGGGTCCCCGCGCCCGCCGAGGAGGAGGTCGAGGCCGGTCAGGACCATCGTCTTGCCGGCACCGGTCTCGCCCGTGATGACGGTGAAGCCGGGACCGAGCTCGAGGCGCGCGGAGGCGATGACACCGACGTTCTCGATGCTGATCTCCTCGATCACGGGTCCTTCCTCCCTCCGCGCCAGCCGGTGACGGGCAGGTTGAACTTCGCGACGAGCCGCCCGGAGAAGGGGGTCGGCTCGATGCGCGCGAGCCGAACGGGCTCACGGCCGCGGCGCACGTCGATGTGCGAGCCGACGGGCGCGGGGAGCTGACGGCGCCCGTCGCACCACACGTCCCCGCCGGAGAGGTTGCGCTCGAGGACCTCGACGGAGAGCACGGAGCGCGGCCCGGCGACGAGCGGCCGGGAGAACAGTGCGTGGGCGGCGATCGGCACGACGAGCAGGGCCTCGACGTCGGGCCACACGACCGGTCCCCCGCCGGAGAAGGCGTAGGCGGTCGAGCCGGTGGGGGTGGCGATGACGATGCCGTCGCAGCCGAACGTCGACAGGCCGCGCCCGTCGACGCCGAGGGCGAGCTCGATGACCCCGGAGCGGTCGACCTTCTCGATGGTCGCCTCGTTGATCGCCCAGCCGTGGTGGACCTCCCCCTGGGGGGTCTGCACCTCGACGTCGATGGTCATCCGCTCCTCGACGGTGTAGTCGCGGTCGGCGATGCGCTGGACGACCTCACCGAGGCTGTCCGGCTCGGCCTCGGCGAGGAAGCCGACGTGGCCGAGGTTGACGCCGAGGAGCGGGACGTCGCGGCCCCGGACGAGCTCGGCGGCGTGCAGGAGCGTGCCGTCCCCACCGAGGACGAGGACGAGCTCGGGGTCGACGCCCGGGGTGAGCTCGTGGACGGGCTCGATGCCCAGGGCGCGCAGGCTCTGCTCGACGTCGGCCGCCGCGGTCACCGCCTGCTCGCGCCACGCGTGCTGGACGATGAGGACGCTGCGGCTCACGGCGCCACCTCAGGGCGGCGCTCGACGGCTGAGGCGATCACGGCGTCGAGCTCCTCGGGCGGGTGGGCGCGGTCGGGGTCACGGCGCAAGCCTATGAAGTACTCGACGTTCCCGCTGGGACCGGGCAGCGGGCTGGGTTCGACGGCGAAGGTGTGCAGGCCGAGCGCCTGCGCGGCGTCGGCGACGGTGCGGACCGCGTGGGCGTGCAGGGCCGGGTCGCGGACCACCCCGCCCTTGCCGATCGCCTCGCGGCCGACCTCGAACTGGGGCTTGACCATGAGGAGGAAGTCGGCGTCGGGCGCCGCCGCTGCCGCCAGTGCCGGCAGGACGAGGGTGAGGGAGATGAAGGAGAGGTCCGAGACGACGAGCGAGGGCGCCGGGGCCACGGCTTCCGGGTCGAGGGTGCGCACGTTCGTCCGGTCGAGGACGGTGACGCGCGGGTCCTGCTGGAGGGACCAGGCGAGCTGGCCGTAGCCGACGTCGACGGCGACGACGTGCTCCGCGCCGCGGCGCAGGAGGACGTCGGTGAACCCGCCCGTCGAGGCGCCGGCGTCGAGGGCGCGGCGACCGGCGACCGGCACCTCGGACCCGAGCGCGTCGAGCGCGCCGGCGAGCTTGTGCGCGCCGCGGGAGACGTACTCCTCCTCGGCGGGGGCGACGACGCGCAGCGCCTGGGCAGGGTCGACCTGGCGAGCGGGCTTGGTCACCGGCCCGCCGTCGAGCAGGACCTGGCCGGCGGCGATGAGGTCGGCGGCGTGCTGCCGCGAGCGGGCGAGGCCGCGGCGGACGAGCTCGGCGTCGACCCGGACGAGACGCGCCACGTCAGGACTCTGCGGAGGAGAGCTGGGCGGCGAGCGCGCGGTGGACGGTGTCCAGGACGGCGAGCTGCTCGGTCAGCGGACGGTCGGCGAGGGTGTCGAGCTCGGCGAGCTCGGGCACGGGGGCGGGCGGCGCGTCCGGTCCGGGACGCGGTGGCGCGGGCCGAGGGGCCGCGGACGCGGCCTGCGTGCTGTCGTTCATGGGTCACCTTCCTGCCGTGCCGGTCAGGCTACCCGCGCCCGACGCGGCGGGGGGCGACGCCGTGCCAGGAACACCTGGCACGGCGCGCCGTCAGCCGATCGTCAGCGCCGGGACGTCCTGCGGCTGGACGGGCCGGCCGCTGTCCGCCGCGTCCCAGGCGGCGACGCACAGTGCGCGCCACCCGTCGAGCGTCACCCGGGCGGGCCGGTCACCGGAGAGCCGCTGCTCCCCGGAGGGGCCGAGCGGGCCGGTGGGGTCGTCGACGAGGACGAGGGTGCCGTCGTCGACGCGCGCGACGGCGGCGCCGCAGCTCCACCAGCCCTCGTCGTCGACGTGCCTGGGCTCGGGGTGCCGCTCGAGCAGCCCGCGCAGGTCGGTGGCGAGCATCGACGGGCGCTGGTGCGCCGGTGCGAGGACGGCGTCACGGGCGCTCGTCACGCCCGTGAGGACGAGCAGGCCGGGGATCCCGGAGGCGCGGGCGCCCTCGAGGTCGGTGTCGAGCCGGTCACCGATGGCCATCGGGTTCTGCGCGCCGACGCGCTCGGCGGCCTGGCGGAAGATCGCCGGGAGCGGCTTGCCGGACGCGAGCGGCTGGACGCCGGTCGCCTCGACGACGGCGCGCACGAGCGCGCCGTTGCCCGGGGCGACCCCACGCTCCTTGGGGATGGAGCCGTCGAGGTTGGTCGCGACGTGGCGCGCGCCGGCGCCGATCGCGTAGGAGGCCTCGGCGAGGTCGTGCCAGCTCAGGTGCGGGGCGTAGCCCTGGACGACGGCCTCCGGCGCGTCGGCCGCGCTCGCCACGAGCGTGAAGCCGGCGTGCTCGAGCGCCGTGCGCAGCCCCTGGCCGCCGATGGGCAGCACGCGGGCGCCGGGCTCGAGCACCTCCTGCAGGAGGAGGGCGACCGACTGGGCGGAGGTGACGACCTGCTCGGGTGAGCAGGGCACGCCGAAGCCGTCGATCTGGGCGGCGATCTCCTCCGGCTCACGGGAGGAGTTGTTCGTGACGTACAGCGGACGCAGGCCACGCTCGGCGGCCGCCGCGATCGCGTCGGCCGCGTGGACCACCGCCTCGGCCCCCAGGTAGACGACGCCGTCGAGGTCGTAGAGACCGACGTCGTAGACGTCGCACGGCGGCGGCGAACCGATGAGCGTCGCGGTCACCGGCGGTCCTCCAGGTCACCGTCCGCGAAGAGGTCGAGCTGCTCGGAGCCGTTGTCGGACTCCTGGTCCTCCTCGACGGTGTCGGGGCCGGTGGTCTCCTCGGCCTCGACCGCGTCGGTGACCTCGGCGGTCTCCTCGCCCTCGACCGCGTCGGTGACCTCGGCGGTCTCCTCGGCCTCGACCGCGTCGGTGACCTCGGCGGTCTCCTCGGCCTCGACCGCGGACTCCTCGACGACCTCGACCTCGGACTCCTCGACCACGATCTCCGCCTCGGGGGCCGACTCGTCGACCTGCGGCTCCTCGGCGTCGTCAGCGTCCACGACCTCGACGTCCGACTCCACGTCGACCGTCTCGGCGTCCGGGGCGGACTCCTCGATCTCGACGGACTCCTCGATCACGACCTCGGCCTCGGGCACGGACTCGACGTCGACGACCGCGGCGTCCGGCGCGGAGTCCTCGACGAGGACGACCTCGACCTCGACCTCCTCGGCCTCCTCCTCGAGCTCGTCGTCCTCCGGCTCGACCTCGTCAGGCTCGCCGGCCTCGAGCTCGTCGACCCCTGACACGTCCTCGGCCTCATCGTCCTCGGACTCGACCTCGTCGGTCTCATCGGCCTCGGACTCATCGGCCTCGGACTCGTCGTCCTCCGGCTCGTCGTCCTCCGGCTCGTCGTCCTCCGGCTCGTCGTCCTCCGGCGCGTCAGCCTCGGCGACGGACGCCGGCGTGGCCTGCTCGTCATCGTCGTCCCCGAGGTCGAGGACGACGACGTCGTCCTCCTCCTGGGGTGCGATCGCCTCGGCGGCGGCCCGCGCCTCAGCGGCGTCGTCGGTGCGACCGAGGGTCTCGAGCCTGTCGGCGCGGACGAGCATCAGCCGGCGGCGGTACTCGGGCTCGCGGACGCGCGGGAGCAGCTTGTCGATGACGAGCAGCGCGGCGTCGTGCTCGCCGAGGTCGGCTCGTGCACCGCTCTCGACGAGGGTGAGCTCGACGGCCTCCTCGATGCTGAGCTCGCGCCCCTTGGCCTCGGCGATGACCGCGAGCGCGCGCTCGGGGCGTCCGAGGCCACGCTCGCAGTCGGCCTCGATCGCGGGGTGCGCGTCGACACCGCTGAGACGGCGCACCGTACGGACCTCACGCAGCGCCTCCGCGTACCGTCCGGTCGCGTAGGCGGTGAGGGCCAGTGCCTCGCGCACGACGTCGACGCGACCGGCACGCCGGACCGCTGCGGACGCGTGCTCGTAGGCGAGCTCCGGGTCCGTGTCGAGCGTCCGGCCGGCCATGACCAGGTGGACGGCCACCCAGTCGGAGTTCAGCTTGGACAGGGTGCGCAGACGTGACCGCGCGGCCTTGTCGAGCATCTGGGGGATGACGTCCTCGTCCACGGGGGGCGCGGGGTGACGCAGTTCCTCGTCATGAGGCGCCTGGTCGGACGCGTGCCGCGGGCCGGACCGGTCGAAACCTCCACCGGTGCGGTGCCCACCGCCTGCCGAGCGGTCGTAGCCGCCCTCACGGCGGCCGCCACGCTCGCCACCACGGCGGTCGTCGGGGCGGCCATAGCCACCCTCACGACGCTCGGTCGGACGACCGAAGCCACCCTCGCGACGCTCGCCACCACGACGCTCGTCGGGACGGCCAAAGCCACCCTCACGACCCCCGGTCGGACGACCCTGACCACCCTCACGACGCTCCGTCGGACGGCCATAGCCGCCCTCACGACGCTCACCACGGTCGAAGCTGCGGGGAGCGCCCTCGCGACGCTCCGTGGGACGGCCGTAACCGCCCTCACGACGCTCACCGCCGTTGAAGTCACGGGAACCGCCATCGCGACGCTCCGTGGGACGGCCATAGCCACCCTCACGACGCTCACCACGGTTGAAGTCACGGGAACCGCCATCGCGACGCTCGGTCGGACGGCCGTAACCGCCCTCACGACGCTCACCGCCGTTGAAGTCACGGGAACCGCCATCGCGACGCTCGGTCGGACGGCCGTAGCCACCCTCGCGACGCTCGGTCGGACGGCCGTAACCACCCTCACGACGCTCGCCACCACGACGCTCGTCGGGGCGGCCGTAACCACCACCCTCACGACGCTCGGTCGGACGGCTCTGACCGCCTTCGCGACGCTCGGTGGGGCGGCCGTAGC
Organism: Georgenia wutianyii; assembly: GCF_006349365.1. Lineage (NCBI taxonomy): Bacteria > Bacillati > Actinomycetota > Actinomycetes > Allobogoriellales > Allobogoriellaceae > Georgenia > Georgenia wutianyii. The sequence goes on from NZ_CP040899.1 coordinate 2,392,245, forward strand.
CGCCCTCACGACGCTCGCCGCGGTTGAAGTCACGGGAAGCGCCATCGCGACGCTCGGTCGGACGGCCGTAACCACCCTCACGACGCTCGCCACCACGACGCTCGTCGGGGCGGCCGTAACCACCACCCTCACGACGCTCGGTCGGACGGCTCTGACCGCCTTCACGACGCTCGGTCGGGCGGCCGTAACCACCCTCACGACGCTCGCCACCACGACGCTCGTCGGGGCGGCCGTAACCACCACCCTCACGACGCTCGGTCGGACGGCTCTGACCGCCTTCACGACGCTCGGTCGGACGGCCGTAGCCGCCCTCACGACGCTCGCCGCGGTTGAAGTCACGGGAAGCGCCATCGCGACGCTCGGTCGGACGGCCGTAGCCACCCTCACGACGCTCGCCACCACGACGGTCGTCGGGGCGGCCGTAGCCGCCCTCACGACGCTCGCCGCGGTTGAAGTCACGGGAACCGCTGTCGCGACGCTCGCCACCACGGCCCTCGGCGGGGCGGTTGTAGCCACCCTCACGCCGGTCTCCGCGGTCGAAGCCTCGTTCGCTGCCGCGACGCTCGTCGGGACGCCCGGCACCGCCGCTGCGGTACCCCTCGCCCTGACGCCGCGGGCGGTCGTCGCCGAAGCTGCGCTGCCCGCGCTCGTTGTCACGGCGGTCGCCGGCAGGCGGGCGCCGGTCGTCACGGCCGTCGCGACGCGGCGCACTGCCACGACCTGCGTCGGTCGTGCGGTCGCCGCTCCAACGCGGGCGGTCACCGCGTGCGGTGCTGCCGCCCCGTGCGGGGCGACCGCCCTTCTCGTAGGGCCGGCCGGAGCGCGGCGCGCTGCCGCCGCTCGACGGACGTCCGGCGGCGCGACCACGGGGATTACGCTGGTGCGCCCCTGGACGATCCTCGCCACGTCGTTCGTTCTCGTTGTGGTCGTTCATCGCTTCCTTCCTGAAGCACACCCGTGGGTGAAACACGTGTGGGCCGCACCCCAAGGGTTGCGGCCCACACGGTAATGGGTGTTCGGCGGCGTCCTACTCTCCCACGCAGTCTCCCACGCAGTACCATCGGCGCTGAAGGGCTTAGCTTCCGGGTTCGGAATGGGACCGGGCGTTTCCCCTTCGCTATGACCGCCGTAACTCTATGGAGATGTCACCCGTGTGTGGGTGGCTCCAGAACCGTACAGTGGACGCGTCATCACAAGACCTGATAGTTGTGGTGAAGTTGTCGGCCAATTAGTACCGGTCAGCTTCACACGTTGCCGTGCTTCCACATCCGGCCTATCAACCCAGTGTTCTGCTGGGGGCCTTCCCACCCGAGGGTGGTGGAAACCTCATCTTGAAGCAGGCTTCCCGCTTAGATGCTTTCAGCGGTTATCCCTTCCGAACGTAGCCAACCAGCCATGCTCCTGGCGGAACAACTGGCACACCAGAGGTTCGTCCGTCCCGGTCCTCTCGTACTAGGGACAGGTCTTCTCAAGTTTCCTGCGCGCGCAGCGGATAGGGACCGAACTGTCTCACGACGTTCTAAACCCAGCTCGCGTACCGCTTTAATGGGCGAACAGCCCAACCCTTGGGACCTACTCCAGCCCCAGGATGCGACGAGCCGACATCGAGGTGCCAAACCATGCCGTCGATATGGACTCTTGGGCAAGATCAGCCTGTTATCCCCGGGGTACCTTTTATCCGTTGAGCGACGGCGCTTCCACAAGCCACCGCCGGATCACTAGTTCCGACTTTCGTCCCTGCTCGACCTGTCAGTCTCACAGTCAAGCTCCCTTGTGCACTTACACTCGACACCTGATTGCCAACCAGGCTGAGGGAACCTTTGAGCGCCTCCGTTACATTTTGGGAGGCAACCGCCCCAGTTAAACTACCCACCAGGCACTGTCCCTGATCCGGATTACGGACCGAGGTTAGATGTTCAGAACGACCAGAGTGGTATTTCAACGATGACTCCACAACCACTGGCGTGGCTGCTTCACAGTCTCCCACCTATCCTACACAAGCCGTCCCGAACACCAATACCAAGCTATAGTAAAGGTCCCGGGGTCTTTCCGTCCTGCTGCGCGAAACGAGCATCTTTACTCGTAGTGCAATTTCGCCGAGTTCACGGTTGAGACAGCGGAGAAGTCGTTACGCCATTCGTGCAGGTCGGAACTTACCCGACAAGGAATTTCGCTACCTTAGGATGGTTATAGTTACCACCGCCGTTTACTGGGGCTTAAATTCTGAGCTTCGCCCCGAAGGGCTGACCCGTCCTCTTAACCTTCCAGCACCGGGCAGGCGTCAGTCCGTATACATCGTCTTGCGACTTCGCACGGACCTGTGTTTTTAGTAAACAGTCGCTTCTCCCTGGTCTCTGCGGCCCGAAAGGGCTAGCCAGCAAGTGGCTTCACCCCTCAGGCCCCCCTTCTCCCGAAGTTACGGGGGCATTTTGCCGAGTTCCTTAACCGTGATTTTCTCGATCGCCTTGGTATTCTCTACCTGACCACCTGAGTCGGTTTAGGGTACGGGCGGCTAACACCTCGCGTCGAGGCTTTTCTTGGCAGCATAGGATCACCCTGCTTCCCGCATTCGCGGTCACCATCAGGTCTGAGGCTGTATGAGGTCCGGATTTGCCTGGACCTCGCCCTGCTCCCTTGGACGTGCATAGCCATAAAACACGCGGTGGCTACCTGTCTGCGTCACCCCTGTTAATACGCTTACCTAATACCGGTTCGGGTTCCGCGCGCGGCCGGCCCCGGCCCCGAAGGGCACAAGGACGGCGTTGGGCGGTTAGCATCACCGGGCTCGGTATGGGCGGTGTTTCGCCGGTACGGGAATATCAACCCGTTGTCCATCGACTACGCCTGTCGGCCTCGCCTTAGGTCCCGACTTACCCAGGGCGGATTAACCTGGCCCTGGAACCCTTGGTCATTCGGCGGACGGGTTTCTCACCCGTCTTTCGCTACTCATGCCTGCATTCTCACTCGTGTGGGATCCACCACTGGGTCACCCCGCAGCTTCACCTCCCACACGACGCTCCCCTACCCACCAACACCCCTGAACACCCGCCCGTAGGCGAGAGCTGAGGAACATGTGTCAGTGCCACGGCTTCGGCGGTGTGCTTGAGCCCCGCTAAATTGTCGGCGCAGAATCACTTGACCAGTGAGCTATTACGCACTCTTTCAAGGGTGGCTGCTTCTAAGCCAACCTCCTGGTTGTCTGTGCAACTCCACATCCTTTCCCACTTAGCACACGCTTAGGGGCCTTAGCCGGTGGTCTGGGCTGTTTCCCTCTCGACGACGAAGCTTATCCCCCGCCGTCTCACTGCTGCGCTTACACTTACCGGCATTCGGAGTTTGGCTGACGTCAGTAACCTGTTGGGGCCCATCGGCCATCCAGTGCTCTACCTCCGGCAAGAAACACGCAACGCTGCACCTAAATGCATTTCGGGGAGAACCAGCTATCACGAAGTTTGATTGGCCTTTCACCCCTACCCACAGGTCATCCCCTCAGTTTTCAACCTAAGTGGGTTCGGTCCTCCACGCGGTCTTACCCGCGCTTCAACCTGCCCATGGGTAGATCACTTCGCTTCGGGTCTAGAGCATGCGACTCAATCGCCCTGTTCGGACTCGCTTTCGCTACGGCTTCCCCACACGGGTTAACCTCGCCACATACCACTAACTCGCAGGCTCATTCTTCAAAAGGCACGCCGTCACCCCAGCTACGGAGGCTCCGACGGATTGTAAGCATCCGGTTTCAGGTACTATTTCACTCCCCTCCCGGGGTACTTTTCACCTTTCCCTCACGGTACTTGTCCGCTATCGGTCACTAGGTAGTATTTAGGCTTAGCAAGTGGTCTTGCCAGATTCACACGGGATTTCACGGGCCCCGTGCTACTCGGGATCCCCACCGGGAGGCGCCACCATTTCGTCTACGGGGGTCTCACCCTCTGTGCCCGGCCTTCCCAGACCGTTCGACTATGACGACGCTTTCTCACTCCCTACCGGGCCGGCAGGCCTGGTTGGCGGGTCCCACGACCCCGGAGGTGCAACGACTGCCGTCTATCACACACCCCCGGTTTAGCCTCATCCGCTTTCGCTCGCCACTACTCACGGAATATCTCTTCCTGTGGGTACTGAGATGTTTCACTTCCCCACGTTCCCTCCACACGCCCTATACATTCAGGCGCGGGTAACCGGGCATGACCCCGGCTGGGTTTCCCCATTCGGACATCCTCGGATCACGGTTCGTTAGCCAACTCCCCGAGGCTTATCGCAGGCCACCACGTCCTTCTTCGGCTCCTAGTGCCAAGGCATCCACCGAATGCTCTTAATAACTTGACCACAAAAGATCAAAGATGCTCGCGTCCACTGTACAGTTCTCAAGCAACCCACCGACCAACCCCCACCCCACACCACAACGGGCACCAGGGGCGAGCAGAAGGCGGTCACGGTCGAGACAACAACCCCCACAACCAGCCATACGGCCGGCGCGGGCGCCTGTTCCCTCAGGACCCAACAGCATGCCAAGCCTTCGATGTTCCACCCATGAGCAACCACCGGACACTCGTTCGGCATCCGCGTGGCACCTGACACCCCCGTAGGCCCCGACGAAGCGGGCGAGGATGTGGTGAGCTCCTTAGAAAGGAGGTGATCCAGCCGCACCTTCCGGTACGGCTACCTTGTTACGACTTCGTCCTAATCGCCAGTCCCACCTTCGACGGCTCCCCCCACAAGGGTTGGGCCACCGGCTTCGGGTGTTACCGACTTTCATGACGTGACGGGCGGTGTGTACAAGGCCCGAGAACGTATTCACCGCAGCGTTGCTGATCTGCGATTACTAGCGACTCCGACTTCATGGGGTCGAGTTGCAGACCCCAATCCGAACTGAGACCGGCTTTTTGGGATTCGCTCCACCTCGCGGTATCGCAGCCCTTTGTACCGGCCATTGTAGCATGCGTGAAGCCCAAGACATAAGGGGCATGATGATTTGACGTCATCCCCACCTTCCTCCGAGTTGACCCCGGCAGTCTCCCATGAGTCCCCGGCATAACCCGCTGGCAACACAGGACAAGGGTTGCGCTCGTTGCGGGACTTAACCCAACATCTCACGACACGAGCTGACGACAACCATGCACCACCTGTACACCGACCTTACGGGGAGCACATCTCTGCACTTTTCCGGTGTATGTCAAGCCTTGGTAAGGTTCTTCGCGTTGCATCGAATTAATCCGCATGCTCCGCCGCTTGTGCGGGCCCCCGTCAATTCCTTTGAGTTTTAGCCTTGCGGCCGTACTCCCCAGGCGGGGCACTTAATGCGTTAGCTGCGGCACGGAACCCGTGGAATGGGTCCCACACCTAGTGCCCAACGTTTACGGCATGGACTACCAGGGTATCTAATCCTGTTCGCTCCCCATGCTTTCGCTCCTCAGCGTCAGTAACGGCCCAGAGACCTGCCTTCGCCATCGGTGTTCCTCCTGATATCTGCGCATTCCACCGCTACACCAGGAATTCCAGTCTCCCCTACCGCACTCTAGTCTGCCCGTACCCACTGCAGGCGCAAGGTTAAGCCTTGCGTTTTCACAGCAGACGCGACAAACCGCCTACGAGCTCTTTACGCCCAATAATTCCGGACAACGCTTGCGCCCTACGTATTACCGCGGCTGCTGGCACGTAGTTAGCCGGCGCTTCTTCTGCAGGTACCGTCACCCGAAGGCTTCTTCCCTACTGAAAGAGGTTTACAACCCGAAGGCCGTCATCCCTCACGCGGCGTCGCTGCATCAGGCTTTCGCCCATTGTGCAATATTCCCCACTGCTGCCTCCCGTAGGAGTCTGGGCCGTGTCTCAGTCCCAGTGTGGCCGGTCACCCTCTCAGGCCGGCTACCCGTCGTCGCCTTGGTAGGCCTTCACCCCACCAACAAGCTGATAGGCCGCGAGCCCATCCCTGACCAATAAATCTTTCCACACACACCCATGCGGGCACGCGTCATATCCGGTATTAGCCACGATTTCTCGTAGTTATCCCGAAGTCAGGGGCAGGTTACTCACGTGTTACTCACCCGTTCGCCACTAATCCACCCAGCAAGCTGGGCATCATCGTTCGACTTGCATGTGTTAAGCACGCCGCCAGCGTTCGTCCTGAGCCAGGATCAAACTCTCCGTAAATGTCTAGCGCCACCCCCGAAGGGGTAACAACCATACGAAGACACCCACCAACCACAAGAGCCGGCAGGCAATCCAGGCAAACCCACCCACGGAAAGGAAACCGCGAGCAGGCAACCAAACAAACAGACCCTCAAACACCCAGCCCCGAAAGACCGGACGCCATCAGATCCAAATGGCATCAAAAAACTTGGCACACTGTTGAGTTCTCAAGAAACAGACACACACCGCGGAAGACGGACCTGCTGGTCGCCTCCCCGTCCGGGGCTGGCCGTTCAACTTTACCCGCCGGCGTTCCCACACACAACTTCAGTCGGTGTGATCCCCGCCTCCGGGCCCTCAGCCGTCCGCGGTCGAACCGCGGTCACTGTGAGGGGCTGCCTCTCCGGGACCGGCCACCGGCCTCTCGGCCTCGTGTCCGTGTCTCCCTGGGGGGCAACGAGGTGAAACATTACGTCGTCCCCACACCGACGTCAAACCGCCTCCAGCCTGGTTCCGCCGGCCACCGAAACCCCGCGTGACCTGCACTTTTCTGCCCTTCGTCGGCGTCGACGCCGCGACCTGTGCCCAGATCTCGCCCCTGAGACCTCGTTCACAGGGCGCGGCGCCCCGGTGGCGGACTGCGCGCCCCGGTACCACCCGGGCGGCGCGGTCCCCCGGGTACGACAGATGCCCGCCGGGCGTGCCGGCGGGCATCTGGTGGTGCGAGCTGGATCAGGGAGCGGCGACCTCGGCGACGGCGAGGTTGCGCCGACCGCGGCGCAGCAGCACCCAGCGTCCGGCGAGCAGGTCCTCCGGGGCGAGGACCCGGTCCTCGTCGGTCACCTTGACGTTGTTGAGGTACGCACCGCCCTCGGCCACCGTGCGACGGGCGGCGGAGCGCCCGTTCGCAAGACCGGTCGCCACGAGGAGGTCGACGACGTTGGACTCCCCCACGACCGCCTCCCCCCGCGGCAGCTCGGCCACCGCGTGCCCGAGCGTCTGGGGGTCGAGGTCGGTCAGCTCTCCCCGTCCGAAGAGCGCCTGCGACGCGCGCTCCACCCGCTCGGTGGCGTCGGCGCCGTGGACGAGGGTGGTGACGTCGCGGGCCAGGGCGCGCTGTCCCTCGCGGGCCTGCGGACGCTCTGCCACCGCGGCGGTGAGCTCGGCGATCTCCTCCCGGGTGCGGAATGTGAAGATCTTGAGGAACCGCTCGACGTCGGCGTCCTCGGTGTTGAGCCAGAACTGGTAGAAGGCGTAGGGGCTCATCATGTCCGGGGCGAGCCAGACAGCCCCGCCCTCGGTCTTGCCGAACTTCGTGCCGTCGGCCTTGGTGATGAGCGGCGTCGTCAGGGCGTGGACCGTCGTGCCGTCGGCCTTGCGGGCGAGCTCGACACCGGAGAGCAGGTTGCCCCACTGGTCGTTCCCGCCGGTCTGCAGGGTGCACCCGTAGCGGCGGTTGAGCTCGAGGAAGTCCATGCCCTGGAGGATCTGGTAGCTGAACTCCGTGAAGGAGATGCCCTCGTCGCTGGCGAGGCGCCGCGCAACGGTGTCCTTGGCGAGCATCGTGCCGAGCCGGTAGTGCTTGCCGACCTCCCGGAGGAAGTCGATCGCGCTCAGCCCGGAGGTCCAGTCGAGGTTGTTGACCATGCGGGCCGCATTGTCGCCCTCGAAGTCGAGGAACGGCTCGATCTGGGCACGGAGCCGGTCGGTCCACTCGGCGACGACGGTGCGGTCGTTGAGTGTGCGCTCCCCGGACATCCGCGGGTCACCGATGAGCCCGGTCGCTCCCCCGACCAGCGCGATCGGCCGGTGGCCGGCGAGCTGGAGGTGGCGCAGCGTGATGAGCTGGACGAGGTGCCCGTGGTGGAGACTCGGCGCGCTGGGGTCGAAGCCGCAGTAGTAGGTGACGGGTCCTGCGGCGAGGGCGGCGCCGATGGCGTCCCGGTCCGTGGTCTGGGCGATGAGCCCTCGCCACTCCAGCTCCTCGAGGATGTCACTCACGTGTGCGTACCTTCCTGGGTCGGTCGGGCCGGGCGTCGGCCCCGGCATCTAGTGTGCCCCCTCCTCCCGCCGTGCCGGTGCACGATCCAGCTCTCGGCGGGAGGTGCCGGCCGGAGGCGGCGGCGGGAGACGGCGGGGCGGGAGTGCTGTCAGGTGCGGCGGGGGCGGCGGGTGCCGGGGCGGTAGACCGAGACGGTCGGCTCGCCGGGCAGCCAGAACCGCCACGGGAACACCTCGCCGTCCCCACCCGGCCCGGCGACCCCGACCCGCGGTCCGGTCACCGGCTCAGGGACCACGTCCGCCGGGGCGGCCAGCTCGGCCCGCCCTCCGGCAGCGAGCGCCAGTCCGTTGTCGGCGCCGGTGAGCCCGAGTGCCTGGGCCATCCGGGCCGGGCCGCGCGCGAGGTCGACGTCGCGTCGGGCGGCCGGGCGCCGGGAGCGCGCGAGCTCCAGGCCCTCGACGACCTCCCCGCCGCGCAGCAGCACCGCGCTCGCGCGCCCGTCCTGCCCGCACACGACGTTCGCGCACCAGTGCATGCCGTAGGTGAAGTAGACGTACAGCCGGCCCGCCGGGCCGAACATCACCTCGGTGCGCGGGGTGAGGCCCCGGTACGCGTGGGACCCCGGGTCGTCGGCGCCGTCGTAGGCCTCGACCTCGGTGAGACGCACCGTCACCGCCCCCTCCTCCGAGCGCACCGTCAGGTGCGCGCCGAGGAGGCGGGGTGCCACCTCGAGGGAGGGGGCGGTGAGGTCGAGCGTCGTCACGCGGTGGCCGGCCCCCCGGGCTGGGTCCCTGCCCACTCACGCAGCCGCGCGAGCTCGGCCCGCGCGGCCGTGAGCTGCTCGGCGACCCGGTCCGGGGCGGTGCCGCCGCGGCCGTTGCGCGAGGCGACCGAGCCCTCGACGCTGAGCACGGAACGCACCTGCGGGGTGAGGTGCGGGGAGATCGCGGCGAGCTCGTCGTCGGTGAGGTCCCACAGCTCCTTGCCCGCGGCCTCACACACCCGCACGCACTCCCCCGCGATCTCGTGCGCGTCGCGGAAGGCGACCCCCTCACGCACGAGCCACTCGGCGATGTCGGTGGCCAGGGAGAACCCCTGGGGCGCGAGCTCGGCCATGCGGGCGGTGTCGAAGGTCAGCGTGGCGACCATGCCCGAGACCGCAGGCAGGAGCACCGAGAGCGTGTCGACGCCGTCGAACACGGGCTCCTTGTCCTCCTGCAGGTCGCGGTTGTAGGCCAGCGGCAGGCCCTTGAGCGTGGCGAGCAGACCGGTGAGGTCGCCGATGAGGCGCCCGGCCTTGCCGCGCGCCAGCTCGGCGACGTCGGGGTTCTTCTTCTGCGGCATGATCGAGGAGCCGGTGGAGAACGCGTCGTCGAGCCGGGCGAAGCCGAACTCCTTGGTCGCCCAGATGATGACGTCCTCGCTGATCCGCGAGAGGTTGACGCCCACCATGGCCGCGACGAACGCGAACTCGGCGACGACGTCGCGCGCGGCGGTGCCGTCGATGGAGTTCTCCACCGAGTCGCTGAAGCCGAGGTCCGCCGCGACGGCGCGCGGGTCCAGCCCGAGGGACGAGCCGGCGAGCGCGCCGGAGCCGTAGGGCGAGACCGCCGCGCGGGCGTCCCAGTCCACCCACCGCTGCACGTCACGCAGCAGGGGCCACGCGTGGGCGAGCAGGTGGTGGGCCAGCAGCAGCGGCTGGGCGTGCTGCAGGTGGGTGCGCCCCGGCATGACCGCGCCCGGGTGGGCGGCCGCCTGCTCGGTGAGGGCCGTGACGACGTCGAGCACCCCGCCGGCGAGCAGCCGCGCCTGCTCGCGCAGGTAGGAGCGCACGAGCGTGGCGATCTGGTCGTTGCGGGAGCGGCCCGCGCGCAGCTTGCCGCCCAGCGCGGGCCCGGCCCGCTCGATGAGCCCGCGCTCGAGCGCGGTGTGCACGTCCTCGTCCTCCGGCCGCGGCCCGAAGGCGCCGGAGACGACGTCGCCCTCGAGGCGGTCGAGCGCCGCGAGCATCCCGTCGAGCTCTGCCTGGTCGAGCAGCCCGGCACCCGCGAGCGCACGGGCGTGCGCCCGGGAGCCGGCGATGTCGTGGCGCGCGAGCCGCCAGTCGAACTGCGTGGAGCGCGACAGCTCGGTGAGCGCGTCGGCCGGCCCACCGCTGAAGCGGCCGCCCCACAGGCTCAGGGGGGACTCACCCATGGTCGGAGACCTCCAAGGTGCCCTGCCCGAGGTCGACGGCGTTGCCGAAGACGACGTCACGGGCGGCGGCGAGCTTGGCGGTGAGGCCGTAGATCTCGATGAAGCCCTTGGCGTTGGACTGGTCGAAGGTGTCGCCGGAGTCGTAGGTGGCGAGGTTGAAGTCGTAGAGGCTGGAGTCGCTGCGGCGGCCGGTGACCACGGCGCGGCCCCCGTGCAGGAGCAGCCGGATCTCGCCGGAGACGTAGCGCTGGGTGTCGTCGATGAAGACGTCGAGGGAGCGCTTGAGCGGGGAGAACCACTGGCCGTCGTAGACCAGCTCGGTCCAGCGCTGGTCCACGCCCTTCTTGAAGCGGGCCTGCTCACGCTCGACGGTGACGTTCTCCAGCTCCTGGTGGGCGGTGATGAGCGCGATCGCGCCGGGGGCCTCGTAGACCTCGCGGGACTTGATGCCCACGAGGCGGTCCTCGACGATGTCGATGCGGCCCACGCCCTGGGCGCCGGCGCGGCGGTTGAGCTCCTGGATCGCCTGGAGCGGGGTGACCGGGACGCCGTCGAGCGCGACGGGCACGCCCTCCTTGAAGGTGATGACGACCTCGTCGGGGACCGGCGGGAAGGCCGGGTCGTCGGTGTAGCTGTAGACGTCCTTGGTCGGGGCGTTCCAGATGTCCTCGAGGAAGCCGGTCTCGATCGCGCGGCCCCACACGTTCTGGTCGATGGAGAACGGGTTGTTCTTCGTCGTCTCGATCGGCAGCTGGTGGCGCTGGGCGTAGTCGATGGCGACGTCGCGGGTGAGGGCGAGGTCGCGGACCGGGGCCAGGCACTTGAGGTCCGGGGCGAGGGAGGTGATGCCGACCTCGAAGCGGACCTGGTCGTTGCCCTTGCCGGTGCAGCCGTGGGCCACGGTCGTGGCGCCGAACTGGCGTGCGGCGCGCACGAGGTGCTTGACGATGACGGGGCGCGAGAGCGCCGAGACCACCGGGTAGCGGTCCTGGTAGAGGGCGTTGGCCTTGAGCGCCGGCATGCAGTACTCGGTGGCGAACTCCTCGCGTGCGTCGGCGACGTAGGCCTCCACCGCACCGCAGTCGAGCGCGCGCTGGCGGATGACGTCGAGGTCCTCCCCGCCCTGGCCGACGTCGACGGCCACGGCGATGACCTCGGTGCCGGTCTGCTCGCCGATCCAGCCGATGGCCACCGAGGTGTCCAGCCCGCCGGAGTAGGCGAGGACGACCCGCTCCTTGCCGGCGGGGGTGGTGGCGGGGGCGGTGCTGTCACTCATGCTGAGTCTCTTTCGATGGATGGTGCGATAGGGCGGTCGGCGCCGGCGCGCGCCGGGCCGTTGGTGCTGGGGGCGGCGAGGGCGAGGAGCCGGGCGGTGAGCTCGGCCCCTGCCTTGCCGTCACGGGTGATGACGAGGACGGTGTCGTCACCGGCGATCGTGCCGATGACCTCGGGAAGGACGGCGGTGTCGACCGCGGAGGCGAGCAGCTGCGCGGCGCCCGCGGGGGTGCGCAGGACGACCAGCGCGTCGGCGCGGTCCGCGGAGACGAGCAGCTCGCTGCACCAGCGCGCCAGGCGCGCGACGCCGTGCCCCTCCCCGGGGGCCACGGGCGGGGCCATGGCGCCGGCGGCGCCCTCCTCCGGCAGCGCGTAGACCTGCCCGCCGCCGGGCAGGGTGATCTTCCCGGCGCGCAGCTCGACGAGGTCGCGCGAGAGGGTCGCCTGGGTCACCTGGACGCCGTGGGAGGCAAGCTGGGCGCTGAGCTCCCCCTGGGAGGAGATGCGCTGCTGGGACAGGAGTCGGGCGATGAGCGCGTGGCGTGCCGCCCGGGTGACCGGGATGCTCACCGGGCTGCCTCCTCCAGGAGGTGGACGAGCACGGCCTTCTGCGCGTGGCGACGGTTCTCGGCCTCGTCCCAGATGACGGACCGGGGGCCGTCGACGACGTCGGCGGTCGCCTCCATGCCCCGGTAGACCGGCAGGCAGTGGAGGAAGACGGCGTCCGCGCCGCGCGCCATGAGCCGCTCGTCCACCCGGTAGGGCACGAACGGGGACTCCCGCTCCCCCGCCTCGGCCTCCTGCCCCATCGAGACCCACGTGTCGGTGGCGACGGCGGTGACGCCGTCGACGGCCTCGTCGGGGTCGGTGGTGACGAGCACGCTGCCCCCGGTGAGCGCCGCGATCTCCCGCGCCCGCTCGACCACGGCGGGGTCGGGGTTGTAGCCCGCGGGGGCGGCGATGCGCACGTCCATGCCGGCGGTGACGCCGCCGAGGAGGTAGGAGTGGGCCATGTTGTTCGCGCCGTCGCCGAGGTAGGCGAGGGACCGCCCGGCGAGAGCGGGACCCTCGGCGGCCAGGCCGCCGCGGTGCTCGGCGACGGTCTGGAGGTCGGCGAGCACCTGGCACGGGTGGAACTCGTCGGTGAGCGCGTTGACCACCGGCACCGCGCTCACGGCGGCGGCGCGGTCGAGGTTCTGCTGGCCGAAGGTGCGCCAGACGATCGCGGCGACCTGCCGGTCGAGCACCCGCACGGTGTCCTCCACCGACTCCCCGCGGCCCACCTGGGTGCCGGCGGCGTCGAGCACGAGCGGGTAGCCGCCGAGCTCGTGGATGCCGACGGAGAAGGAGACCCGGGTGCGGGTGGAGGCCTTGTCGAACATGACGGCCACGGCCTTGCCCTCCAACGGGCGGGGCGCGACGGCGCCGGCCTTGAGGTCGAGGGCGAGGGCGAGGACGGAGCGCTGGGCGTCGACGGTCAGGTCGTCGTCACGCAGGAAGTGGACGGTCATGCGGAGCCTCCGGCGTCGAGCACGGCGGGCAGGTCGGCGAGGAAGCCGGCGGCCTGCTCCGGGGTGAGGATGAACGGCGGTGCCAGTCGGATCGCGTCGGGCGCCACCGGGTTGACGATGTAGCCGGCGTCCAGCGCCGCGCGCGCGACGTCCTGGGCGACCGGCCGGGTGAGGGTGAGGGCCAGGAGCAGCCCCTCCCCCCGGACCCCGGACACGAGCGGGTGCTCCAGGGCGGTGGCCCCGTCGACGAGCTGGCGGCCCCGCTCGGTGACGGCGTCGAGCAGGCCGTCACGCTCGATGACGTGCATCGTCGCGAGCGCCGCGGCGGAGGCGACCGGGTTGCCGCCGAAGGTCGTGCCGTGCTGGCCCGGTCCCAGGAGCGTGGCCGCGTGCTCACCGAGGGCGACGACGGCGCCCACGGGCAGCCCGCCGGCCATCCCCTTGGCGAGGACGACGACGTCGGGCACGACGCCGCCTCCGATGTGGTCGTGGTGGTGGGCCATCCAGCGGCCGGTGCGGCCCATCCCGGTCTGCACCTCGTCCAGGACGAGGAGCGCGCCGTGGCGGGAGGTGAGCTCGCGGGCCGCGGCGAGGTAGCCGGGGGGCAGCGGACGCACGCCCGCCTCGCCCTGGACGGGCTCGAGGACGAGGGCGGCGACGTCGTCGCCCATGGCGGCGGCGAGCGCATCGACGTCACCGAAGGGCAGGTGCTCGACGCCGCCGGGCAGCGGCTCGAACGGCTCGCGGTAGGCGGCCTTGTGGGTGAGCGCGAGCGCGCCCATCGTCCGGCCGTGGAAGGCCCCCTCGAGGGCGAGGATGCGGGGGCGGGCGGCCCCGCCGTGCCGGCGGGCCAGCTTGAAGGCACCCTCCATCGCCTCGGTGCCGGAGTTCGCGAGGAACACCCGCGAACCGGCGGGCGCCCCGCCCGGCTCGACGACCTCGAGCAGCCGCTCGGCGAGGTGCACCTGGGTGGGGGTGGCGAAGAAGTTCGACACGTGCCCGAGCGTCCCGAGCTGGGCGGAGACGGCCGAGACGAGCGTGGGGTGGGCGTGGCCCAGGGAGTTGACCGCGATGCCCGCGAGCAGGTCGAGGTAGCGGCGGCCGTCGGCGTCCCAGACCCACGCGCCCTCCCCGCGCACGAGGACGCGCTGCGGGGGCCCGAACGTGTTCATGAGCGCGTGGGAGTAGCGCTCGGCCCACACGGTCGTCGACTGCTGGGTCTCGGGGACGATGTCGGTCACGGTGCCTCCGGGTGGGTGGACTGGCGGCCCCAGTCGGGCAGGACGAGGGTGCCCACGCCCTCGTCGGTGAAGATCTCCAGCAGCATCGAGTGGGGCAGGCGGCCGTCGACGATGTGCGCCTGCGGGACACCGCCGCGCACCGCCCGCAGGCAGGCCTCCATCTTCGGCACCATGCCCGACTCGAGGTCGGGGAGCATGAGGCTGAGCTCGTCGGCGTGGATGCGCCGGACGATCGAGGAGCGGTCGGGCCACGCGCGGTACAGGCCCTCGACGTCGGTGAGGACGACGAGCTTGCGCGCCCCGAGGGCGATGGCGAGCGCCGCGGCCGCGGTGTCGGCGTTGACGTTGAGCACCTGGCTGCGGTCGGCGACGTCGGGCGCGATCGTCGAGATCACCGGGATGCGCCCGGCGGCGAGGAGGTCCTCGACGGCGGCGGGGTGGACCTCGACGACGTCGCCGACGAGCCCGACGTCCACCGGCTCACCATCGACGACGGCGGTGCGGCGCTCGGCGCGCAGCAGGCCGCCGTCCTCGCCGGAGATGCCGACGGCGTGCGCCGTGCGCTCGTTGAGCAGGGAGACGAGGTCGCGCTGCACCTGGCCGGTGAGGACCATGCGGACCACGGCCATCGCCTCGGGGGTCGTCACCCGCAGCCCGCCGCGGAACTCGGTGGCGATGCCCAGCGTGTCGAGCATCGTGGAGATCTGCGGGCCGCCGCCGTGGACGACGACCGGCTGCATGCCGACCTGGTGGAGGAAGAGGATGTCGGCCGCGAACGCGCGCTGGAGCTGCTCGTCGACCATCGCGTTACCGCCGTACTTGACGACGACGCGGGTGCCGGCGAACCGCTCGAGCCACGGCAGGGCCTGGAGCAGGACCTCGGCCTTCTGCTCGGGGCGGAGGCTGTGCGGGAGCTCGGTCATGTCGAGTACGCACTGTTCTCGTGGACGTAGTCGTGGGTGAGGTCGTTGGTCCAGACGGTGACGGGCGGGGCGTCACCGGCGTGCAGGGCGACCTCGATGTGGACCTCGCGGCTGCCCGCGAGGTCGACGAGCGAACGGTCATCCCCCACGCCGCCGGCCCGGCAGACCTGGACACCGTTGACGGTGACGTCCAGGGCGAGCGGGTCGTAGGGGGCGACGTCCTCGGGGACGGTCCCGGCCGAGGCGATGATGCGACCCCAGTTGGGGTCGTTGCCGAAGATCGCGGTCTTGACGAGGTTGGAGCGGGTGATCGCCCGGGCGACGGCGAGGGCCGCGGTCTCGCTGGTCGCCCCCGTGACGGTGACGGCGACGTCGTGGCTGGCGCCCTCGGCGTCGGCGACGAGCGCGCGGGCGAGCTGCCGGGCCGCCTCGGTGAGCGCGTCCTGGAAGCGCTGCGGGTCCGGGCGCACGCCGCTGGCGCCGGACGCGAGGAGGACGACGGTGTCGTTCGTCGACATCGCGCCGTCGGAGTCGACGCGGTCGAAGGTGAGCCGGGTGGCCTCACGGAGAGCGGCGTCGGCCTGCTCGGTGTCGAGCTCGGCGTCGGTGGTGAGGACGCAGAGCATGGTCGCCAGGGCCGGGGCGAGCATGCCCGCGCCCTTGGCCATGCCGCCCACCGACCAGCCCTCCCCCTCGACGTGCACGGTCTTGGCGACGGTGTCGGTGGTCATGATCGCCTCGGCGGCGTCGGGGCCGCCGTCGGCGGACAGGGCCGCGGCCGCGGCGGTGACACCCGCGGTCAGCGCCGGCATGTCGAGCCGCTCGCCGATGAGGCCGGTGGAGCAGACGACGACGTCCCCGGCGGAGACGCCGAGGAGCTCCCCGACGTGCTCGGCCGTCCGGTGGGTGTCGAGGAAGCCCTCGGGCCCGGTGCAGGCGTTCGCACCGCCGGAGTTGAGGACGACCGCGCGGGCGATCCCGTCCCCGACGGCGGTGCGCGACCACACGACCGGCGCGGCGACGACGCGGTTGGTCGTGAACACGGCGGCGGCGACGGCCGAGGGGCCGTCGTTGACGACGAGCGCGACGTCCTTGCCGCCACTGCTCTTGAGGCCGGCGGCGACGCCGGCGGCCCGGAAGCCCCGGGGGGCGGTGACGGTCACGGGGCGACTCCCACGGTGGTCAGGCCCCGGCCCTCCGGCAGGCCGAGGGCGAGGTTCATCGACTGGACGGCGGCACCGGCGGTGCCCTTGACGAGGTTGTCGATCGCGCAGACGGCGACGACGCGCCCGGCCCGCTCGTCGACGGTCACCTGGACGTGGGCGGTGTTCGCGCCGAGGGTCGCCGCCGTCGTCGGCCACTGCCCCTCGGGGAGCAGGCGGACGAACGTCTCCCCGGCGTAGGCGTCCTCCCACGCGCGGCGGACGTCGGCGGCGCTCGCGGCGGCCGCGAGCGGCGCGGTGACGGTGGCGAGGATGCCGCGGGCCATCGGCACGAGAGTGGGGGTGAAGGAGAGCCGGACGCTCGCGGCGCCGGCGCGGCGCAGGTTCTGCTCGATCTCCGGGACGTGACGGTGGGTGCCGCCGACGGCGTAGGGCGTCGCGGTGCCCAGGCCCTCGCTGGCGAGCAGGTGCGGCTTGAGCGACTTTCCCGCCCCGGAGTACCCGTTGGCGAGGACGGCGACGACGTCGGACGGGTCGACGACGCCGGCGCTCACGCCGGGCTGGAGGGCGAGGGTGATCGCGGTGACGTTGCAGCCGGGGACGGCGACGGTGCGCGCCGTGCGCAGGACCTCGCGCTGCGCGGCGGCGGTGCCTGTCTCCCCCGCGTGGCGCAGCTCGGGCATGCCGTAGGGCCAGGCGCCGGCGAAGGTGCCGCCGTAGAAGTGCTCCCAGTCCGCGGCGTCCTCGAGGCGGTGGTCGGCGCCGCAGTCGAGGAGGAGGGGCGTGGGGCCCTCGAGCGCCTCGAGCGCGGCGGTGAGCTCACCGGAGGCGCCGTGGGGCAGGGCGAGGACGACGACGTCGTGCTCCGCCAGGCGCGCCGGGTCGGTCGGCTCGATGACGCGGCCCGCGAGAGGCAGCAGGTGGGGCTGGTGCTTGCCGAGGAGGTCCCCGGCGCTGGAGCTCGCGGTGAGCGCGCCGATCTCGACGTCGGGGTGCGCGAGGAGCAGTCGCAGGACCTCACCACCCGCGTACCCGCTCGCACCGGCTACGGCCACAGACACAGTCACCCGTATAACTATACACGCCCCTGCATGCACGAAGGCACCACCCCCCGGCCCCCTGCCCGGACGAACGTCCCTGGCGCTCCGTCGTGAGCCGGGTCACAGTGGGGTATGCGAATCCTCGTCGTCTCCGCCTCGAAGCACTCGGCCACCTCCGAGATCGCCGCGGCGATCTCGACGGGGCTGGAATCACTCGGCCACACGGTCCGGCACGAACCCGCCCAGAGCGCCGACATCGGCGACGCCGAGGCCGTCGTCCTCGGCTCCGCCGTCTACATGTCGCGCTGGATGGCGCACGCGCGCGACTTCGCCGAGCGGCACGCCGCCGAGCTGGCCAAACTGCCCACCTGGGTGTTCTCCGTCGGCCTGGCCGGAGCCGAGGCCGACGAGCCGGAGAAGGTCGAGCCGCGGATCGTCGCGGCCGTCGACCCGGTCGGGACCGCGACCTTTGCCGGCCGCATCGACCCGGAGCTGCTCAACTTCCGCGAGCGCTCGGTCGCCCGGCTCGTCAAGGCGCCGCAGGGGGACCTGCGCGACTGGGACGCCGTCGACGCCTTCTCCCGCCGCATCGACGCCGAGCTCGCCGAGCACCTCGCCCCCGGCAGCTAGGACGCCGGTCCTCGCCGGTGCGTACGGCGTCAGGACCGGACGGTGAGGACGGGCGGCAGGTCGAGGTAGCTGGCGTACCGCGCGGCGGCCGCCTCGAGGGCCGCGAGCTCCACAGGACCGAGTGGGCGGTAGGCCTCGACGTCGAACCGGACCGTGCTCCCCAGCGTGCGTCGCATGCTGCCGACGATCTGGCCGCCGACGAGGGCGATCCCGATCGCCGTCTCGCGCCCCCGCGGCACGATGCCGGCGACGTCGAGCACCATCCGGCTGTCCTGGTAGCCGCGGTAGATCTCGTCGAGCAGCAGGAGCAGGTGCCCGGCGGGCTCCTGCTCCTCCCCCGACGGCGGGGCGCCGGCGGGGTCGTGCCAGAACGTCCGCCCGTCGTGCTCGAAGGAGGCGAGCCGGTGGCGGCTGGCGGCGATCGCCCGGCGCGCGTCGGTGAGGGTGAGCGTGGCCCAGTAGGCGAGGTCGCGCTCGGTGGCCGGTCCGTGACCGCCGAGATAGCGCCACGCCAGCTCGGCGAGCGCCTCCTCCCGGTCGAACCGGGACGGCGCGACGACGCGGTCGGCGTACCGCGCGTAGGTGTGGGTGGTCCCGCGCTCGCGGCCGCTGACGATCAGCCGGTCGAGCTCGAGCAGGCCGAGGAAGAGCATGAAGGCGTGGCCGGTGAGGGCGATCCCGTGCGCGGCGACCACAGCGGCGAGCTCGGTGCGGTCACGGTCCGGCTCGGTGGCGAGGTGCTCGAGGACGACGACGCCCGCCCGGTCGAGCACAGCGGACGTCAACCCCAGGTCGGCGAGCTGACGCTCGAAGACGGGGCGGTTGCGCGGCGCGGTGAGCCGCAGCAGCCAGTCGACATCGGCCGCGGCGACGTAGTGCCAGGTGGGCCGCAGGACGTGCGTGCGCACCACCGCCCCCTCGGCGAGCAGCTCGTCCAGCTCGCCCGCGGTGCGGCCGGAGGTGCGGGAGGCCACCGACCAGCCGGACTGGCCCCGGTTCTCGGCCTGGACGGCGAGCAGGCCGGTGACGACGTCGAGCACCGAGCCGTGGTGCGGGGCGACGAGTCGCTGGGTCGCCAGGCGCCACCGGGCGACGTCCCTGTCGGTGAGCATGCGCCGACCCTAGGGGCCGATGCGGTCATCTCGTGACCGCTTCTGCGGTGCTCTCGGGTCGCGGACCGCAGCGGCGTCCAGTTCGATGGGCGCACCTCTACAGCAAGGAGTTGTGCGATGGACACGTGGGTCTGGATCGTCATCGGCGTCATCGTCCTGGCGATCGTCGTCGTGGCCGTGCTCGTGGCGAGCAGGAAGCGCGCCGAGCGGGAGAAGGTCGAGCGTGCCCGGCGCGACGAGGAGAACCGGCAGCGCGCGCGCCACCTGCGCCGCGAGGCCGAGGACCAGGAGATCGAGGCCAAGGAGCGCCACGCGTCCGCCGCGGAGGCGCAGGCCGTGGCAGAGCGGGCGCGGGTGGATGCCGAGCGCAAGGAGCGTGAGGCCCGGGAGCGGGCCGAGTCGGCCGACGAGGTGCGCGAGCGGGTGGAGCAGCAGCGCGCGCAGGCCGACGCGCTCGACCCGGACGTCATGGACGGGTCCACGGGCACCGAGCCCGACCACGAGGCGAGGACCCGGGCCGAGGCGCAGGCAGGGCCCACGGCCCCGGCTCCGGACCCGACTCCGGACCAGGCCCAGGCCGAGCACCCCGCCCACGGGCGGCACGCGGCCGGCGACGCCCCGGAGGCGCCGGCCCGCTGACGGACCAGTGCCGGCCGGACATGGCGACGCCGGGACGTGCCTCGGTGGGCGGGGCACGTCCCGGCGTCGCTGTGCGAGGGGTCAGGCGGGGGGCTTGACCACCCGCAGCCGCCGCTCCTCGGGGGCGAGGCCCCGGGCGGCGAGCGCGCGGAGCGAGTCGGGGGTGTCGGCCCCGACGCGCACGTAGCACCCGGACAGCGCGTCGAGCCCGCCACCGGCGAGCGCGACGACGAGGGCGACGACGTCGGCCGGCTCGGTCCAGTCGGTGCGGTCGGCGTGCATGCACATCGACGTCGTCATGTCGGTGCGCACGACGCCGGGGGCGAGCTCGAAGCTGCGCAGCCCCTGCGCGAAGCCGGCCTCGTGCAGCGCCCCGCCGATACGGAACAGCGCCGTCTTGGACACGTAGTAGGCCGTGGCGTCGACGCCGTCACGGGTGCCCGCGCCGGAGTTGACGTCGATGACGCGACCCCCGCCCCGGGCGAGCATCCCCGGCACGACGGCGCGGGCGAGGAGGAACGGGCCGCGCACGTTCGTCTCGACGACCGACCACCACGTCTCGGGGTCGGCCTCCCACAGCGGCACCTCGGGGTCGATGGCGCCGGCGTTGTTCACCAGCAGGTCGATCGACCCGAGCTCGGCCTCGGCGCGCGAGACCGCGCGCTGCACGGCGACGACGTCGGTGACGTCGACGGGGAGGACGACCGCGCGCACGCCCGCGGCGCGGACCTCCTCGGCGGTCTCCTCGAGCCTGCGCTCGTCCCGCGCCAGGAGGGCGACGTCGAGCCCGGCGGCGGCCAGGCCCAGGGCCAGGGCCCGCCCGATGCCCCGGGAGGCCCCGGAGACGAGGGCGGTGCGGGCCGCCGGGACCTCAGCCACGGAGCACCGCGCCGACCCGCTCGGCCGCGAGGGCGACGACCCGCTCGCGCACGGCGGCGGTCTCCTCGGCCGTGAGCGTGCGGTCCGGGGCGCGCAGCCGCAGCGCGAAGGCGAGGGACTTCTTGCCCTCCCCGAGCTGCTCGCCGGTGTAGAGGTCGAAGAGCCGGACGTCCTCACCGAGCTCGCCGGCGCCCTCGCGGACGAGGGCGAGCACCTCCCCGGCCGGCACGTCGGCGTCGACGACGAGCGCGATGTCCTCCTTGCTCGGCGGGTAGGTGGAGACGGGCACCGGGACGACCAGCGCGTCCTCACCGGCTGCGCTCAGCGCGTCGAGGTCGAGCTCGAAGGCGACGGCGCCGCGCGGCAGGTCGAAGGCGGCCGCGACGCGCGGGTGCAGGGCACCTGCGTGGCCGACGACGGCGCCTCCCGCACGGACCTCTGCGCACTGGCCGGGGTGCCAGGGGGCGCGCTCGGCGGCAGCGAGCTCGACGCTCACGCCGACGGCCTCGGCGACGGCGTGGACGGCGTCGACGGCGTCGGTCCAGTCGGCGGGGCGGCCCGGCCCCTGGACGCCGTCGGGCACGACCTTGCCGGTGATGACGCCCGCGACGTGGCGCGGCTGGCGCGGCACGGCGGCGGCGATGGCGGCGAGCTCGGCGTCCGAGGGACGCCCGCCGACGCCGGGCGAGGAGGCCACGCCCACCCCGGCGGGCCGGGTGACGAGCCCGAGCTCGTAGACGCGGGTGTCCTCCAGGCCGCGGCCGACGTTGCGGCGCGCGGTGTCCAGGAGCGTGTCGAGGAGCGTCGTGCGCATGAGGGGCGCGTCGTCGGCCATGGGGTTGGCCAGGCGCAGCGCGACGCGGCGCTCGTCGTCGGCGGGGAGCTGCTGCCGGTCGTGGGTGTCCCCGACGAACGGGTAGGACAGCACCTCGACGAGCCCGAGGTCGGCCAGCGCCCGGGCGACGTCCCGCCGGCGGACCTGGTCGGCGGTGAGGCCGCGCCCTGCGGGGGCCGCGGGCAGGACCGTGGGGATGTTGTCGTAGCCGTCGAGGCGGGCGACCTCCTCGACGAGGTGGGCCGGGCCGACGAGGTCGGGCCGCCAGCTCGGCGGGGTCACGGTGACCACCCCGTCCTCCGGCTCGGAGACGGTGGCGCCGATCTCGCGGAGGAGGGCGACCACGCGCTCGGCCGGGTAGTCCACGCCGGTGAGGCGGCGCGGCTCGTCCAGTCGCATACGCACCGGCGCGGGCCGGGCGGTGCGGTCGAGGTCGGAGACGGCCGGGTCGGCGGTGCCGCCGCCGTACTCGACGAGCAGGTCGACGGCGCGCTGCGCGGCGACGGCCTGCAGCCGCGGGTCGACGCCGCGCTCGAAGCGCTTGGCGGCCTCGCTGGGCAGCTTGTGCCGGCGGGCGGTGCGCGCCACGGAGACCGGGTCGAAGTGCGCGGCCTCGATGAGGACGTCGGTCGTCGTCGCGCTCACCTCGGTCTCGGCGCCGCCCATGACGCCGGCGAGCCCGAGGACGCGCCCGCCGAGCTCGCCGTCGGGCGAGTCGGTGATGAGGAGGTCCTCGATGTGCAGGGTGCGGCGCACGTCGTCGAGGGTGGTGAGCTCGTCCCCCACCCGGCCGCGGCGCACCATGATCGGCGCGTGGACGGTGGCGAGGTCGTAGGCGTGCAGCGGCTGCCCGAGGTCGAGCATGACGTAGTTCGTCACGTCGACGGCGAGGGAGATCGGGCGCATCCCGGCCTGGGTGAGCCGTTCGGTCATCCACGCCGGGGAGGGCGCCGAGGGGTCGATGCCGCGCACGATGCGGGTGACGAAGCGGTCGCAGCCGACGTTGCCGGCGATGGGCGCGGCGTCGTCGACCTCGACGGGGAAGCCGTCCTCGGTCGCGGCGGGCGGCGTCCCCCCGGGGAGGTTCTCCGCCAGCCCGGGGTCGGTGAAGGCCGCGCCGGTGGCGTGGGAGTACTCCCGCGCGATGCCGCGCATGGCGAAGCAGTAGCCACGGTCGGGGGTGACGTTGACCTCGAGCACCTCGGCGCCCAGGCCGAGCAGGGCGATGGCGTCGGAGCCCGGGGCGGGGACCTCGGTGCCGGGGAGGAACTCGCGCAGCACGATGATGCCGGAGTGGTCCTCGCCGAGGCCGAGCTCGCGGGCCGAGCAGATCATGCCGTCGGAGGTGTGGCCGTAGGTCTTGCGGGCGGCGATGTGGAAGTCGCCGGGCAGCGTGGTGCCGGGCAGCGCGACGACGACGTCGTCCCCGACGGTGAAGTTGTGCGCGCCGCAGACGATGCCCCGCGAGGGGACGTCCGCGGGCTCCTTGCCCTCACCGGGGGCGTCGTTGTGCTCCGGGCCGACGTCGACCCGGCAGTAGTTGATCGACTTGCCGTTCTTGTGCTCCTCGGTCACCACGGAGAGCACGCGGCCGACGACGAGCGGGCCGGTCACGGCGGGCGGGATGATCTGCTCGGGCTCCAGGCCGACGCGCACGAGGTCCGCGGCGAGGTCGGCGGCGGTGGTGCCCGGTGCGACGGTGACGTGCTCGGCGAGCCAGCTGAGCGGGACGTACGGCATGGTCAGTGCCCCTTTCCGGTGGTGCCGAACTGGAGGGAGAAGCGCATGTCGCCCTCGACGATGTCGTGCATGTCGGCGATGCCGTGGCGCAGCATGAGGGCGCGCTCGGTGCCGACACCGAAGGCGAAGCCGGTGTACTCCTCGGGGTCGATGCCCGCGGCGAGGAGCACCTGCGGGTTGACCATGCCGCAGCCGCCCCACTCGATCCAGCCGGCGCCGCCCTTCTTCTGGGGGAACCACAGGTCCATCTCGGCGCTCGGCTCGGTGAAGGGGAAGAAGCTCGGGCGCAGGCGGGTGCGGGCCTCGGGGCCGAACATCGCGCGGGCGAAGTGGTCGAGGGTGCCCTTGAGGTGGGCCATGGTCAGGCCCTTGTCGACGGCGAGCCCCTCGACCTGGTGGAACACCGGGGTGTGGGTGGCGTCGAGGGCGTCGTTGCGGAACACCTTGCCGGGGCAGGCGATGTAGATCGGCAGCTCGCGGCTGAGCATGGTGCGCGCCTGGACCGGGGAGGTGTGGGTGCGCAGGACGAGGCCGGGGGTCTCCTGCTCGGCGGTGCCCTGGACGTAGAAGGTGTCGGCCATCTGGCGGGCCGGGTGGTCCGGGCCGTGGTTGAGCGCGTCGAAGTTCAGCCACTCGTGCTCGACCTCGGGGCCCTCGGCGATGTCCCAGCCCATGGAGACGAAGAAGTCGCCGATCTCCTCCTGGATGGTCTCCAGGGGGTGGCGGGCGCCGCGCGGACGACGCTCGACGGGCAGGGTGACGTCGACCCGCTCCTCGCGCAGCCGGCGCTCCTCCTCCTGCGCCTCGAGCTCGCTCTGGCGGGCGGCGATCGCCTGCTGCAGCCGGCCGCGCGCCTGGCCGAGGAGCTTGCCCGCGGTCGCCTTGTCCTTGGGGTCGAGGCGCCCGATCTCGCGGTTGGCGAGGGTGAGTGGGGCGGCGTCGCCGGTGTGCGCGAGCCGCGCCGTCTTGAGCTCCTCGAGGGTGGCAGCCGCGGCGAGGGCGGCCAGGCCGGCCTCGACGGCTGCCGCGACGCCGTCGGCGTCGAGGGGGGACAGAGGTGAAGTGGTCATGCGAACCTTCCGAGCGTCGTCGTGCCTGTCGGCATCCAGCACAGGACTGTAGTCGTGCTGCCCGCTCGGGCTCGGGGGCGTCCGCTACGGTGCGGAGCCGGGGCGCCTCAGCGCTGGGCCCGAACGGGCCTGCTAAATCGGCTCTCACCCCACATGCGCCCCACCTTACCGGCCGCCCTCTCGGGGGGCGTGCGGAGTTGCCGAGGTCACGCCTGCTCGCCCGTGAGCGGCAGCCTCGCCCTGACCTCGTGGAGCGGGCCGCCGCTGCGGCCGGCCCCAAGGTGGGACTCGACGAGCTCGACCTCCCGCGCCGTCCACTCCGGGCCGCGGTAGACGGACAGGGCGTGGGCGACCGCGGGCAGGTCGACGGCAGGACCACGCCCCGGACGACGGTCGCCGCGTCCCGAGCGCCGCCGGCGGTCGGACCTCTCCCGCTGTGCGCGGGCACTGAGCCGGGCGACGGTGAGGTGCGCCCGGTGCCGGTCGCGGGGCTCGAGGCGCGAGATGTCCTCCCCCGCCGCCTCGACCCGACCCATGAGGCGGGTGAGGGCCCGCTCGTCGCCGTCGACGACGCGGACCCCCACCCAGAGGGTCGCGCCGGAGAAGACGCCCGCGCCGGCGAGCTGTACCTGCAGCGGCGCGGTGCTCGCGGTGACGGCGCCGAGCGTCTCGGCGAGGTCCTCGAGCGCGCCGTCGGGCACCTCGCCGTAGAACGCGAGCGTGACGTGGCGCTGCTCGGGCGGGACCCAGCGCAGCGGCGGCGGCCCGGCGTCGAGGGAGCCGGGGGCGACGCCGTCGAGGGCGTGGGCGAGGTGCTCGAGCACCTCGGCCGGGGGCCGCAAGGAGGCGAAGAGCCGCATGCTGCCATCCCACCACGGCCGGCCGACCGACCCCACCTCTGGGACGCCCCTTTGCGGTGCGCCGGGGCGGTTGCAGGGGGTGTCCCCGGGCCGGGAGGGGTGTCCCAGGCGGTTGTGTGGGGGCGGGGCTGGGTCAGTCGGGGGCGCGGCGCTGGGCACGCGCGGAGGCGTAGAGGCACAGCGTCGCGGCCGTCGCGACGTTGAGGGACTCGGCCAGCCCGTGGATGGGCACCCGCACGACGGCGTCGGCCAGGTCCCGCTCCTCGGGGCGCAGTCCGTGGGCCTCGTTCCCGAAGAGCCAGGCGGTGGGCCGGCGCAGGTCCGGCACGACCACGTCGGGCACGGGGGCGAGGGCGGCGTCGGCGAGGTCGTCGACGTCCCACTCACCGTCCGCGGCGGCAGCGAGCACCTGGAGGCCGTCGACGCGCAGCCGGGCCGTCGTCGCGACGAGGTCCTCCACCGGCACGACGGGCAGGTGGAACAGCGACCCGGCCGTCGACCGGACGACCTTGGGGTTGTGCGGGTCCGTGCTGTCCGGGCCGAGGACGACGGCGTCGGCCCCGGCGGCGTCGGCAGCGCGGACGATGGTGCCGAGGTTGCCCGGGTCCGCCGCCCACGGCAGGACGGCGACCAGCCGCAGCGGCCCGGCGGGCAGCGCGACGTCGGGCTCGGTGCGGACGACGGCGAGCGCGCCCTGGGCGTCCCCGCTCATCGCCGCGAGGACCTCGGGGGTAGCGAGGTGGACGTGGCGCACGGTCACGCGTGCCTCGGCGAGGATCTCGGGGTGGCGGTCGGCCGCCTCCTCGGTGAGGTAGAGGTCGCGCACCCGCTCGGGCGCGTGCCGGACCACCTCACGCACGCCCTGCGGGCCCTCGACGAGGAACTGGCCGTGGCGCCGACGTGCCGAACGCCCGGACAGCCGCTTGACCATCGCGACCCGATCGGATCGGGGGTTGGTCAGCAGGTCCGGGCGTTCGGTCATCGAAGGTGTCAGGCGACGGGCGCGTTGACGTCCTCGGGAAGGTTCGCCTTGGCGAGCTCGACGAGCTTGGCGAAGGCAGCCGGCTCGTTGACCGCGAGCTCGGCGAGCATGCGGCGGTCGACCTCGACACCAGCGGCCTTGAGGCCCTGGATGAAGCGGTTGTAGGTCATGCCCTCGGCGCGGACCGCAGCGTTGATGCGCTGGATCCAGAGCCGGCGGAAGTCACCCTTGCGCGCCTTGCGGTCGCGGTAGTTGTAGGTGAGCGAGTGGGTGACCTGCTCCTTGGCCTTGCGGTACAGGCGCGAGCGCTGGCCGCGGTAACCGCTGGCCCGCTCGAGGGTCGTCCTGCGCTTCTTGTGGGCGTTGACCGCCCGCTTGACGCGTGCCACGTCTTGTCTCCTTAGTAGTGGGGCGGCTTACTTGCCGAGCAGCTTCTTGATCCCGGGGGCGTCAGCCGCCGAGACCGCCTTGTCCAGGGCCAGGCGGCGGGTGCGCCGGCTGGACTTGGCCTCGAAGAGGTGCCGGCGGTTCGCCTGCTCGCGCATGAGCTTGCCGCTACCGGTGGTGCGGAAACGCTTCTTGGCACCGGAGTGCGTCTTGTTCTTCGGCATTGTCTCTTCCTTACTCCGGGCCGTGCCCGGGCACGGCCATGTCTGCCGGCTGGCGCCGGTTCCTGGCGTCGCGTAGCGGCTGCTACGCCTCCTGCTCGGTCTGCTCGACCGGCGTCGTCTCGGCCTGCTCGACCGACTGCTCGGACTGCTGGGCCTCGGCGGCCTCGGCCTCCTTGCGCTCGCGGGTGCGGCGCTGCTCGCTCTTCGCCCCGCCCTGCTTCTTCTTGTGCGGGCCGATGACCATGGTCATGTTTCGGCCGTCCAGCCGCGGGGAGCTCTCGATCGAGCCGAGGTCGCTGACGTCCTCGGCGAGGCGCTGCAGCAGGCGCATGCCCATCTCCGGGCGCGACTGCTCACGCCCGCGGAACATGATCATGACCTTGACCTTGTCGCCGCCCTCGAGGAACCGGACGACGTGCCCCTTCTTGGTGGCGTAGTCGTGCGGGTCGATCTTGAGGCGGAACCGGATCTCCTTGAGCGAGGTGTTGGCCTGGTTCCGACGTGCCTCGCGCGCCTTCTGGGCGGACTCGTACTTGAACTTTCCGTAGTCCATGAGCTTGGCCACGGGGGGACGCGCGTCAGGCGCGACCTCCACGAGGTCCAGATCGGCCTCCTGGGCCAGACGCAGTGCGTCCTCGACGCGGACGACACCCACCTGCTCACCGCCCGGTCCCACAAGGCGGACCTCGGGGACTCGGATGCGGTCGTTGATACGGGGCTCGCTGATGTGCTGCTCCTCCTGCTCGTCGCGGTCTGCTTACGAAGAAGGCCTCCGTTCGCAGGTGCGCACGGAGGCCTCGCAGGGTCGCTGCACGGCGGGTGCCGTACGAGGAGACTTGCGTCTCCAACGACCTGGACCCAGCCCCTGTCGCTCTTGCGAGACGGTCGGGACGAGGTGGGAGAGAGCTCCGCTTGCACACCGGAACGTACGTCCCGGTCGGTCAGTCTGAGAGACTAGCACGCATGACCAGCCGCATGCACGGGGCCGAGGGTGCCACGAGCGCCTCCCCCGTCAGCGTACCCGCGGACTTCCCGCCGGGTCCGCCGCCCTCCGCCTCCCCACGTGGGGCAGATCACCGCCCGCGCCGACGCTGGGTGGTGCCCGTCCTCGCGGTCGCGCTCGTCCTCGCGCTCGGCGCGAGCGGCTACCTCCTCGTCCTCGCCCGCGCGTGGGAGGACCGCGCGGCGGAGGTCGACGACGTCGCACGGGAGCTCGGGGCCGAGCTCGCCGAGGCCCGCACCGACCTGGAGGAGACCCGCGGGACGCTCGCGCTCGTCGAGACCCAGCTCGAGGGCGCGCAGGAGCAGATCCACGAGCTCGCCGACACGGTCGCCCAGACGGGCGACGACCGGGAGGTCCAGCGGCAGGTGGCGGAGTACCAGGGCGAGCTGTTCGCCGCGGCGGCCGGGGTCACCGGCACGATGGCCGGGTGCATCAGCGACCAGCAGGACTACCTGCTGGCGCTCGAGGGCGAGCTCACCCGGCGCGCGCAGGCGGAGCAGGCCTCCCCCTCCCCCGCCCCCACGGACGGCGCCGCGGAGGCCCAGCCCGACCTCCGCTCGCTCCGCGAGGCGCTCGTCACCTCCTGCCAGGAGGCGGCCGAGGCGCACGAGGACCTCACCCGCAGGCTGAGCGACTCATGAGGCGACCCGCCCGCGCCGGGGTGATCGCTGCAGCCACGCTCGCGCTGACGGCCTGCGGGGTCGTGCCGCAGCTGCCCGGCGAGCTGCCGACCGACTACGTCCCCGAGGTCCCCGCCCCCTCCGTCTCCGACCCCGGGGCGCTGTCCGCCGACGGCGTGGACGCCGCCGAGCGCATGGCGGTGCGGATCCGCAACGTCGGGTGCGGGGAGCTGAGCACCGGCTCGGGTTTCGCGTTGGACGAGCGCACCGTCATCACCAACCGGCACGTCGTCGCCGACGCCGACCGGATCCAGATCTCCACCTACGACGGCCGCGAGATCGACGCCGTCTCCGCGAGCGTCGCCGACGTCGCGGACCTCGCCCTGCTCCGCACCGCCGAGCCGCTGGCCACGGTGCCCGGCCTCGCCGAGGTCGACGCCGAGGTCGGCGAGCCGGTGACGGTCGTCGGCTACCCGCGCGGCGGCCAGCTGTCGACGGCGCAGGGGTCGGTGCTCGGCTACGAGCTCGACACCCTCGGCTCGGACCTCGGCATGGTCGGCCGGACGAACGCCCAGGTCGACCACGGCTCCTCGGGCAGCGCGGTCCTCGGCAGCGAGGGCCAGGTGGTCGGCGTCGTCTACGCCATGGACGTGTGGTCCAACAGCTACATGGTCCCGGTGAGCACGCTGCACGACCTCCTCGCCGAGGACGCGTTCGAGCCGCTCACCTCCTGCCGCGAGACCGGCGGCTAGGCCGCCGGGTCCGCCGGCGGGCGCCCCACGACCATCGCGTCCCGCAGGTCCGGGTCGAACACGGCCGCTGTCTGCTCGTCGAGGCGCGCGCCGAGCCCGTCGAGGACGGCGGTGAAGAACGCCCGGGCCGCGGCGGCGTAGACGACGTCGGCGACGTCGGCATCGCTCAGCCCGAGGGCGCGGAGCTCGTCGACGTCGGTCTGCTCGATCGAGGCGGCGTCCGTCGCCACCTTCCCGGCGAACCGCAGGACAGCCTCGTCCACAGGGGAGAGCCCGGCGCCGCCGGCGATGGCACGCACCGCCTCCTCGTCGCCGCACACGTCGCGCAGCGCCGTGGAGTGGGCGGCGGTGCAGTAGGTCGAGCGCACGGCCCGCGCGGCCCCGATGGAGGCGATCTCGTAGCGTCGCCTGTCCATCCCGGAGCGGATGGTGCCGTTGAGGGCGCGCCAGGCGTGAGCGACCTGCGGGCGCGGCGCGAAGCACGCGGCGTAGTTCGGCACGAAGCCCCACACCTCGCGCTCCCCCGCGTAGTACTCCGCGACGTCGGCCTCCTCGGCCCGCCGCCCCTCGTCGATGAACATCGACCCAGTGTGCTCCCGCCGGGGAGCCGCGACCAGGGTCAGGAGGGGGCGGTCATCGGGTAGAGCTCGAGGGAGTCGACGCGGTCGGTGAGGACCGGGTCGGCGCTCAGCGCCTCCTGAGCCCGCGTGACGGCGTCCATCATCTGCTCGCGGGTGAGGCCCGGGGCGAGGGCGAGCAGGGCGCGCAGCTCGCTGCGCACGCCGCGCTCGAGGCGCACCGCGGTGAGCTCGGTGATCCCCCGCAGCGCGTTGACGGCCACGGCGGTGAGCTCGGGGTCCTGCCAGGACGGCACCCAGCGCACGTTGTTGACGATCGCCCACACGGCGGGCCGCCCCAGCAGGACCGTCACCGGGCCGGCGGGGTCGAGCACGAGCATGGAGTCGGCGTCCGCGACGGAGGACAGCGCGGCGCGCACGCCCTCGACCGGCACCGGGCGGGCGGTGGCGTCCCAGGCCCGCATCGCGTCGACCGAGCTGAACACCGGGAGCGCCGCACGGCCGTCCGGTGTCCGCACCGAGACCATCGCCGCCGAGGCGCACGCGTCCGCCTGCGGGTCGCCCGACCCGTGCTTCGTGTGGCCGGAGACGGCGCCCTCCTCGTCCCGGCCGGGGTGGGCGTGGGCGACGACGGGCACGAGCACCCGCGCCTCGCGCAGGACGTCGGCGACCGCGACGAGCCGCTCGGTCTCGTCGGTGAGGGCGAGGGCGGCGACGAGCTCGGGCGGTGCCGAGCCGTCGTCGCCGGAGAACGGGTTGGCCTTGAGCGTGCGCCCGGCCCACGGCTGGCCCGCGGAGTCGGCGGTCTCGCTGGGCGTCCGGGCGCCGAGCTTGGCGGCGAGGTCCGGGCGCGGACGCGCGGCGTCACCGCCGCCCGGCATCATCTCGGGAGGCAGCGGCGTCACGGCCGCCCCGCGACGTCCAGCGCCTCGGGCAGGGTGAAGGCCCCGGCGTACAGCGCCTTGCCAACGATCGCGCCCTCGACGCCGGCGTCGACCAGGGTGCGCAGCGCGGCGATGTCCTCGAGGGAGGAGACGCCGCCGGAGGCGACGACCGGTGCCTCGGTGCGCTCGCACACCTCGCGCAGCAGATCGAGGTTCGGTCCGCTGAGCATGCCGTCCTTGCGCACGTCGGTGAGGACGTAGCGGGCGCAGCCGTCGGCGTCGAGCCGGGCGAGCACCTCCCACAGGTCCCCGCCCTCGCGGGTCCAGCCGCGGGCGGCGAGGGTGGTGCCGCGCACGTCGAGCCCGACGGCGATGCGCTCACCGTGACGGGCGATGACCTTGGCGGTCCACTCGGGGTCCTCGAGCGCCGCGGTGCCGAGGTTGACCCGCTTGGCGCCGGTGTCCAGCGCCCGGGCGAGGCTCTCGTCGTCGCGGATGCCGCCGGAGAGCTCGACGGCGACGTCGAGGTCGGAGACGAGCCCGGCGAGCAGCTCGGCGTTGGAGCCGCGACCGAAGGCGGCGTCGAGGTCGACGAGGTGGATCCACTCCGCGCCCTGCTCGGCCCAGGTGCGGGCGGCCTCGGCAGGGTCGCCGTAGGAGGTCTCCGAGCCGGCCTCCCCCTGGACGAGACGGACGGCCTGACCGTCGACGACGTCGACGGCGGGAAGCAGCTCGAGGCGGCGGGGCATGGGTCGATCTCTCCTTGGGAAGCGCGCGGTCAGCGCAGGGTGCTCAGCCAGTTGCGGAGCAGCTGGATCCCGGCATCGCCGGACTTCTCGGGGTGGAACTGGGTGGCCGACAGCGGGCCGTTCTCCACGGCGGCGACGAAGGGCGTCCCGTGCTCGGCCCAGGTGACCAGCGGCGGCTCGAGCGGCCCGTCGGAGCCGAGGGCGGCGGCCGGGTCCTCCTGGACGGCGTAGGAGTGGACGAAGTAGAAGCGCTCGTCCTCCAGCCCCGCGAACAGGGTCGTGCCCTCCGGCGGGGTCACCGGGGACCAGCCCATGTGCGGGACGATCGGGGCCTCGAGCCGGTCGACGGTGCCGGGCCACTGGTCCAGGCCCGAGGCGTGCTCGCCGTGCTCGTTGCCGCTGGCGAACATCACCTGCATGCCGACGCAGATGCCGAGGACGGGGCGGCCGCCGGCGAGGCGCCGCTCGATCATCCGCGGGCCGCCGACCTCACGCAGCTGGCGCATTACGGCGGCGAAGGCGCCGACGCCGGGGACGACGAGGCCATCGGCCTCCGCGACGTCCTCCGGGTCGCTGGTGAGCTCCACGTGGGCACCCGCGCGCTCGAGGGCGCGGACCGCGGACCGGACGTTGCCGGAGCCGTGGTCCAGGACGACGACGTTCGGCTGGCTGGTCACCGGAGGAGTCTAACCACAGCGCCCGGCACGTGCGGCCCCGCGTCCGGCCGCGACGACGCGGGTGCGTCGCGGCCCGCGGTCAGGGACGCGGCTTGCGCAGGCCCTTGGCGAACATGCGGGCGGCCTTCCAGCGGGGCAGGTCCCCCGAGCGCTGGTGGCCCGGGACGTCGGCCGCGCGGACACGGCCGAGGACGAGGTCCTCAACGACGTCGTCGGCACCCGCGAGCACGAGGCCCACGGGCACGTCCTCGCCCGGCTCGCCGCGCTCGTACCGGCGGGCGGTGAGCTGGCCGGACAGGCCGTGCTCGACGCCGGAGTCGGTGGTGAGGGCGGAGGTGATGAGCACGACACCGGCCTTGGTGAGCCGGGACAGGGTGCGGGCGGCCTGGTCGGCCGCGGGCGGCACCTCCTGCCCGGGCGTGCCGAGCAGCTCGGCGATGTCCCAGTCCTTCGGCTCGGCGGCCTGCTCGGCCGCCGGCTCGGTGGCCGGCTCGAGGTCGACGACCGCGACCGCCCCCGAGCGCGAGGGCACGACGTGTACGTCGACGTCCTGCATGGCGCACAGGCCGGCGAGCGCGGAGGCGGAGGCCACCGGCGTGAGCACGACGGCGACGGCGGGGACCTCGTTCACAGCGCCCCCTTGGTGGACGGGATCCCCTCGACACGGGGATCGGGCTCGATCGCCGCCCGCAGTGCCCGCGCGACGGCCTTGAACTGGGCCTCGACGATGTGGTGCGGGTCGCGCCCGTAGAGCACGCGCACGTGCATCGCGATCGCGGCGTGGTGGGCGATCGACTCGAGGACGTGACGGGTGAGCGAGCCGGTGAAGTGCCCGCCGATGAGGTGGTACTCCTGGCCGGGCGGCTCGCCGGTGTGGACGAGGTACGGGCGTCCCGACACGTCGACGACCGCCTGCGCGAGCGCCTCGTCCAGCGGCACGAGCGCGTCGCCGAACCGGGAGATGCCCCGCTTGTCGCCGAGCGCGACGCGCAGCGCCTCACCGAGGGTGATGGCGACGTCCTCGACCGTGTGGTGGGCGTCGATGTGCGTGTCACCGGTCGCCCGGACGGTGAGGTCGATGAGCGAGTGCTTGCCCAGCGCGGTGAGCATGTGGTCGTAGAAGGGCACCGTCGTCGAGATGTCGGTCCGGCCCGTGCCGTCGAGGTCGAGCTCGACGAGGACACTCGACTCCGACGTCGTGCGCTCCAGTCGCGCCGTGCGCGTCCCAGGTTCGATCACAGCCCGAGCACCTCCTCTAGGGCCGACCGGAAGGCGGCCATCTCCGCTGCGGTACCGATCGATACCCGCAACCATCCTGGCGGACCGACGACCCGGATGAGAACTCCCTGGTCGAGCAGTCCCCGCCACACCCTCTCACGGTCCTCCACCGGACCGAAGAGGACGAAGTTCGCGTCCGAGTCGGCGACGGTGAGGCCGTGCCCGCGCAGCCACGTGACGGTGCGGTCGCGCTCCGCGCGCAGCTCGGCGACCTGCGCCATGAGCTCCCCCCGGTGGCGCAGGGCGGCCCGGGCGACGGCCTGGGTGACGGCGGACAGGTGGTAGGGCAGGCGCACGACCCGCAGGACGTCGACCAGCGCGGGCGCGGCGGCGAGGTAGCCGACGCGCGCCCCGGCGAGGCCGAACGCCTTGGACATCGTCCGGCTCACCGCGAGGTGCGGGTAGCGGTCGAGCAGCTCCAGGGCGCTCGGCGTGCCCTCCCGGCGGAACTCGGCGTACGCCTCGTCGACGACGACGACGCTCGCCGTCGGTGCGCCGTCGGCGCCCTCGGGGCCGGTGGTGCGGGCTGCCTCGGCGACCGCCTCGATGGTCGAGAGCGGCAGCGCCGTCCCGGTGGGGTTGTTCGGGCTGGCGAGCAGCACGACGGAGGGGCGGTGCTCGGTCAGCTGGGCGACGGCGTGGTCCGGGTCGAGGGTGAAGTCGTCCTCGCGGCGTCCGGCGACCCAGCCGGTCATGGTGTCTCGGGCGTACTCGGGGTACATCGAGTACGTCGGCGCGAAGGACAGCGCCGTGCGCCCCGGACCGCCGAAGGCCTGGAGGAGGTGGAGCATGACCTCGTTGGAGCCGTTCGCGGCCCAGATCTGCTCGGGGCGCAGCGTGGCGCCGGACTCGACGCGCAGGTAGTCGGCGAGGTCGGCGCGCAGGTCGAGGAACTCGCGGTCCGGGTAGCGGTTGAGGCCGGGCGCGGCCTCCGCGACGGCCGCCGCGAGGTCCGCGACGACCTGCGCCGACGGCGGGTGCGGGTTCTCGTTGACGTTGAGGAGGACGGGCACGTCGAGCTGGGGGGCACCGTAGGGCTCGAGGCCCGTGAGGTCCGGCCGCACCGGGAGGGAGGTCTCACGCACGGCGGTCAGTCTATGTCCGCCGCCCGCCCCCACTCCCCGCCCGTCCACCCCCACCCCACTCCCCCTCCCCCGCGACAGCCGACTTCCGCACGACAGCCGAGTTGCGCACGACAGCGGACTTGCTCCCGAGAGCCGACTTCCGCGCGAGAGCCGAGTTGCGCACGACAGCGGACTTCCGCACGACAGCGGACTTGCTCCCGACAGCCGACTTCCGCACGACAGCCGAGTTGCGCACGGGCGGCGGGCCCGCGGGACGCCCCGGTCACCCACGTGACCCAGAATGGGACGACACCCGACCCACCGAGAGGACGACGCCTACCCATGACTGCCGAGCAGCCCGTTCCCCCGGCACCCGAGTCGGTGGGGGCCGAGGAGTTCAAGGCCGTCTTCCGCAATCACCCGGCCGGCGTCGCCGTCGTCACCTGCGCCACCCCGGCCGGACCTGCCGGCTTCACCGCCACCTCGGTGATCTCCGTGGCGGTGCACCCCGCGATGCTCGCCTTCTCCGTCGCGGCGGGGTCGATGGCGCGCCGCATCCTCGACACCGCTGCGAGCGTCGTCGTCAACTTCCTCGCGGCCGACCAGGCCGAGGTCGCGCGACGCTTCGCGGCCCGCGGCGTCGACCGTTTCGCCGGCCTCGACCACTGCACCCTCCCCACCGGCGAGCCGGTTCTCCCGGGCACGACGGCGTGGATCCGCGGCGTCGTCGAGCACCGCGTGCCGGTGGGTGACAGCCTCCTGCTCACCGTGCGCGCGGTCCTCGCCCACCGCGACGTCGCCGCCGAGCCGCTCGTGTACCTCGACCGGGCGTTCCCCGAGCTGGCGCCGCCCCGCTGACCCTCGGCTCTCGCGCAGAAGCTGCCACCAAGTCCGCGACACACCGCGCGACACGCCGCCTCTGCGTCGATCACGGCCCCCGGAGAAGCACTTCGTGGCAGGTTCCTGCCTCCAGCCACCCGACCGGCCAGCCCTCCTCGCGCGTCGAGGTGGTCCACCACGCCGATTCGGCTCCCGCGCAGAA
This sequence comes from Georgenia wutianyii, assembly GCF_006349365.1. Classification (NCBI taxonomy): domain Bacteria; kingdom Bacillati; phylum Actinomycetota; class Actinomycetes; order Allobogoriellales; family Allobogoriellaceae; genus Georgenia; species Georgenia wutianyii. The sequence goes on from NZ_CP040899.1 coordinate 2,427,724, forward strand.
CTCCGCTCTCGAGCGAAAGTCGGCTGTCGCGCGAAAGTCGGCTCCCGCGCAGAACTCCGCTCTCGAGCGGAAGTCGGCTGTCGTGCGGAAGTCGGCCCTCGTGCGGAAGTCGGCTGTCGCGGGGGTGGTGGGGTGGCGGTGTGGGTGGTGGGTGGGTGGGGGGCAGGCGGGGTCGGGTGAGGGGGTCAGGCGGGGACGACGTTGACGAGGCGGGGGGCGCGGACGATGACCTTGCGGATGCCGCGGTCACCGAGCGCGCGCCGGACGCCGGGGGTCGCCAGCGCCAGCCGCTCGAGCTCCTCGGGGTCGATCGCCACGGGGACCTCGAGCTTGTCGCGCAGCTTGCCCGCCACCTGGACGACGCACGTCACGGTGTCCTCGACGAGCAGCGCCGGGTCTGCGACCGGGAACGGCTCGTGCGCGAGGGACCCCTCGTGCCCCAGCCGCCGCCACAGCTCCTCGGCGATGTGCGGGGCGACCGGCGCGAGCATGAGCAGCAGCGGCTCGACGGCCTCGCGAGGGCTGCGCTCCATGGGGGTGAGGTGGTTGTTGAGCACGATGAGCCGGGCGATCGCGGTGTTCACCCGCATCGCCGACATCTCGGTCTCGACCTCGTCGATCGTCCTGGCGACGAGGCGACGGGTCTCCTCGTCGGCCGGCTCGTCGGTGACGAGCAGCTCCCCGGTGCTCTCGTCGACGACGTTGCGCCACAGCCGCTGCAGGAAGCGCTGGGAGCCGACGACGGCGCGGGTGTCCCACGGGCGCGAGACGTCCAGCGGGCCCATCGACATCTCGTAGACCCGGAAGGTGTCGGCGCCGTAGGCGTCGTACATGTCGTCGGGGGTGACGATGTTCTTCAGGGACTTGCCCATCTTCCCGTACTCGCGGAAGACCTCCTGGCCCTGCCAGCGGAAGGTGACCTCCCCCGAGCCGTCCTCCGCCGCGACCTCCTCGACCTCGTCGGCCGGGACGTACTGGCCGCGGGCATCGGCGTAGGCGTAGGCCTGGATGTAGCCCTGGTTGAAGAGCTTGTGGAACGGCTCGGAGCTGGCGACGTGGCCCAGGTCGTGCAGCGCCTTGTGCCAGAACCGGGCGTAGAGCAGGTGGAGCACGGCGTGCTCGACGCCGCCGACGTACAGGTCGGCGCCCCCGGCGGGCTTCCCGTCCCGCGGGCCCATCCAGTACTGCTCGTTGGCCGGGTCGACGAGCTGCTCGTCGTTGCGGGGGTCGAGGTAGCGCAGCTCGTACCAGCACGAGCCGGCCCAGTTGGGCATGGTGTTGGTGTCGCGCCGGTAGGTCTTCACTCCGTCGCCCAGGTCGAGCTCGACGGCGACCCAGTCCTCGGCGCGGCCCAGCGGGGGCTCCGGGGAGGACTCGGCGTCGTCCGGGTCGAACGTGCGCGGGGAGTAGTCGGGGACCTCGGGCAGGTCGACCGGCAGCATCTCCTCGGGCAGCGCGTGCGCGCGTCCCTCCTCGTCGTAGACGACGGGGAACGGCTCGCCCCAGTAGCGCTGGCGGGAGAACAGCCAGTCGCGCAGCCGGTAGGTCGTGCGCGCCTCGCCCAGGCCCTTGGCGGACAGCCACTCGATGATCGCGGCCTTGGCGGCGGCGACGTCGAGGCCGTCGAGCGAGATCTCCTCGTTGGCCGAGTTGATGATCTGCCCGTCGCCGGTCCAGGCGCCCTCGGTGTGGTCGGCCGGCGGCTGGACGGTGTGGATGACGTCCAGGCCGTAGGTGCGGGCGAACTCGTAGTCGCGGTCGTCACCGCCGGGGACGGCCATGATCGCACCGGTGCCGTAGCCCATGAGGACGTAGTCGGCGGCGAACACGGGCAGCTTGGCCCCGTTGACCGGGTTGGTGGCGTAGGCGCCGGTGAAGACGCCGGTCTTCGTGCGGCCCTCGTCCTGGCGCTCCTCGTCGGTCCTGGCGGCGGCCTGCGCACGGTAGGCGGCCACGGCCTCGACCGGCGTGGCGTGCCCACCGGTCCACGCGTCGGGGGTGCCGTCGGGCCACGCGGCGGGGACGGCGTCGTCGATCATCGGGTGCTCGGGGGCGACGACCATGAACGTCGCGCCGAACAGCGTGTCGGGACGGGTGGTGAAGACCTCCAGCGCGAGGTCGGTGGCGCCGCCGGCGGCCTCCCCGCTGCTCACCCGGGAGGGCAGCGCGAAGCGGACGGCTGCACCTTCGGAGCGCCCGATCCAGTTGCGCTGCATCGTGCGCACCTTGTCGGGCCAGTCGATGGAGTCGAGGTCGTCGGCCAGCCGGTCAGCGTAGGCGGTGATGCGCATCATCCACTGGCGCAGGTTCCGCTTGAAGACGGGGTAGTTGCCGCGCTCGGAGCGTCCGTCGGCGGTGACCTCCTCGTTGGCCAGCACGGTGCCCAGGCCGGGGCACCAGTTGACCGGCGCCTCGGACAGGTAGGCGAGCCGGTGGGCGTCGAGGGCGGCCGTACGGGCGGCGGCGTCCATCTCGGCCCACGGCGTGCCCGACGGCGTCGGCCGGGTGCCGTCGGCGAACGCGGCCTCCAGCTCGGCGATCGGGCGGGCAGCGCCGCGGCCGCCGTCGGGCCGGACGGCGTCCTCGTCGTACCAGGCGTTGAAGAGCTGGAGGAAGATCCACTGCGTCCACCGGACGTAGCCGGTGTCGGTCGTCGCGAAGGAGCGGCGCTCGTCGTGCGCCAGGCCCATGCGGCGCAGCTGGCGGCGCATGGTCGCGATGTTCTCCTCGGTGGTGACCCGCGGGTGCTGGCCGGTCTGGACGGCGAACTGCTCGGCGGGCAGGCCGAAGGCGTCGTAGGCCAGCGCGTGGAGGACGTTCTTGCCCTTCATCCGCTGGTACCGGCCCACGACGTCGGTGGCGATGTACCCCAGCGGGTGGCCCACGTGCAGGCCCTTGCCGGAGGGGTAGGGGAACATGTCGAGGACGTAGAACTTCTCCTGCGCCGCGTCCCCGGCCAGCTCACCGACGGGGTTGGGGGCGTGGAAGGTGCCCTGCTCCTCCCAGCGGTCCTGCCAGGCGCGCTCGATCTCACCGGCGAGCCGGGCGGTGTAGCGGTACTGCGGCTCCGCGGGACCGGTGGAGGCGGGCTGCGCGGTGGTGTCGGTGCTCATCGATGTTCCTCACGGTGGGGGCGAGTCGTTCCCGGCATGGAAAAACCTCCCCGCAGGGAGGTTGCCGCGCTGATGCGGCGCCGATGGCGCCCGCTGAGGTCAGCGCGGCTGCGTAAGGAGGACCCGTCGCGACATGCGCCCCAGCCTACCGCAGGCGTGCGAGGGCGCCCAGGTCCGGCAGGCGCATCCACCGGCGCCGCCATATGCTCGACGTCGTTCCCGTCACCGTCGTCACGGCGCGCACTCGCGCCGTGGAAGGAGGAGCAGTATGGCTGCCAAGCCCTCGGAGAAGGTTCTCACCGGCCTCCAGGACTCCCTGGTCGACCTCATCGACCTGTCCCTGCAGGCCAAGCAGGCCCACTGGAACATCTACGGCTCCCACTTCCGGGCCATCCACCTCCAGCTCGACGAGGTCACCGCGCAGGTGCGCCTGGCCTCCGACGACGTCGCCGAGCGCCTCGTGGCGATCGGCGGCGAGCCCGACGGACGCGCCTCGACCGTGGCCAGCTCCTCCCAGGTGGAGGCCCTGTCCGGCGGTCGGCTCGCCGACGACAAGGTGATCCGGCAGTTCGAGGAGCGCCTCCAGGGCGTGTCCGACCGGATCAAGGCGCGCCTGGAGGACGTCGAGGAGGCCGACCCGCTGAGCGCCGACCTCCTCACCGGCATCGCCACCGGGCTGGAGAAGCAGGCGTGGATGTTCCGCGCCGCCTCGGGCGACGCGAGCTGACGCCCGCTACCTGACGCCGGCCCGCGTGGCCGGCCCGACACCGGGAGGCGCCGCCCCGCGAGGGGTGGTCCGCCTCCCGGTGTCGTCATCCGGTCCTCCGGGCCGCGCGCCCCGGGGTGGCCTATCGTCAGCGGGACGGGCCTCGTCGAGGCCCGCGGCGCACCGCGCCGCGCACGTCCAGAGGAGCAGCCCGATGGCCTCGCCGGTCCCGCCCCCGTCCCCCTCCGCGCCGCAGGGCACGACCCCGGAGGCAGGCCTCGCCGACGTCGGTGACGCCGCCCATACCGTCACCCCCGCCATCGGCCCGTGGGCCGACGGCATGGGGCGCGCGGCCTCCCGGGCGGCGCAGACCCTGCTCATCGCCGCCGTCGTCGTCGGGGTGACGTGGCTGCTGCTGCGGGTCCAGGTCGTCGTCATCGCGCTGCTCGTCGCGCTCATCCTCGCCGCGGCGGTCTCCCCCGCGGTGAACTGGCTCGAGCGCCGCGGCTGGTCGAACCTGCTCGCCACCCTCGCCGCGTTCGTCGGCATCCTCGTCATCGTCGGCGGTGTCGTCACCGGCATCGTCTTCTCGGTGCTCAGCGAGTGGGACACCCTCACCACCCAGGCCGCCGAGGGCTGGGAGGAGCTGCAGGACGTCGTCACCTCCGGACCGCTGCCGATCGACACGACCGCCATCGACGAGGCACTCACCCAGGCCGGGGAGTTCCTCACCAGCGGCGCGGCGGCGAGCGGCGCGATCACCGGGATCTCGGCCGCCGCCCAGTTCGTCACCGGCGCGGTGCTCGTCGTCGTCGTCCTGTTCTTCTTCCTCAAGGACGGGACGACGATGTGGAACTTCGCCCTGCGCTGGGTGCGGGGTGAGCGGCGGGCCAAGCTCGCCGAGTCGGTCGACCGGGGCACCGAGGTGCTCGGCGGCTACGTCCGCGGGACGGCGCTCGTCGCGCTCGTCGACGCCGTCTTCATCGGGGCGTTCCTCGTCATCGCCGGGGTGCCGCTCGCGATCCCGCTGTCGGTGGTCGTCTTCGTCACCGCCTTCATCCCCGTCGTCGGGGCGACGCTCGCCGGCATCATCGCCGCGCTCATCGCGCTCGTCACCAACGGGCCGCTCGTCGCCCTGCTGCTCGTCGCGTGGATCATCGTCGTCAACCAGGTCGAGGGCAACATCCTGCAGCCGGTGATCATGGGCCGCACGCTCAGCCTGCACCCGATGGTCATCCTCCTCGCGCTCACCGTCGGGACCATCGTGGGTGGCATCTTCGGGGCGATCCTCGCCGTGCCCTACACCGCCGTCGCGTGGGCGGTGGTGCAGATCTGGGCCTCGGGCTACCAGGCGGGCTACGACAACGAGCTCGGGGACGACCCGATCAGTCCACGCGACCGGGTCGCCGGCAAGGCGACTGTGGCCGAGCGGTTCAAGTACCAGAAGATGCGCCGCCACGAGCAGCGCGGCGCCGCGCTCGGGGCCAACGAGGAGGCGCTGGCCGAGGAGCAGGCCGAGGAGCCCGCGCGGACGCAGAGCCCCTGACGGTCAGCGGAAGCGCTGGACCGCGAGCGGCGCGGCCTGCGCGAGCTCGCGCACGGTGGGGTGCTGCTCCGCGGCGGTGAGGAGCTCACCGAGCCGGCCGGTGGCGACGAAGGTGCCCTCGGCGAGGACGTGGACCTGCGGGCAGGTGCGCTCGACGAGCTCGAGGTCGTGGGACACGAGGACGACGGCGGTGCCCAGCTCGCCGAGGACCGTGGCCAGTCGCCGCGCGAGGTCGGCGCGGGCCTGCGGGTCGACGGCGGTGAGCGGCTCGTCCAGGACGAGGATCTCGGGGCGGGTGGCGATCGCCGACGCGAGCGCGACCCGCTGCTTCTCCCCGCCCGACAGGGTGACGAGGCGACGGGCGGCGAAGTGCGGGGCCAGCCCGACGGTCTCGAGCAGGTCGTTCATCGACGTGCCGTGGGAGCGCCCTGCCTTGCGTGCCTCGCCCAGCGCGACGCCGAGGCTGCGGGCCACGGTGAGGCGCGGGTCGGTGACGGTGAGGGAGTCCTGGGAGGTGAACCGGACGGCAGCCTTGAACGCCTTGTTCTCCCGGCGCGGGAGACGGTGGACGGGCCGGCCGTCGAAGGTCACCGAGCCGCGGCTCGGGCGCAGCCGGCCCTGGAGCGCGCGCACGAGGGTCGTCTTGCCGGCGCCCGAGGGGCCGACGACGCCGACGGGCGCGTCCCCGCCGCGGACCTCGAGGGTGACCCCGCGTAGCACGCTCGCGCCGGGGTAGCCCGCCCAGAGGTCGTCGGCACGCAGGACCGCGGGTGTCGCCATGGTGGAGGTTCCCTTCGTCGTGTCGCCTCGATGCTACGACGCCGAGCCGGGCCTCCGGGGTGCCCTGGACGTGGCACCGCCCACGTCCGGCAGCCCGCGGACGGGGCTCAGGACTCCCGCAGGACGTCGGCCGGGTCCTTGTCCGGGCGCCAGCCGCGCCAGCGGGGGTGGCGCAGCCGGCCGGTGGAGGTCCACTCGGCGAACTCGACCTCGGCGACGCGCCGCGGGGTCACCCAGCGGGCGTCGCGCGCCTCGGGCCGCGGCACCTCGAGCGGGGCCGTCTTGCGCTCCTCGCGTCCGAGCTCGCGGGCCCACTGGGTCGCCTCGCGCTCGGAGAACCCGCTTCCCACGCGGCCGATGTACTGCAGCCCGTCGTCGTGCGGGAGGGCGAGGAGGAGCGAGCCGACCTTGCCCTCGCGCGCGCCCTGCCCGGGCCGCCACCCGACGACGACCGCCTCCTGGGTGGCCGAGTGCTTGATCTTCAGCCAGGAGCGGCTGCGCCGGCCAGGGGTGTAGGCGGCGTCGCGACGCTTCGCGACGACGCCCTCGAGGCGCCACTGCCGGCTCGCCGCGACGGCGGCGTCGAGGTCGCCGTCGAAGGCGGGCGGGACCTCGACGAGGTCGTGCGCCCCGGCGTCGACCACCTCCTCGAGCACCTCGCGTCGCTCGTCGTAGGTGCGGCGCAGCAGGCTGCGGCCGTCGACCTCGAGCGCGTCGAAGAGCATGAGCCGCACCGGGTTCTGCCCGGCGGCGCGGGTGATCTGGCGCTGGTCGGCGAGCTGGATGCGCTGCTGGAGCAGCCCGAAGTCGGGCCGGCCCTCGGGGGTGAGGGCGACGATCTCCCCGTCGAGCACGGCGGTCTCCGCGTCGAGGCAGTCGGCCAGCCCGGCGAGCTCGGGGTAGCTCGCGGTGACGTCGCGGCCGCTGCGGCCCACGATGCGCACCTTCCCGTGGTCGACGAGGACGACGGCGCGCACCCCGTCCCACTTCATCTCCACCGCCCACTGCGCCGACCGGTCCAGGACCTGGGCGTCGCTCGGGGTGGCGAGCATGGGGCTGATGAACTCCGGCGGAGCGCCCCGGGGCCCCTCCTCCTTCGCGGCGCGGCCGCGGGTCGGGCGCGGCCGCTCCGGGGCGGGACGGTCCTGCACGGGACGGTCCTGCGCGTCGTCCTCGCCGGGCGCCGACATGAGGTGGATGAGCCAGTGGTTCTCCTCCGCCTCGGAGCGCCCTCCGGTGTGGATGAGGGCGAAGCGGCTCGTGCGGCCGGGCCCGTCGGGACCGGCGAGACCGCCGTCGGGCTGCCCGGTGAGGGTGACGATGACCTCCTTGCCCTCGCGCCACTTCTCGAAGGTGTAGGTGCCGTGGTCCCAGACCGTCATCTCACCGGCGCCGTACTCGCCCTTGGGGATCGCGCCGGAGAAGGTGAGGTACTCCATCGGGTGGTCCTCGGTCTGCACGGCGAGGTGGTTCTTGCGCGGCGTCGTCGGCACGCACCTGGGCAGCGCCCAGCTGACGAGGACGCCGTCGTGGGCGAGGCGCAGGTCCCAGTGGAGCCGGCTGGCGTGGTGCTCCTGGATGACGAAGGCGAGCGTGCCGTCGTGCGGGGCGACGGAGGCGGGGACCGGCTCGGGGGTCCGGCCCGCGTCGCGCTTGGCGCGGTAGACCTCGAGCCGGTCGCGGCGGGGCGCCCCACCGGCCTGGTCGGCGGCGTCGGCGAGCGCCGCCATCGGGTCTCCCTCGCGCTCGACACGCTCGAGCACCTCGTGGAGGTCGAGGTGGCGCAGACCGGGGTCCTCCAGCTCCTCCCACGTGCGCGGCGCGGCGACCATCGGGTGCTCGCGCCCGCGCAGGGAGTAGGGGGCGATCGTCGTCTTGTTCCGGTTGTTCTGCGACCAGTCGACGAGCACCTTCCCGCGGCGCAGCTCCTTCTTCATGTTGGACACGACGAGGTCGGGGTGGTCGGTCTCCAGGGTGCGGGCGAGCTCCCGGGCCACCTCGCTCACCTCCTCGGAGGTCGCGACGCCGCGCAGCGGGGCGTACAGGTGCACGCCCTTGGACCCGCTGGTGACCGGGACGCTCTCCAACCCCATGCCCTGGAGGATCTCCCGGGCGAGGAGGGCGACCTCGACGCACTCGGGCAGCCCGGCGCCCTCCCCCGGGTCGAGGTCGAGGACGAGCCGGTCGGGGTTGCGGCGCTTGCCGTCGCTGCCCACGCGCCACTGGGGCACGTGCACCTCGAGCGCGGCCACCTGCGCGAACCAGGCGAGCGTCGCCGCCTCGTCGACGATCGGGTAGGTGTTGGTGTGGTCGCTGTGCTGCAGCTCCACCCGCTCCACCCAGTCCGGCGTGCCCGCCCCGAGGTTCTTGTGGAAGAACACCTCCCCCGGCTTCTCGGCCGTGCCCACCCCGTTCGGCCAGCGCTTGCGGGTGGCCGGGCGCCCCGCGCAGTGCGGCAGCATGACCGGGGCGATGCGGGCGTAGTACTCCAGGACGTCGGCCTTGGTCGTCCCGGTGGCCGGGTAGAGGACCTTGTCGAGGTTGGTCAGACGCAGCCGGTGACCGTCGACCTGCACGACCGTGGGATCGCCGTCCTTCGCCATGCCGTCATGCTGCCCGGCGCCGCGCCGCTCCGCTACAGGGGGTAGCCCGTGGCATGGAGGACGGCCAGCGTCCCGGCGACGACGGCCGCGACGAGCGGGACGACGAACGGCTCGCGCCGCCGGACGTGGAGCGCCGTGGCGACGAGCATCATGACGGCGAGCGCCCAGGCGGCGGCCGGCACCGCCTGCTGGCCACGCTCGAGCACCGGCGGCAGGACGAGGGCGAGCGCGCCCGCCACCTCGAGCACGCCGATGCCCTTGAGGGCGGCCGGGTGCACGTCCTCGACGTACGTCATCCCGGCGTCGTAGAGCGCCTGACGGGACTTGACGAGCTTCGAGGTGCCCGACCCGAGGAACACGACGGCCAGCAGGGCCGTGACCACCCACAACCAGATCTCCACGAGGACTCCTCCCGGCGCGCGACACTGCGCGGGGACAACCTACGGCCACCCGCACCCGCGCGGGGAGGGTTTGCGCCGGCATTCCGGATTTCCGCTGGCGGGAGTACGGTACGGGCACTTCACTGGATGCCAGTGCCACTCGACCGTGCCCGGAAGGAGGCCCGTATGCGCGCGATCTGGAAGGGCTCGATCACCTTCGGCCTCGTCAACGTCCCCATCTCCGTCTACAGCGCCACCGAGAGCCACGACCTGCGCATGCACCAGGTCCACGGCAAGGACGGCGGGCGCATCCGCTACCAGCGCCGCTGCGAGGTGTGCGGCGAGGTCGTCGAGTGGGGCGAGATCGACAAGGCGTACGACGACGGCGACCGCACCGTGGTCCTCACCGACGACGAGCTCGGGGAGCTGCCGACCGAGCGCTCCCGCGAGATCGAGATCCTCCAGTTCGTCCCGAGCGACCAGGTCGACCCGATCATGATGTCGAAGACCTACTACCTCGCACCCGCCTCGACGTCGGCCAAGTCCTACGCGCTGCTGCGCCGCACGCTCGAGGAGACCGACCGCACCGCCATCGTCTCCTTCACGCTGCGCCAGCGCACCCAGCTCGGGGCGCTGCGGGTGCGCGATGACGTCATGCTGCTCCAGACGCTGCTGTGGGAGGACGAGGTCCGCGAGCCGGACTTCACCGGCCTCGACTCCGGCGTGCGGATCAGCGCCAAGGAGCTGGAGATGGCCTCGGCCCTGGTGGAGAACTTCTCCGGGGACTTCGAGCCCGCCGACTACACCGACGAGTACCAGGAGCAGCTGCGCACCCTCGTGGAGGCCAAGCTCGAGCAGGGCGACACCGTCGACACCGAGGAGACCTTCGGCGAGCAGGAGAAGGGCGAGGAGGCCGAGGTGCTCGACCTCATGGAGGCGCTGCGCCGCTCGGTCTCCGCGGCCAAGGAGAAGAAGTCCGGCGGCAGCTCGGCGAAGGGCTCCGGATCCTCGGCGTCGTCCTCCGGCTCGCGCTCCCCCCGCAAGGCCTCCGGCGGCGCGAAGGCCTCCTCCTCGACCGAGAAGAAGCCCGCGGCGTCGGCCGCGAAGAAGTCGGGGACGACCACCCGCAAGAAGCCGGCGAGCAAGAAGTCCGCCTGACCCCCGGGAAGGTTTCGGCGTCGGGTGTGGTTCACCCGGGTATGACCGAACCCCTCCACGTCGACGTCTGGTCCGACATCGCCTGCCCCTGGTGCTACATCGGCAAGCGCAGGTTCGAGGCCGGGCTCGCCGCCTTCGACGGCGCCGACGACGTCACCGTCACCTACCACTCCTTCGAGCTCTCCCCCGACACCCCGGTGGACTACGACGGCAGCGTCGTCGACTTCCTCTTCGCCCACAAGGGCATGGCGCCCGAGCAGGTCGAGCAGATGCTCTCCCAGGTCACGACGATCGCGGCCGACGTCGGTCTCGACTACGACTTCGCCGCCGTGCGCCAGACCCGCACGCTCCTGGCGCACGAGGCGCTCCACGCCGCCCGCGCCCAGGGCCGCCAGCTCGAGCTCGTCGAGCGGCTCTTCGCGGCGTACTTTCAGGAGGGGCGGCACCTCGGCTCGGTCGACGAGCTCGTCGCGCTCGGCTCCGAGGCCGGGCTCGACGGCCACGCGCTGCGCGACGCCCTGGAGCACGGCACCTACGCCGACGCCGTGGCGCAGGACATCTCGCAGGCGCGCCAGTACGGGATCCAGGGCGTGCCGTTCTACGTCATCGGCGGCAAGTACGGCGTCTCCGGCGCGCAGCAGCCCGAGGTGTTCACCCAGGCGCTCGAGCAGGTGCGCAGCGAGCAGGTGGAGGCCCGGTGAGCGGGCTGCCGCTCTCCCCCTTCCCTCCCCAGCCGGGCCTCGTCCCGCTCGGGGAGCAGGACGCCGGCGTGTGCGTCGACGGCGTGTGCGCCGTGCCCGATCCCGCGGAGGACGGCTCGGACGTCGAGGAGCGCTGAACGACGGGCGCGCCGCGCCACGGTGTCCCACGATGGGGGGATGACTTCGACGGACCGACGGACACGTGTGCTTCTCACCGGCGCGAGCGGCGGCATCGGACAGCTGCTCGAGGAACGCCTGGGCTCTGACTACGACGTCGTGACCCACGGCCGGACGCCGGCGGACGAGCACCAGGAACGGACCATGCACCGGGCCGACCTCGACGACTACGACGAGGTGCGAGAGCTCATGGACGGAGTCGACGTCGTCGTCCACCTCGCCGGGTCGGCGTCACCGGAGTCGGAGTGGGACGCGGTCCTCACCGCGAACATCGTGGGGCTGCGCAACGTGCTCGAGGCGGCGCGTGAGGCCGGCGTGCGGCGGTTCGTCTTCGCCTCGTCCAACCACGCGATGGGCATGTACGACCGGCTCGGTGAGTGGCCCGTCTACCCCCACCACCTGCCCCGCCCCGACTCGCTGTACGGGGTGTCGAAGGTGTTCGGGGAGACGCTCGGGCGGTTCTACCACGACGAGCACGGCATCGAGTTCATCGCCCTGCGCATCGGCTGGTACACCGAGGACCCGCTGGAGGCGCAGGACGACATCCTGCGCGCGATGTGGCTGAGCCCGGACGACACCGAGCACGTCGTGCGCCGCGCCATCGAGGCGGACGTCCCCTACGGCGTCTACTACGCCATCTCCGACAACCCCAACCGGCGCTGGGACCTCACCAACACGATGCTCGAGCTCGGCTACCGGCCGAAGGACGACTGGACGACCCTGCCCGGCGCCCAGGAGGACGTCGTCGAAGGTGGCGCGGACGCGCCGTCGAGCTGGCCCGAGGGCTCCTGAGCCCGCGCGGCCGTGCGCACGCATGAAGGCTGACCTCAAGAAGGAGATCGCCACCTACACCGCGCGCCGCGGTGAGTTCTCGGTCGTCACCGTGCCGGCCCTGCAGTTCCTCATGGTCGACGGGCACGGCGACCCCAACACCTCGACGGCGTACCAGGACGCCCTGTCCTCGCTCTACCCCGTCGCGTACACGCTGAAGTTCCTCAGCAAGGGCGAGCTCGGCCGCGACTACACGGTGATGCCGCTCGAGGGCCTGTGGTGGTCCACGGACATGGCCGCGTTCACCACCGACCGGGACAAGTCCCGGTGGTCCTGGACCATGATGGTCATGGTCCCCGAGTGGATCACGGGCGAGCACCTGGGCGCCGCCGTCGAGACGGTCGCGCGCAAGGGAGGCGCCCCCGCCCTCGACGCCGTGCGCCTGGAGACGTTCGACGAGGGCCTGTGCGTCCAGACCCTCCACGTCGGGTCCTACGACGACGAAGCGCCGGTGCTCGAGGAGATGCACGACCGCTTCATCCCCTCGCACGGTCTGCGGATGACCGGCAAGCACCACGAGATCTACCTCAGCGACGCGCGGCGCACGGCCGCCGACCGGCTGCGCACGATCCTGCGGCAGCCCGTGGCCAGGACGGACGCCTAGCGACCGGCTCGGCCGCACGCTCGTCCTGGGGCCGCTCCGGTGCCGCGCCGTCCAGCTCTCTCGCGGCGGGGTGGGTCAGTAGCGACGCACGATGACGAGGTCGTCGCGGTGGACGACGGGACGGGGATGGGGGGCGCCGTCCTCCTCCCGGAGCTGGGCGGTGGTCCTGCCCTGCATCTGGGCCACCTCGGCCGCGCTGTGCCCGACGATGCCGCGGGCCACGACCACCCCGCCGGTGGTGGCGAGCTCGACCGGGTCGCCCGGCTCGAAGTCCCCCTCGACGCCCACGACGCCCGCGGCGAGCAGCGACCGCTTGCCGTGGGTGATCGCGTGGATCGCGCCGTCGTCGAGCACGAGCCGGCCCGCGGTGCGCGCGGCGTGCGCCAGCCACAGCCGGCGGGTGCTCTTGCGCCGCCCGGTGGCCGCGAACCACGTGCCCACCGGCTCCCCGGCCAGCGCCCGGTCGGCGTTGGCGGCCGCGGTGAGGACGACGGGCACGCCCGCGCTCGTCGCGATCGACGCCGCCTCGAGCTTGGTGACCATGCCACCGGTCCCGATGGTCGTGCCCCGTCCGGTCACCTCGATGCCGGCGAGGTCCTCCGGCCCGTGCACCTCCGCGATGCGCCGGGCGCCGGGCCTGCTCGGCGGCCCGTCGTACAGGCCGTCGACGTCGGTGAGCAGGACGAGGACGTCGGCGCGCACGAGGTGGGCGACGAGCGCCGCGAGGCGGTCGTTGTCCCCGAACCGGATCTCGTCGGTCGCGACGGTGTCGTTCTCGTTGACGACGGGCACGACGCCGAGGGCGAGCAGCCGCTCGAGTGCGCGCTGGGCGTTGCGGTAGTGCTGGCGGCGGATGAGGTCCTCGGCGGTGAGGAGCACCTGGCCCACACGCCGGCCGTGCTGGGCGAAGGCCTCGGTGTAGCGGGCCACGAGGATCCCCTGGCCCACCGACGCCGTCGCCTGCGCGGTCGCGAGGTCGTTCGGGCGCATCGGCAGCCCGAGCGGCGCGATCCCGGCGGCGATCGCGCCGGAGGACACGAGGACGACCTCCTGCCCGGCGGCGCGGCGCCCGGCGATGACCGCCGCGAGCCAGCGGACGCGGTCGAGGTCGAGCCGGCCGTCGGACCCGGTGAGGGAGGACGAGCCGATCTTCACGACGACCCGTCCGGCCCGCGGGATGCCGGAACGGTCGAGGAGCGCGGGATTCACGGGGCTATTGTGCCGCGTGCGGCTCCTCGGGCTCGGGAGTGGCCCAGTGTCCGGACTCCCGCTCGGTCCACAGCTCCTCGCGGGCGGCGGCCTTGGCGTCCATCCGCTCCTTGTACCCCTTGCGCCGCTCGGCGCGCGAGGAGCGGGGAGCGTACTCGACGTCCTCGATCCGCTGGTCGCTGCCGCGCGGGCCGAGGAGCTCGGCGCCGGTGAGCATGGTCGGCTCCCAGTCGAAGATGACCCCGCCCTCGACCGGGCCGATGACGACCTCGTCGCCGGGCTTCGCGCCCGCCTTGAACAGCTCGTCCTCCACGCCCAGGCGGGCGAGCCGGTCGGCGAGGTAGCCGACCGCCTCGTCGTTGGCGAAGTCGGTCTGGCGCACCCACCGCTCGGGCTTGGCGCCGCGGACCTGGTAGAAGACGCCGTCGTGGCGGTGACGGGCGGTCACGGTGAAGCCGGCGTCGTCGACCGCCTTGGGCCGCAGGACGACGCGCGTGGGCTCGGCGGCGGGGGCCGCGGCCCGCGCCTCGGCGACGAGCCGGGCCAGCGCGAAGGACAGCGGGCGCAGGCCCTCGTGGCTGGCTGCGGAGATCTCGTGGACCTCCAGACCGCGGGCCTCGATCTCGGGCCGGACGAGCTCGGCGAGGTCACGGGCCTCGGGGACGTCGACCTTGTTGAGGACGACGACGCGCGGACGCTGCGCGAGCGGGAGCCGGCCGGCGACGGTGAGGTCCTCGGCGTAGGCCGAGAGCTCGGCCTCGATGGTGTCCAGGTCGCTGATCGGGTCACGGTCGGGCTCGAGGGTGGCGCAGTCGAGGACGTGGACGATGACGGCGCAGCGCTCGATGTGGCGCAGGAAGTCCAGGCCCAGTCCCTTGCCCTGGCTGGCGCCGGGGATGAGGCCGGGCACGTCGGCGACGGTGTAGCGCTCGTCGCCGGCCTGGACGACGCCGAGGTTCGGCACGAGCGTGGTGAAGGGGTAGTCCGCGATCTTCGGGCGGGCGGCGGACATCGCGGCGATGAGGCTCGACTTGCCCGCGCTGGGGAAGCCGACGAGCGCGACGTCGGCGACGCTCTTGAGCTCGAGGACGAGCTCGGTGGTCTCCCCCTCCTCACCGAGGAGCGCGAAGCCGGGAGCCTTGCGGCGCGGGGAGGCGAGGGCGGCGTTGCCCAGGCCGCCGTGACCGCCGGCGGCGGCGACGAACTGGGTGCCGGCCCCGACGAGGTCGGCGAGGACCTCACCGTCCTTCGTCTTGACGACGGTGCCGTCGGGCACGGCGAGGACGAGGTCCTCCCCGTTCTTGCCGTTGCGCAGGTCCCCTGCACCCTGGGCGCCGTTCGTGGCGCGGCGGTGCGGGGAGTGGTGGTAGGCGAGCAGCGTCGTCGTCTGCGGGTCGACCTCGAGGATGACGTCCCCGCCCCTGCCGCCGTTGCCGCCGTCGGGGCCGCCGAGGGGCTTGAACTTCTCACGCCGGACGGAGGCGACGCCATTGCCGCCGTTGCCGCCGGCTACGTGCAGCACGACCCGGTCGACGAAGCTGGCCATCTGTCCTCCTACTGTGTTGCGGATACGGCAGCGGGGGCGGACGGCTCGTGCCGTCCGCCCCCGCCGGAAGCGTGTGGAGCGGTGTCGCTCAGGCCTCGGCCGCGACGACGTTGACCGTCTTGCGCCCGCGCTTGGAGCCGAACTCGACGGCGCCGGCGGCGAGGGCGAACAGGGTGTCGTCCTTGCCGCGGCCGACGTTGTCGCCGGGGTGGAACTTGGTGCCACGCTGGCGGACGATGATCTCGCCGGCGTTGACGACCTGACCGCCGAAGCGCTTGACGCCGAGGCGCTGCGCGTTCGAGTCGCGGCCGTTCCGGGATGAGCTGGCGCCCTTCTTGTGTGCCATCTCGAACCTGCTTTCGTGGTGAGGGGGGAACGGGTGCGGAACCGGGCCCGGTGGGACCGCGAGCCTTACTTGATGCCGGTGACCTTGACGCGGGTCAGCTCCTGGCGGTGACCCTGACGCTTGCGGTAGCCGGTCTTGTTCTTGAACTTCATGATCGTGATCTTCTTGCCGCGCTCGGCGCGGACGATCTCGGCGGTGACGGTGACCTTGGCCAGGTCGTCCGCGCCGGTGGTCACCTTGTCGCCGTCCACGAGCATGAGCGGGGTGAGGTTGACGGTCTCACCAACCTTGCCGCCAACCCTGTTCATGACGACGACGTCGCCGACGGACACCTTCTCCTGTCGGCCGCCGGCCTTGACGATCGCGTACACCACGTTGCTGCTCATCTCTGTCGTTACGGGACCTCGCGCGGCGGCCGTCAGGCCGGCACGCGCAAGGCGTACAAGGGAGGCGCGTCCGAGACGCACCGACGTTCTAGGGTACGCGCCGCGCCCCGCTCGGGCAAATGTGCAAAGCCCGGTGGAGCCGCGGAACGGGTGTGCTCTCGCGCACACCGCGCCCTGCTCGCCGCCCCTACTCTACCCGCCCCGAGCCCCGCTCCCACCCACCCGCACCGAGACCCCCGTCTCCCCTCCCCCCACCCTCCGCGACCTACCGCCGAGAGCTGGATCCTGCACCCGGCCTTCCGCTCCACCCACCCCGCCCTCTTCTCACCGAGCGCTGGATCCTGCACTCGCCGACCAGGTCGGCTGACGCGCACGATCCAGCGCTCGGCGGGTGCGGGGTGGGCTGGGGTGGGGGTGAGGTGGGGTGGGTGCGAGGGCACGCCCCCGGCGACGGCGAGAGCCGGACCCTGCGCGGGGCAGGATCCGGCTCTCGGCGGAGAAGGGCGGGACGACCGGGAGTCGGTCAGCCGATCTGGTCGACGGCGGCGCTGATGGCGTCGACGTACTCGTCCAGGCCCCAGTTGATCGACAGCGCGGTGGGCGGGGACATCGCGGCGATGAGCTGGTCACCGGTGATGTTCGCGATGGCACCGTCCTGCACGGCCGGGATCGCCTGGGCGTAGGACTGGGCGAGGAAGTTCTCGATCTCCTCCTCGGTGCTCGCGTAGTTGACGATGACGTCGGCGTCGAGCTTGTCGGTCTCCTCGTAGGACAGGGAGTAGACGAAGGTCTCCCCGCCCGTGTCGAGCTCCTCGACGGACGGCGCGCTCTCCAGGCCGAGGTCGAGCAGGAAGTCCACGCGCGAGTCGGCCGGCTTGTAGACGTAGAACGTGCCGCCGACGTCCCAGATCGCGGCCACGGTGACGCCGTCGAGCTCGGGGTGGGCGGCGGCGGTCTCCTCGAGGGTGGCGTCGAGCTCGGCGACGAGCGCGTCGGCCTCCTCGTCCATGCCGAGGGACTCACCGACGATCGAGACGACGTCGCGCCACGGCGTGGTCCACGGCTCCTCGGGGTAGACCACGGTGGGGGCGATCTCGCTGAGGATGTCGTACTGCTCCTCGGTGATGCCGGAGTAGGGCGCGAGGATGACGTCGGGGTCGAGCGCGTCGATGTCCTCGTAGGCCGGCTCCTCGACCGTGGCGGGGAGGATCGTGGGCTCCGCCTCGACCTCGGCAAGGGCCTCGTTGACCCACGGCAGCAGCCCGTTCTCGTCGACGGCGTAGGTCTGCGCCTCGATGCCGACGGGGACGACACCGAGCGCGAGCGCGGCCTCGGTGGAGCCCCAGCCGAGGGTGACGACGTCGGTCGCGCCGGCGGGGATCTCGGTGCTGCCGAAGGCGTGCTCGATCGTCACTGCCTCCGCGGTCGCGGTGGTCTCGCTGCCTGCGGGCTCCTCGGCGTTGCCGCAGGCGGTGAGGGCGAGGGCCACGGTGGCGGTGAGGGCCACCGGGATGGAACGTCGGGACACTGGATGGTCTCCTTGGGGAAGTGGTCGGTTGACAGGGGTATGGGTCACCCGGGGAGGCGGGTGGGGGGCCGGCTCGCGTACGGGCCGATGGGCACGACCATCGGCGAGCCGGTCACCGGGTCGGGCACGACGCGCGCGCGGAGCGCGAACGCGTCGGCCACGAGCTCGGTGGTGAGGACCTCGCTCGGAGGGCCGAGCGCGGTGATCTCGCCGTCGCACATGACGACGAGGTGGTCGGCGTACCGGGCGGCGAGGTTGAGGTCGTGGAGGACCATCGCCACCGTGGTGCCACGCTCGCGGTTGAGGTCGGCGAGCAGGTCGAGGACCTCGAGCTGGTGGGTGACGTCGAGGAACGTCGTCGGTTCGTCCAGCAGGAGGATGTCGGGGTCCTGGGCCAGCGCCATGGCGATCCACACGCGCTGGCGCTGGCCACCGGAGAGCTCGTCGACGCGGCGCGCGGCGAGCTCGAGGGTGCCGGTGGCCTCCAGGGCCGCGGCCACGACGCCGTCGTCGGCCGCGTCCCACTGCCGGAACCAGCCCTGGTGGGGGTGGCGGCCGCGGCCGACGAGGTCGGCGACGGTGATGCCCTCGGGGGCGGTGGGGCTCTGCGGGAGGATGCCGACGGTACGGGCGACGTCGCGGGAGGGGAGCTTGTGGAGCGGGGTGCCGTCCAGCAGCACGGCGCCGCCCGCGGGCCGCAGCAGGCGCGCCAGGCCGCGCAGCAGCGTCGACTTGCCACAGCCGTTGGGCCCGACGATGACGGTGACGGCGCCGGGCGGCAGCGCGAGGTCCAGCCCGGTGACCACCTTCCGGCCGTCGTAGGCGAGGCTGAGCCCGACGGCGCGCAGGTCGTGCTCGGCGGTCATGAGGTCGCCTCCCGGCGGTCGGTGGTGGCGAGCAGCCACAGCAGGTAGGCGGCCCCGACGATGCCGGTGACGATTCCCACGGGGACCTCCAGGGACGGGACGAGGTGCGTGGCGAGGAGCTCGGCGGCGAGGACGACGACGGCGCCCACGAGGGCGGCCGGGCCGAGGACCGTCCCCCCGCTCGGCAGCAGGCGGCGCGCGATCGGCGCGGAGACGAAGGCGACGAACGCGACCGGACCGGCGAAGGCGGTGGCGCCGGCGGTGAGGGCGACGGCGAGGGCGAGGGCGAGCAGCCGGGCGCGCTCGACGCGCACGCCGAGACCGCCTGCCGCCTCGTCCCCGAGCCCGAGGGCCCGCAGCTGCCAGGAGACGCCGACGACGAACGGGATGAGCACGAGGATGACGACGGCGAGCACGGCGACGTCGCCCCACCGGGGCGTGCCGATGCTGCCGACCATCCACACGAGCGCGGCGCGCACGTCGTTGACCTCGGCGCGGGTGAGGAGGTACCCGATGGCGCCGTTGACGACGAACGCGGCCGCGACGCCGATGAGGACGAAGCGGAAGCCGGTGACGCCGTCGCGCCAGGCGAGCAGGTAGATCGCCACAGCGACCACGGTGGCCCCGAGGAAGGCGGCGATGCCGACGGCGGCGCCGCTGAGCCCGAGCCCGAGGATCGCGAACGCGGCCGCCAGGCTCGCGCCGCCGCTGACGCCGAGGATGTCGGGGCTGGCGAGCGGGTTGCCGAGCACGGACTGGAAGATCCCGCCGGCGATCCCGAGGGCCGCGCCCACGAGCACGGCGAGGACGACCCGCGGCAGGCGCAGCCGCCCGATGGTGAACTCCCCGCCGCCCTCGCCGGTGCCGAGCAGGCCGGCGAAGTAGTCGAGGGTGTCGGCCGTGCGGCCGCCCCACACGAGACTGAGCCAGGCCAGCACGAGCACCGCGGCGACGAGCACGGCGCACACGAGGACCGCGCGGCGCCGCCGCGCGTGGCGGACGGTGCGCAGCACGTCGCGGGCGGGGGCGGGGGTCGCGATCGTCGTCATAGCCCGGCCAGCCGTGCTCGGCGGACGATGGCGACCATCACGGGCGCGCCGACGAGGGCGACGACGAGGCCGACCTCCAGCTCACCCGGGCGGGCGACGAGCCGGCCGATGACGTCCGCGGTGAGGAGGAGCGCAGGACCGACGACGGCGGCGAAGGCGAGCACCCAGCGGTAGTCCGGCCCGGTGAGCGGGCGGACGATGTGCGGCACGACGAGCCCGACGAAGACGACCGGGCCGGCGAGGGCGGTCGCCCCTCCGGCGAGGAGGACGGCGGCGAGCACGGCGAGGAGCCGCGAGCGGCGGATGTCCAGGCCCAGCCCGCGGGCGAGGTCCTCCCCCATCGACAGCAGGTTGAGCGCGCGTCCGGAGAGCAGGGCGAGGACGGCGCCCACGGCGAGGAAGGGCAGGAGCGTGACGAGGACGTCGGCGCCGGTGCCGCTCCCCCGGCCCGCGAGGGAGCCGACCGCCCAGAAGCGGTAGGTGTTCGTCGCCGTCGTGCTGCCCAGGAGCAGGAGCGTGAGCACCGAGGTGATGCCCGCGGTGAGCGCGGTGCCGACGAGCGCGAGCTTGACCGGGGTCGTGCCGCTGCGGCCCATCGAGCCGATGCCGTAGACGACGACCATCGCGGCCGCCGCGCCCGCGAAGGCGAACCACACGTACCCGGCCGGGCTGGTGATGCCCAGGACGGTGATCGACAGGACGACGGCGAGCGAGGCGCCGGCGTTGATGCCGAGCAGGCCGGGGTCGGCGAGGGGGTTGCGGGTGACGCCCTGCATGACGGTGCCCGCGAGGCCGAGCGCGCAGCCGACCAGCAGCCCGACGACGGTGCGCGGCAGCCGCTGGTCCAGGACGACGTTGTGGTCCGCGTCGCCCGGCACGCGTGCGGTGAGCGCGTCGACGACGGTGCCGAGCGGGATGTCTCGGGCACCGAGCGCGAGGCTGGCCGCGACGACGAGGAGCAGCAGCACGGCCGCGCCGGCGAGCGCGAGCACGCGCCGCCGGGTGGGGGCGGTGCGTCGTCGGGGGTCGGTGGTGAGGGTCTGGGTCATCGACGGGTGGTGCGCGGGGTCACTGCGCCTCGGCGCGGCCCTGGCGCCAGTAGCCCATGAACGCGACGCGGCGCCGGCAGACGCCGACCTCGCTCACGAGCAGGCGGCGCAGCGTCTTGATGACGGCGGCCTCGCCGGCGAACCAGGCGTAGAAGTCGGAGCCGCAGCGCTCGCCGCGGCCGCAGCTGTCGATCGGCTGGATCTGCAGGACCGGGGAGTCCCACAGGAGCTGGGAGTCGACGTCGACGTCCTCGAGGGTCTGGCGCTCGACGGCGCGGGCGCCGCCGAGCAGCGCCGCGTGCGAGTCGACCCAGGAGCGGACGGCGGGGACGAGCTCCTCGCCGTGGGCGCGGCCCTCCCGGCTGAGCCAGGTGAGGCGGGCGCCCGGCGGCAGGGTGACGTCGAGGACGTCACCGGCCTCGGGCACCTCGATGAACGCGCGGGCACGGCGGCCGGCCGGCAGGCTCTCGAGGATCGAGCAGATCGCGGGGGCGGCGGTCTCGTCGCCGGCGAGGAGGAGGTCGGTGGCGGTGCCGGGCGACCAGTCCGAGCCGACGGCGTTGTCGCGGGAGCGGGCGTCGGGGCCGACGAGGACGACGCGGTCGCCGACCTGGGCCCGGGTGAGCCAGCGTGAGGCGGGACCGGCGTCGCCGTGGACGACCATGTCGATGTCGACCTCGCGGCTCGCGGGCCGCGCGGCGCGCACGGTGTACGTGCGGAACGGGCTGCGCCGGTCCTCCGGGGTCTGGCGCCAGCGCTCGTACCAGGTGCCCGCGAGGATCGTCTCCTCGTCCTCCTGGCCGACGTCGGTGAGGTGGCCGTCCTCGAGCGGGAGCACGAGCTTGACCCGCTGGTCGTGGCCGTGGGTGCCGAACCACCGCAGGTCCGCGCCGGTGAGGGTGACGCGCCGGAAGCTCGGCCCGAGCACACGGACGGCGGCCACCTCGACGGCGAAGGGCCGGTACGCGGGACGCCCGTCGAGCGGGACGTCCTGCGTGGCGACCGCCTCGTCGGTCGGGCCCTGAAGTGAGGTGAGCATTACCTAAGTAGACCACCTGCGTGGCGCCCGACGCCAGACCGAAGGTCCCAAGTCTCACGGGGAGGTCCCCGCGAGGCGGGAACGCCCGTCCCGGCGATGTCGGTGGTCGGTGGCACGATGCGGTCATGGACGACGGCGAGCAGGTCCCGGTCTCGGCGCAGGACCTCCTCACGTCCTTCTTCGCCACGGCGCCGGTCGCTGCGCACCCGGCGATCCGGGCGCGGGTGCCGCGGGTGCGTGCCCACCTGCTCACCTACCTGGACACCGAGGCGGAGGACTGCCTGACGAACGACGAGCTCACCCTCCTCCACGCCGAGCGTCAGCTCCAGCCCCGGGACGCGGTGCTGCGGGTCGTCGGCGCGGAGGCACTCCTCGTCGCCCTGCCCGGCTTCTGCCACCCGGCGTGGCTGCTGCCGGCGCTGGCGGACGCCCACGCGCAGCTGCGCGTGGTGGCGGCGCTGCGTGACCGGCTGGCCGAGGAGCCGCTCGGCACCGACGCCGTGTGCCTGCTGCGCGACGTGGACGCCGCGGTGCGCCGGGCCCAGGCCGTGCTCGACGGTTCACCGGCGGCCTGAGGCGACGGCCCCTGCCCGGGCGCCGGGGCCCGGACACGAGAAACGCCCGCCCCCGGAGGGGCGGGCGTTCTCCGTGCAGGTCAGGCCGTGATCGGCCCGCCGGAGGTCACGCGGCGGTGGCGCCGCTTGCGTCCGGTGGAGGGCTGCTCGGCCGGCGGCTCCTCCGCGGCCGGCTCCTCCGAGGGCACCGGCGCGGCTGCCGGCTCCTCGGCGGGCACCGGCTCGGCGACCGGCTCGGCGGCGACGGGCTCGGCTGCAGCAGGCTGCTCGGCCGTGCTCGGCTCCTCGGCGGCGGGCTCGTCGGCCTCCACCTGGACCTGCGCCTCGGCGGGGGCCGGGGCGGCGGGCTCGCCGTGTCCGTTGGGCAGCGCGGCCGCCAGCGCGTCGAGGCTCGCCTTGACGTCCTCGACCTTCCGGCTGGTCGCGTCGACCGCGGCGGGGAGCTCCACGGTGGGCGTGGTCTCCCGCACGGGCTCGGGCAGCTCGATCGCGGGCGTCGTCCCGCGCCTGCCGCCGCGGGCACCGGAGCCCCGCCTGGACCCGCGCGCCGGGGCGGCCTGCGCGGGCTCGGGCGTGACCTCGGGCTCGGGGGTGGCCTCGGGCTCGGGGGTGGCCCCGGGCTCGGAGGCCTGCTCCGGCTCGGGCGCGGCGTCGGGGGTGGACCCGGTCTCGGGCTCCTGCTCGGGCTCGGCGTACGCCGTCCGGTGGGCGGGCTTGTCCGAGTGGGCCTGGGCCGCTGCGGCCGCGATGGTCGCGAGCGTGGCCTTGACCGCCTCGCGGGCGGCCTGCGACTCCTGCTCGTCCCCACCCTCGGCGGTCTCCGCGGAACGTCCTCCGCGTCCGCGGCGTCGCCGGCTGCCGCCGTCGCCCCCGTTGTCGCCGCCGGAGCCGCCCTTCTCCACCGGGTGGTCGTGGACGATGAACCCGCGGCCGCCACAGTGCTCGCACGGCTCGCTGAACGCCTCGACGAGGCCCTGGCCCACCCGCTTGCGGGTCATCTGGACGAGCCCGAGGGAGGTGACCTCGGCGACCTGGTGACGCGTGCGGTCGCGGCCGAGACACTCGACGAGGCGACGGAGCACGAGGTCCCGGTTGGACTCGAGGACCATGTCGATGAAGTCGATGACGATGATGCCGCCGATGTCGCGCAGCCGGAGCTGGCGGACGATCTCCTCGGCGGCCTCGAGGTTGTTCTTCGTCACCGTCTCCTCGAGCGTGCCGCCCGAGCCGGTGAACTTGCCGGTGTTGACGTCGACGACCGTCATCGCCTCGGTGCGGTCGATGACGAGCGACCCGCCGGAGGGCAGGTAGACCTTGCGGTCCATGCCCTTGGCCAGCTGCTCGTCGATGCGGTACTCGGCGAAGACGTCGGCGCGGTGGGTCCAGTGGTGCATCCGGTCCACGAGGTCCGGGGACAGCTCGCGGACGTAGGAGGAGATCGTCTGCCACGCCCCGTCACCGGAGACGACGAGCGAGCCGAAGTCCTCGTTGAAGACGTCGCGGACCACGCGCACGGCGAGCTCGGGCTCGCCCTTGAGGAGCACCGGGGCGCTCTTCGCTGCCTTCGCCTTGGCCTGGATGTCCTCCCACAGCGCGGTGAGGCGCTCGACGTCGGCGCGCAGCTGCTCCTCACTCGCACCCTCGGCCGCCGTGCGCACGATGACGCCGGAGCCCTCGGGCACGACCTGCTTGAGGATCTTCTTGAGCCGGGTGCGCTCGTTCTCGGGCAGCTTGCGGGAGATGCCGGTCATCGCGCCGGAGGGCACGAGGACGAGGAAGCGCCCGGCGAGGGTGACCTGCGCGGTGAGGCGCGCGCCCTTGTGCCCGATCGGGTCCTTGGTGACCTGGACGAGCACGGGGTCGCCGGGGCTCAGCGCCTGCTCGATGCGGCGGGGCTGGCCGGACATGCCGACCGCGTCCCAGTTGACCTCACCGGCGTACAGGACGGCGTTGCGGCCCTTGCCGAGGTCGACGAAGGCGGCCTCCATGCTCGGCAGCACGTTCTGCACGCGGCCGAGGTAGACGTTGCCGACGATCGAGGTCTGCGTCTCGCGGGCCACGTAGTGCTCGACGAGCACGCCGTCCTCGAGGACGGCGATCTGGGTACGGCCGTCACGCTCGCGCACGATCATGGAGCGGTCGACGGCCTCACGGCGGGCGAGGAACTCGGCCTCGGTGATCGTCGTGCGGCGGCGGCCCGCGTCGCGGCCCTCCCGGCGGCGCTGACGCTTGGCCTCCAGGCGGGTGGAGCCCTTGAGGGCGGTGATCTCGTCGCGGGCGGCGCGGCCCTCGCGAGAGGTCGCCGAGCCGTCGTCGGCGGCGCGGGCGCTCGACCCGCTCCGGCGGCGACGGCGGCGGCGACGGCTGGAGGCCGAGCCGTCGTCGTCGGTCTCGTCGTCGCCGTCGGTCCCCTCGTCGTCGGAGGACTCGGTCTCGGACTCGGACTCGACGTCCGGCGCGGCCGTCTCGTCCTGCTCGTCCTCGTCGTCGGTGGACTCGTCGGTGGACTCCTCGGCGGAGTCCTCCCGGCCACCCCCGCGGTTGCGGCGGCCACGGCCACCGCGGCGACGGCGACGGCGCTGGCCGCTCCCCTCACCGTCGGTGGTCTCCGGTGCCTCGGCGTCCTCCGGGGCCTCGATCGTCTCCTCGTCCGCCTCGGTCACCGCGGCCGGCTGCTCGGGAGCAGCGGCGGGTGCCTCGGCATCAGCGGCGGGTGCCTCGGCATCAGCGGCGGCGGCGCGCTTGCGCGGCGCGCCGGCGTCGGTGCGCACCCGGCGGCGGGCCCGCGGCTCCGGTGCCTGGAAGAGCAGCGCGGTGGCCGGCAGGCGCACCTCGGCTGCCTCCTCGACCTCCTCGGCGTCCTCGTCCTCCTCGGCCTGCTCCGCGAGCTGGCCCGGGGCGCTGAACTCGGCGAGCACGTCGATCGTCTGCTCCGCGCTGCGGGCGGCCCGACGACGGCGCGGGGCCGGGGTCTCCTCGGCGGCGGTCGGCTCGGCGTCCGTGGCGGGCGCCTCCGCGGCGACCTCGGCCTCGGGCTTCCTCGCGCGGCTGCGTCGGGCGGCGGGCGTCCGCGTCGCGGGCGCGTCGGCGGCGGCCTCGGCCGACTGCTCGGCCACGGCCTCCTCGGGCGCCGCCTCCTCGGCGGCGGGCTGCTTGCGGGCGCGGCTGCGCGGCGCGCGCTTGGGAGCGGCCGGAGTGTCGGTGGCCGCCTCGGCGGCGGGTGCCTCGGTGACCTCGGCGGCGGGCGCCTCGGGCGCGTCGGCAGCGGCGACGGGCTTGGTCGTACGGCGGCGGGTGGTCGCGGCGCGCTTCGGCGCCGGCTCCGCACTCTCCTCGGCCGGGGTGTCGGCGGGCGCCTGCGCCGGGGCGGCGGCCCTGCGCGTCCGCGGCTTGCGGGCGGCCGGGGCCTCGGCGGCTGCCGGGCTCTCCTCGGCGGCTGCCGGGGCCTGCTCGGGGGTCGCCTCGGCGGCGGCCGGCTTGCGGGTCCGGGGAGCGCGCTTGCGCGCGGGAGCGGGCACGTCGGTCTGCACGGCGGCGTCCGCAGCCGGCGCGTCGGCGGCCGGGCTGTCGGCAGCCGGCGTCTCGGCGGCCGGGGTCTCGGCGGCCGGCTTCGGCGCCGTCTTGCGGGGCGCGCGCTTGCGCGGGGCGGCCTTGGTCTCGGTGGCCTGGCCGTCGGTGGGCTGGGCCTGGGCGGGCTGCGTCTCGGCGGGCTGGGCCTCGGTCGGCTGCGCCGTCGTCGGTGCCGCCGTGGCCCGGGTGACCCGGCGTCGCTTGGGCTTCTCCACCGGCTGGGTCGACTCGGAGTCTGGTGTCGTGGTCATTGACTTGTCCCTCGCCGTGGTCACCGCCCACACCATCGGCGCCACGGCCGGTTCAGTCGTCGCCGGCGGGGGCCGACGACGGAAGTCGTTGGTTCACGTCCGACCTCCGCGGTGTGCGTCGGTCGGGCGGCGACGGCGTCGCAGGTGCCACCTGACGGACCCGAAGGACGTCCGGCGAAGACCCTCACCGCTTCTGCAGCAACGCACTCACCCGGGTGGTGAGGCGGCGCGAAGTCGAGGCGAGTACCTGTTTTCGTCGTCGGGCCGGGGAACGGGGTGTGGACCTGTCCACCGGCCAGTCGTAGTATCGCACAGCGCCTGATCAGCGGCGCGAGCGACACTCTGGCGCGCGGTCGGGACCTAGGTCCCACTCCTGATTTCTCCCCATTCCTAACGTGGACAGGGGTGCCTTCGGAAGGGCACGTGTTCACGACGGAGGAGATGGCAGTGGAAGCGCTCGACCTCGCCCGCTGGCAGTTCGGTATCACGACCGTCTACCACTTCATCCTCGTCCCCTTGACGATCGGCCTCTCCACGCTCGTCGCGATCATGCACACCGCGTGGGTGCGCACCGGCAAGGCCGAGTGGCACCGGCTGACGAAGTTCTTCGGCAAGCTCCTCCTCATCAACTTCGCCCTCGGCGTCGCCACCGGCATCGTCCAGGAGTTCCAGTTCGGCATGAACTGGTCGGAGTACTCCCGCTACGTCGGCGACATCTTCGGCGCCCCGCTCGCCATCGAGGCCCTCGCGGCGTTCTTCCTCGAGTCCACCTTCCTCGGGCTGTGGATCTTCGGTGAGGGCAAGCTGCCCAAGTGGCTGCACAACGCCTGCATCTGGGCGGTGGCCGTGGGCACGACGCTCTCCGCCTACTGGATCCTCGCCGCGAACTCGTGGATGCAGCACCCGGTCGGCGCGGTCTTCAACGAGGAGACCGGGCGGGCCGAGCTCGACGGCGTCCAGGGCTTCTTCGAGGTGATGACGAACAACACCCTCGTCGCCGCCTTCACCCACACGATCACCGCCGCCTTCCTCGTCGCCGGCACCTTCGTCGCCGGCATCTGCGGCTGGTGGATCGTGCGCACGGTGCGCGCGGGCAAGCGTGAGGAGGCCGCGTCGGTGTGGCGGCGCGGCGCCTACGTCGGCCTCGTCACCATGCTCATCGCCGGTGTCGGCGTCATCGGCACCGGCGACGTCCAGGGCAAGCTCATGTACCAGCAGCAGCCCGGCAAGATGGCCGCTGCCGAGGCGGTGTGCGAGGGGGGCGAGGGCGTCGGCTTCTCGCTGCTGTCGGTCGGCCTGCCGGGCAGCAACGACTGCGAGAACGTCGACCACGTCCTCGAGGTCCCCTTCCTCACCTCCTTCCTCGGCACCGGCAGCTTCACCGGCCCGGACTCCTACCTGCCCGGCGTCAAGGACGTCCAGGAGCAGCAGATGGAGCTCTACGGCGACCTGCCGGGCGTCACCGCGGACACCGAGTTCTACCCGAACCTCTTCGTCACCTTCTGGAGCTTCCGGCTGATGATCGGGCTCGGCGTCTTCTCGGCGGCGCTCGCCGTCGCCGGGCTCTGGCTGCTGCGCAAGGGCAAGGTCACCGACTCCACCTGGTTCTCCCGCCTGTGCCTCGTCGCGCTGCCCATGCCCTTCCTCGCCTCGAGCTTCGGGTGGATCTTCACCGAGATGGGACGTCAGCCGTGGGTGGTCCACCCCAACCCGGCCAGCCCGGTGGACCAGGTGCTCCTGCTCACCACCGACGGCGTCTCGACCGTCGTGTCCGGGGGCACGGTCCTGCTCTCCCTCACGATCTTCACCCTGCTGTACGCCGCCCTCGGGGTCGTGTGGTTCCTCCTCATGCGCCGGTACGTCCGTGAGGGCGTGACGCCGGTCGAGCCACCGACAGCCGACCAGCCCGAGCCCACCCTGTCCTTCGCGTACTGATCGAGGAGTAAGACCGTGGACCTCCCCCTGCTGTGGTTCCTGCTCATCGCCGTCCTGTGGACGGGGTACCTCGCTCTCGAGGGCTTCGACTTCGGTGTCGGCATGCTCCTGCGCCCCTTCGCCCGGGACGAGCGTGAGCGGCGCGTCATGCTCCGCACCATCGGCCCGGTGTGGGACGGCAACGAGGTGTGGCTGCTCACCGCGGGCGGCGCGACGTTCGCCGCCTTCCCCGAGTGGTACGCGACCATGTTCTCCGGCATGTACCTGCCGCTGTTCATCATCCTCATCGCCCTCATCGTGCGGATCTGTGCCCTGGAGTGGCGGGCCAAGATCAACGACCCGACGTGGCGCGACCGCTGGGACTGGGGCCTGACCTTCAGCTCGTGGATCCCCTCGATCCTCTGGGGCGTGGCCTTCGCCAACCTCGTCCAGGGCATGGAGATCGAGGTCGTCGACGGCAGCCACCAGCTCACCGGTGGGCTGCTGTCCCTCCTCACGCCGTTCACCCTGCTCGGCGGCCTGGTGACGCTCGGGCTCTTCCTCACCCACGGTGCGATCTTCACCGCGCTCAAGACCGCGGGCCCGATCCACGAGCGCGCCGTCACCCTGGCCTACCGCCTCGCGGCGCCGTCCGCGGTCGTCTCGCTCGTGTGGGTGCTGTGGGCGCAGTTCTCCTACTCGGAGAACTCCTTCTCCCTCATCCCGGCCGTCGTCGCCGCCGCGAGCCTCATCGGCGTCGTCGTCGCGACCAGGCTCGAGCGTGAGGGCTGGGCCTTCGCCCTCCACATGCTCGCCATCGTCGGCGCCGTCGCGTTCATCTTCTGCGCGATGTTCCCCAACGTCATGCGGTCCTCCCTGGACCCGGCGGCCTCGCTCACCATCGCCGACGCCGCCGCGACCCAGGCGACCCTCACCGTGATGAGCGTCGTCGCCCTGATCTTCGTGCCGATCGTCCTGGCCTACCAGGCGTGGACCTACTGGGTCTTCCGCAAGCGGGTGTGGGCCGGTGACATCGTCGGGGACGAGGGGCTGCACCCCAAGGAGGAGCGCAGCTTCGAGGCGACGGGCAGCGCGTCGGGCTGATGAAGCCCCTCGACCCCCGGCTGCTCCGCCACGCGCGCTCGGCTCGCCGGTACATCGCCCTGACGACCGTCTTCGGCATCGTCTCGGCGGGGCTCGTCATCACCCAGGCGCTCCTCATCGCCAACGCGATCGCGCCGGTGATCGACGGCGACGCCGGGTGGGCGCACGCGGTCCCTCTCGTCGGGTGGTTCGCCGTGCTCGCGGTGGTCCGGGTGCTCGTCACGGTGCTCCAGGAGTCCCTCGCCCACCGGGCGGCGGTCGACGTCGTCGCCGAGCTGCGGGCCCAGGTGCTCGACCACGCCGTCGCGCTCGGCCCGCGCGCGATGAACGAGCCGACCGAGCTCGTCACCCTCGTCACCCGCGGCCTGGACGACCTCGAGCCGTACTTCGTGCGCTACCTGCCCCAGCTGCTGCTGGCCGCGACACTCACGCCCGCCACGCTCGTCGTCATCGCCGGCCTCGACGTCGGGTCCGCGGCGATCGTCGCGTTCACCATCCCGCTCATCCCGGTGTTCATGTGGCTCATCGGGCGCCTCACGCAGAGCTTCGCGGCGGACAAGCTCGCCGCCATGCAACGCCTCGGCGCCCAGCTGCTCGACCTGCTCGCCGGGCTGACCACGCTCAAGGCACTCGGCCGCGAGCGCGGCCCCGGACTGCGCGTGCGCGCGCTGGGCGAGGCGTACAACCGCACGACGATGAGCACGCTGCGGGTCGCGTTCCTCTCCGGAGCGGTGCTCGAGTTCCTCGCCTCGATCGCCGTCGCCCTCGTCGCGGTGACGATCGGCATGCGCCTCGTCTACGGGCACGTCGACCTCACGACCGGTCTCGCGGTGCTCATGCTCGCCCCGGAGGCCTACCGCCCGATCCGCGAGGTCGGCACCCAGTTCCACAACTCCTCCGACGGCATCGCGGCCGCGGAGCAGGCCTTCGCCGTGCTCGAGCGCCCGCTGCCCGCCCACGGCTCGGTGCCCGCCCCGGCCTTCGGCGGGCTCGTCCTGGACGACGTCTCGGTCGCGGCCCCCGGCCGTGACCTCCTCGCGCCCGCCGGCCTCAGCGCGCGCGTCCTGCCCGGCCGCGTCACCGCGCTCGTCGGCCCCTCGGGCGGCGGGAAGACGACGACGGCGATGCTCGCACTGGGCCTGCTGCGCCCCGACCGCGGCCGCGTCCTCCTCCTCCCCGCCACCCCCTCCCCCGCGACAGCCGACTTCCGCACGACAGCCGACTTCCGCGCGACAGCCGACTTCCGCGCGACAGCGGAGTTCCGCGCGAACACCGACGCCGACGCCGACGCCGTCGACCTCGCCACCGTCGACCCGGCCTCCTGGCACGCCCAGGTCACCTGGGTCCCCCAGCGTCCCGTGCTCACGCCGGGGACGGTCGCCGAGGCGGTGCTCGGGCCCGACGGCGAGGTCGGCGAGCGCGAGGAGGCAGCCGCCCGCGCCACCGGGCTGGCCGAGGTCCTCGCGGGTCTCCCGCTCGGCTGGGACACCCCCATCGGCCAGGGCGGCGCCGGCCTGTCCCTCGGCCAGCGCCAGCGCCTCGCCCTCACCCGCGCCCTCCTCGACCCGGCCCCGCTCGTCGTCCTCGACGAGCCCTCGGCGCACCTGGACGCCGCGGCCGAGCAGCGCGTGCTCGACGTCGTCGCGACCCTGCGAGCGGAGGGTCGCGCCGTCCTCGTCATCGCGCACCGGCCGCGGCTCATCGACCTCGCCGACGACGTCGTCGAGGTCCACAACGCCCCGGCCGAGCCCCACACCGACGCCGACGCCCGGGTTGGTGGGCGCGCATGAGCTCCGTCGTCGCCCTCACCCCCGCCGAGCGGCGCGCGCTGCGCCGGGCGGTCGACCTGCTCGACCTCAACCGGTGGCGGTTCGTCCTCGCCGTCCTCGCCGGGACGGCCGGCCTGGGCAGCGCGGTCGCCCTGTCGGCGACCTCCGCCTGGCTCATCGCCCGCGCCTCGCAGATGCCGCCGGTGCTGGAGCTCGGCGTCGCGTCCGTCGCCGTGCGGACCTTCGGCATCTCCCGTGGCCTCATGCGCTACGTCGAGCGACTCGTCTCCCACGACGTCGCCCTGCGCGGCATGGCCACCCTGCGCGAGCGGGTCTACACCACCCTCGCCGACGCCCCCACCGACGTCGTCTCCGGCCTCCAGCGCGGTGAGATGCTCACCCGCACCGGCGCGGACGTCGACTCCGTGGGCGACATCGTCGTCCGCGGCCTGCTGCCCGCCGCGGTCGCCGCCGCCGTCGGCGTCGGGACCGTCACCCTCGTCGCGTGGCTCAACCCGGCGATCGGTGCCGTCCTCGCGGCCTGTCTGCTGATCGCCGGGCTCGTCGGCCCGCTGCTGAGCATGCGCGCGGCGCGGCTCGACGAGCTCGCCCAGGCCGAGGCGCGCAGCGACCTGTCCTCCGGTGCGATGACGATGCTCGAGGGCGCGGCCGAGCTCACCGTCTCCGGCCGTCTCCCCCGCGCCCGCGCCGCCCTCGCCGCCACCGAGCGACGCCTGGCCCGGGCCAAGGACGCCGCCGCCCGGCCCGCCGCGCTGGCCGCGGGCATCGACCACCTCGCCACCGGCATCGCCGTCCTCGCCGCGCTCGTCATCGGCATCCGGGCCACGGTCGCCGGCACGATGGAGCCGGTCGAGCTCGCCGTCGTCGTCCTCACGCCGCTCGCCGCGTTCGAGGGCACGGCGATGCTGGGCCCCGCCGCGATCCAGCTCGTCCGCTCGGCCGGCGCGGCGATGCGGGTCACCGAGCTGCTCGACCGGGCCCAGGCGCCCTCCTCCGCCCGCCCGGAGCCCGTCCTCGCCGCGGCCCGGGTCGGCGCCGCGCACGAGGAGGCCGCGTCCGAGGGGCCGCACGACACCGCCGAGCGGCCCGGCGCCCACGCGACGCACCTCGAGCCGGTGCTGCACGCCGAGGACCTCGCCGTCGGGTGGCCGCGTGCCGGGATCGTCGCGAGCGGTCTCGACCTGGACCTGCGGCCCGGCCGCAGCATCGCCGTCGTCGGCCCCAGCGGCATCGGCAAGACGACCCTCCTGCTCACGCTCGCGGGGCTCATCCCCCCGCTCGGCGGTCGGGTGCTGCTCGGGGACACGCCCGTCGGTGACCTCGACCGGGCCACCGTGAGCGACGCCGTCGTCCTCACCGCCGAGGACGCGCACGTCTTCGCCACGACCGTGCTGGAGAACCTGCGCGTGGCCCGCGGCGACGTCGACGAGGAGGAGGCACGCGAACTCCTCCACCGCGCCGGCCTCGACGGCTGGCTCGCCGGCCTGCCCGACGGCGTGGGCACCATGCTCGACCCCGAGGCGACGTCGATCTCCGGCGGCGAGCGTCGCCGTCTCCTGCTCGCCCGCGCGCTGGCCAGCCACGCCCCGCTGCTCCTCCTCGACGAGCCGGGCGAGCACCTCGACCCGGCCACCGCGGACCGGCTGGTCGGCGACCTGCTCTCCGCACGCGACTCCGGGCGAGGCGTCCTGCTCGTCACCCACCGCCTCACGCCCCTGGCCGCCGCGGACGAGGTCGTCGTGCTCGGCCCGGGTGGCGAACGGGCTACCGTGATCGCACGAGGCTCCCACGCACACCTGCTCGAGACCGTGCCCTCCTACCGCTGGGCCGTGGAGCAGGAGCTGCGCTGAGGGGCGCACGCACGAGAGAGGACCGTCCATGCCCGACCGCGAGTCGCGCTACCGGCTGCTCGGGGCCGCCATCGGCCTCACCGCGAGCCTCGACACCGACACCGTCATGCGCGGGTTCGTCGACAGCGCCGCGAGCCTCACCGGGGCCCGGTTCGCTGCCCTCGCCGTGCTCGACAGCCGCGGCGAGACGGCGAACTTCGTCTTCCACGGCATGGACGACCAGACGGCCGAGATACTCGGCCACCCGCCTCGCGGCCGCGGCGTCCTCGCCCACATCCCGAACGAGGGGCACCTGCTCATCGAGTCGATCGCCGACCACCCCGCGTTCGGCGGGTGGCCGGAGGGTCACCCGCTCATGCAGAACTTCCTCGGCGTGCCGGTGAAGATCCGCGAGCAGGTCTTCGGCCGGCTCTACCTCGCGGACAAGGAGGGCGGCTTCACCGAGGACGACATCCACGCGATGAAGCAGCTCGCCTCCGCCGCCGCCGTCGCCGTCGTCAACGCCCAGCGCTACGCCGACGCCCTCGACCGCGAGCGGTGGGTCGCCGTCAGCCAGGAGATCACCACCCAGCTCCTGTCCGGCACCGAGGAGGAGGAGGCGCTCGAGCTCATCGCCCAGAAGGTGCGTGAGGTCGCCCGCGCCGACGCCACCCTCATCGTCCTGCCCTCGATCGGCGACACGTGGATGTGCGAGATCGCCGACGGCGTCGGCGCCTCCGACCTCATCGGCCAGGTCTTCCCGCAGGAGGGCCGCGCCCGCACCGTCATCGCCAACGGCGTCGGCATGATCGTCGACTCGATGTCCCGCGCCCGCTCCCTGCGGGTGCCCGCCCTGGGCCGTTACGGCCCGGCGCTGTACGCCCCGATGATGGCCCAGGGCACCGGCCGCGGCGTGCTCATCCTCCTGCGGCTGCAGGGCGGCCAGGAGTTCACCAACGCCGACCTCGAGGTCGCCGAGGCGGTGGCCGCGCAGGCCGCCGTCGCCCTCGAGCTCGCCGCCGCCCGGCACGCGC
This sequence comes from Georgenia wutianyii, assembly GCF_006349365.1. Taxonomy (NCBI): domain Bacteria; kingdom Bacillati; phylum Actinomycetota; class Actinomycetes; order Allobogoriellales; family Allobogoriellaceae; genus Georgenia; species Georgenia wutianyii. Next base: position 2,461,408 of record NZ_CP040899.1, read on the forward strand.
AGGACGTCTCCGCGCTCCTCGAGGAGCGCCAGCGGATCTCCCGCGACCTCCACGACCTCGCCATCCAGCAGCTCTTCGCCACCGGCATGCAGCTCGAGTCCGCCCGCCAGGAGGCGGCGGCGCACGAGGAGACCGCGTGGATCGCCCCCACGGTCGAGTCCGCGCTCACCAGCGTGGACGAGAGCGTGCGTCAGATCCGGTCGATCGTCCACTCCCTCAAGGAGCCGGACGAGGCGGTCGGGCTGGTCGAGCGGCTGCGGCGGGAGACCTCCCTCGCCCGCACCGGCCTGAGCTTCGCGCCCTCGCTCGTCATCGCCGTCGACGGGCGCGTCGTGCGCGACGGCGACGAGGACCTCTCCCCCGGCGCCACCCCGGCCGAGCTCCTCGACTCGCGCGTGGACGACGACATCGCCGACGACGTCGTCGCCGTCGTGCGCGAGGGCCTGGCCAACGCCGCCCGTCACGCCCGCTCCTCCTCCGTCCAGGTGCGCGTCACCGTGCGTGGGGCCGGGGTCACCGGGCGGGTGTCGGTGGAGGTCGAGGACGACGGCGTGGGCGTGGACCGCAGCTCCACGCGGCGCTCGGGCCTGGACAACCTCGCGGTGCGCGCCCGGCGGCACGGTGGGACGTTCTCCCTCGCGCGCGCGGAGTCCGGCGAGGGCACCCTGCTCAGCTGGCAGGTCCCCCTCACCTGACCCGCCCCCGAACACCTGCGCCGAGAGCTGGATCGTGCACGGTGCACGATCCAGCTCTCGGCGGATGAGGGGTGGGATCCCTGGGTCAGGGATGCTGCGTCAGGCGCGCCAGCCCTTGGCGCGCTGGCCGGCGACCCAGGCCGCGACCTGCGTGCGGCGCTGCAGGCCCATCTTCGCCAGCAGGGCGGTGATGTGGTTCTTCACCGTCTTCTCCGCGACGCCGAGCTTCTCGCCGATCTCCCGGTTCGACAGGCCGTCACCGATGAGGTCGAGGACGCGGCGCTCCGAGGGCGTGAGGTCCGCCGTCGGGTCGTCGTGGTCGGCGCGACGCCGGGTGACGGTGCGCTCGTCGAGCAGGGTGCGGCCCGCGGCGACCGCCTTGATGACGTCGGCGATCTCCGCGCCGCGCACCGTCTTGAGCAGGTAGGCGCGCGCCCCGGCCTCCAGGGCCTCGGCCAGCGCGTCGTCGTCGTCGAAGGAGGTGAGGACGATGGATCGGGCCTCGGGCACCGAGTCCTTGATCGCGGAGATGATGTCGATGCCCGTGCCGTCGGGCAGCTGGAGGTCCACGAGCAGGATGTCGGGGCGCACGAGCGGCGCGCGGCGCAGCGTCTCGGCGACCGAGCCGCCCTCGGCGACGACGGTGAGCCCGTCCGCGCGGTCGACGATCTCGGCGATGCCGCGACGCACCACCTCGTGGTCGTCGATGATCATCACCCGGATGTCACGCGGGCTCGAACTGCTCTGCTCAGTGCTCACGCGTCCGACCTTAGCGTTTTCCGGCGCGTGACAGGCCCCAGGCGGGACTGTTGGCCCTGTCGCGGTGCTCACGCCGCGCTCACGTAGGCTCGGGAGGGTGACCGAGCCCCAGCCCGCCGCGATCGTCGTCGAGCGTGCGCGCTCCCTGTTCGACGCAGGGACGACCCGTCCGCTGACGTGGCGCCGCGAGCAGCTCGACCGCCTCGCCGACCTCGTCACCGCGAACACCGAGGCCATCGAGGAGGCGCTCGCCGCCGACCTCGGGAAGTCCGCCACCGAGACCTACCTGACGGAGATCGGCGTCCTCCTGGAGGAGATCCGGCACACGCGCCGTCACCTCAGCTCGTGGCTGAAGCCGCGCCGCGTCCGCCTGCCCTGGCAGTACCAGCCAGCCGGCGCGTCCCTGGTGCTCGAGCCGCTCGGGGTCGTCCTCGTCATCGCGCCCTGGAACTACCCGGTCTTCCTCCTCCTCGGACCGCTCGTCGGGGTGCTCGCGGCGGGCAACACCGCCGTCCTCAAGCCCTCCGAGCTCGTCCCCCGCACCGCCGAGCTCCTCGAACGGCTCGTGCCGCGGTACCTCGACGGCGTGGAGGTCGTCACCGGTGGTCCGGAGCGGACCACCGAGCTGCTCCGCGAGCGCTTCGACCACATCGTGTTCACCGGCAGCGGGCGCGTCGGGCGGATCGTCATGGCGGCCGCCGCCGAGCACCTCACCCCGGTGACCCTCGAGCTCGGCGGCAAGTCCCCGGCGTGGGTCGACGGCACGACCGACCTCGCCGCCGCGGCGCGGCGCATCGCGTGGGGCAAGCTCGTCAACACCGGGCAGACGTGCGTGGCGCCGGACTACCTCCTCGCCCCGCCCGACGTCGCCCGCGCACTCGAGCCGCTCCTCGCGCGCGAGATCCGCGCGATGTACGGCCCCGACCCGGCCCTCAGCCCGGACTACGGGCGCATCGTGTCCGCCCGCCACGCCGCCCGCCTCCAGCAGATGGTCGACGACTCGGTGGCGGCGGGGGCGCGCGTCGTCGTCGGCGGGCAGGCGGACCCCGAGTCGCGGTACGTCGCCCCGACCGTGCTCACCGACGTCGCGCCCGACTCCCCCGTCATGGCCGAGGAGATCTTCGGGCCGGTCCTGCCGATCGTCCCCGTCGCCGACCTCGACGCCGCGATCGCCCACGTCCGCGCCGGGGACAAGCCACTGGCGCTCTACGCGTTCACCGCGGACACCACCGTGCGGGACCGGCTGGTGCGCGAGACGTCGTCGGGCGCGGTGGGGCTGGACGTGCCGCTGGTCCACGCCGCGGTCCCCGCCCTGCCCTTCGGCGGGGTGGGACCCTCCGGGATGGGCGCGTACCACGGTGAGGCCTCGGTGAGGACGTTCAGTCACGCCAAGCCGGTGGTGCGCAAGCCACTGCGGCCCGAGACCCTCGGGATGGTCCGGCCCCCGTTCACCGCCGCCCGGCGCGCGCTGGCACGGCGGATCCTGCGCTGAGGCGGGCTCGCCGGCTCAGCCGCGCGGGGCCCGCTGGCAGCTCGGGCAGAAGGTCGAGGACCGGCCCATGAACGCCTCGCGGCGCATGAGCGCGCCGCACCGGCGGCACGGCTGCCCGGCGCGGCCGTAGGCGTCGAGCGACCGGGCGAAGTAGCCGCTGGCACCCTCGACGTCGACGTACAGGGCGTCGAAGGACGTCCCTCCCGCCGCGAGCGCCTCACGCATGACGTCCTCCGCCGCCGTGAGGACCTCGACGGCGGAGCGCTGGGTGAGCCGGTCGGTGGCCCGGCGGGGGTGCAGCCTGGCGCGCCACAGCGCCTCGTCGGCGTAGATGTTGCCGATCCCGGAGACGAGCGACTGGTCGAGCAGCGCCCGCTTGACCTCCGTGCGCCGGGCGCGCAGCCGGCGGGCCAGGGCCGCGACGTCGAGCACCGGGTCGAGCGGGTCGCGGGCGATGTGGGCGGCGGGCTCGGGCAGCGCCGGGAGCGGTGAGCCGTGGCCGCCGGGCCCGCCGTCCGTCGTCGGGACGAGGTCGGCGACGAGGACGTGGCCGAAGGTGCGCTGGTCGACGAACCACAGCTGGGCGCCGTCGTCGAGGGTGAGTTCGACGCGCAGGTGGCGGGTGGGGTCCGGCGGGACGCCGGGGGCGGCAGTGGGGGTGCGGGGATCCGCGGACGGAGCGCCGCTCTCGTGCAGAAGTCCGCTCTCGTGCGGAACTCCGCTCTCGTGCGGAAGTCCGCTCTCGCGCGGAAGTCGGCTGTCGTGCGGAAGTCCGCTCTCGTGCGGAACTCCGCTCTCGTGCGGAAGTCGGCTGTCGTGCGGAACTCCGCTGTCGCGCGGAAGTCGGCTGTCGGCGGGGGGTGGGGTGGGGCGGGGGTTGGTGAGGGTCTCGGGCGGGGGCAGGGCGAGCGCTGCGCCGTCGCGACGGACGAGGAGCTGCCCGCTCATGCCGAGGTGGACGAGCAGCGCGTCGGCCGGCTCGTCGTCCAGGAGCAGCCACAGGTACTTACCGCGCCGGACGGCGGCGCTCAGCGTGCGCCCGGTGAGGCGGCCGGGCAGGTCGGGGGCACCGCCCTCGTGCCGGCGCACCGCGCGCGGGTGGTGGACCGTGGCGGCGGTGACGCGCCGGCCCAGTACGTGACGGGCCAGCCCGTCGCGGACGGTCTCGACCTCGGGCAGCTCGGGCACGGCGGCCTCAGCCGCCGGCGGGGCCGGCCGGGTCCTCGGCGGAGAGGCGCGCGTAGGCGTTCTGCGCGGCCTCCTGCTCGGCCACCTTCTTCGACGGGCCGGTGCCCGTGCCGTAGTCCGCCTCGCCCACGAGGACGGTCGCGGTGAAGCTGCGGGCGTGGTCCGGGCCGGTGCCGACCACCTGGTAGAGCGGCGCCGGCAGCCCGCGGGCCGCGACGAGCTCCTGCAGGCTCGTCTTCCAGTCCAGGCCCGCGCCCAGCGTCGCGGCCTGGTGGAGCAGGTCGCCCACGAGGCGCTCGATCATCGCCCGGGTCGGCTCCAGGCCGTTGCACAGGTAGGCGGCGCCGATGAGGGCCTCGACGGTGTCGGAGAGGATCGAGTCCTTCTCACGCCCGCCGGTCACGAGCTCACCGCGCCCGAGGAGGATGAAGTCGCCCAGGCCGAGGTCGCGCGCCACCGACGCGAGCGCCCGCTGGCTCACCGTCGCCGCCCGCATCCGCGCGAGGTCCCCCTCGGCGGTGTCGGCGTTCTTGCGGTAGAGGTTCTCGGTGACGACGAGGCCGAGCACCGTGTCCCCGAGGAACTCCAGCCGCTCGTTCGTCGGGATGCCGCCCGCCTCGTGCGCGAAGGACCGGTGGGTGAGCGCCAGCACGAGCAGCTCACCGTCGATGTGGACACCGAGGCGCTCGAGCAGCGTCCCGACGTCGTTGCGTGCCGCCCCCGCGGCCACCTTCTTCGCCACCGTCAGCGCTCCCCGTCCGCCGCGGGACGCTCCTTCGTGCCGGCGTCGTCCTCGGACGCGAGGGCGGCAAGAGCCGCCCAGCGCGGGTCGACGTCGACGTGCTCGTGGTCGTGGGGCAGGTCGTCCAGGCGCTCGCCGCAGCCGGGGCACAGCCCGCGGCAGTTCTCGTCGCACAGCGGCTGGAAGGGCAGGGCGCTGATGACGGCGTCGCGCACGACCGGCTCGAGGTCGAGCAGCTCGCCCTCGAGCTCGAGCATGTCCTCGGCCTCCTCGTCGCCCTGCTCCAGCGCCCTCTCGCGCGCGCCGGGGTAGAAGAACAGCTCGCTGACCTCCACGGTCTGCGTGTCGGTGATCTCACGCAGGCAGCGCACGCACTCCCCGCGCAGGCGCACCTGGGCCTCGCCCGAGACGAGCACGCCGTCGAGCACCGACTCCAGCCGCAGGTCCAGCGCGATCGGGGACCCGGGCTCGACGCCCATGACCGCGGTGCCGAAGTCCTCCGGGGCGTCGATCTCGAGGGTGACCTCGCGCATCGTCCCGGGCCTGCGCGCGAGCTCGTGGGTGCTGAGCACGAAGGGTGATCGGGAATCCATGGACGGCACTCCTGGTCGGCGAGGACGGACAGACGGATGCGGCACGGCGCCGCAACCGCTTCACGCTACCTCAGGCGGGCCCCTCTTCGGCGGGGGCGCGGGCGGACCGCTAGTCGCGAGCCGGGGCGTCGGTGAGGCTGGCGAGGCGGTCGCGCCCGGCGCGCACCTGCTTGGTGATGGCGCCGAGGTCGATCTCGAACTGGGCGAGCTGCCGGTCGCAGTAGTCGTTGGCGTTCCGCGCGAGGCGGGCGGCCTCCTCCTCCGCGGCGGCGATGATCTGGGCCGAGCGCTCCTCGGCGAGCGCGACGACGCTCTGCTCGCTCACCAGCCGCTCCGCCTGCTCCTCGGCCTCGCGCAGGACGCGAGCCGCACGCTCCCGGGCCTCGGCGAGGACGCCCTCGGCACCGGCGAGGACGTCGTCGGCGGCCTGGATCTCCCCCGGCACGACCGACTTCGCCGCGGCGAGGAGGTCCATCACCTCGGCGCGGTTGACGAGCACCGAGGCCGACATCGGCATCTGCCGGGCCTCGGTGACGAGCGTGACGAGCTCGTCGAGGATGGCGAGCAGCGAGGCGCCGTCCTCCTGCGTCGCGGGCTGGGTGGTGCCGTGGGCGGTCATTGCGGTCCTCCTGGGTGGGGGAAGGCCTCGCGCAGCGCCTGCGCGACGGCGGGCGGCACGAGGTCGGTGACGTCGCCACCGTGGCGGGCGACGTCCTTGGCGAGCGAGGAGGCGATGTGGGCGAGGGCGCCGTCACCGACGAGGAACACCGTCTCGATGCCCGACAGGCGCCGGTTGAGCAGCGCCATGGGCTGCTCGGCGTCGAAGTCCGCGCCGCCGCGGACGCCCTTGACGATCGCGGTCGCGCCCACGCGCCGGCAGTAGTCGACGAGCAGGCCGTCGACGACGTCGACGCGCACGTCCAGTCCCTCGACGGCGGCGCGGGCGAGCTCGACGCGCCGCTCGAGGTCGAACAGGTAGGACTTGGCGGAGTTGTGCGCGACGGCGAGGACGACCTCGTCGAACAGGCCACGGGCCCGCCGCACGACGTCGAGGTGCCCGAGCGTCACGGGGTCGAAGGACCCGGGGCAGACCGCCAGGCTCACCGTCGTCGCCCCTCGCACGCCATCATGTGGCCACGGTAGTTCGCGGGGCCGCTCAGGTGGTGGAGGCGAACCACAGTGTCGTGTCCCCGTAGCGACGGTCGTCGCTCGCCTCGAGCCCGTCGGGCCACGTCGGCTCGGGGCTGCGCCGCGACCGCTCGACGACGACGACGGCGCCGGGCGCCAGCCAGGGGACGAGGAGCCCGAGGAGCTCGTCGAGCGTCTCCTCCTCGACGTCGTAGGGCGGGTCGATGAGGACGAGGTCGTAGGCGGTGGTCGGCGTTCCCGCGAGGTAGGAGCGCACCGTCGTCGCATGCACCTCGACCTGCCGCAGACCCAGCGTCGCCGCGTTGCGGCGGCAGGCCGCTGCCGCCGGCTTCGCCGAGTCGACGAGGGTGACCGCCACCGCGCCGCGGCTGGCGGCCTCCAGGCCCAGGGCTCCGGAGCCTGCGTACAGGTCGAGCACGCGCGCGCCGTCGACGACGCCCTGGTGCTCGAGCCGGGAGAACAGCGCCTCCCGGACACGTTCGCTGGTGGGGCGGGTGGCGCCCTGGGGGACGGTGAGCCGGCGCCCGCCGGCCGTGCCGGCCACGATCCTCGTCACGGCACCGACCCTACGTCCCCGAGCAGGCCGGTCGGCACCCCGAGGGTGACGACGGCGACGACGAGCAGGACGACGACGACCACCATGACGGCGAGGACGACCCCCACCGCCCAGACCCACCAGCGAGGCCGGCGGTTGTTCACGACTCCGCCTTCGGACGCACGGCGCGCACCGCCAGCGCGACCGCGAGCGCGGTGAGGGCAAGCTGCAGACCGAGGAGCACGGAGGTGACGCTACCCGTGAGGACCGCGACGGCGAGCGGGACGGCACCGACGAGGATGACGTCCGGGCCGGTGCTCGCGAGGGTCGCCAGGCCCTTGGGGTAGGCACCCATCGGGGTGACGATGAGAGGGCCGGAGAAGTCCGGCGGCGGGCGGTAGGCCGAGCGCACGATGCCCCCCGCCCACACCGGGGCCGCGAGCAGGCCGAGGGCGAGCCAGCCGCCGACGTCGTCGTAGAGCCGGCCGAGGACGGCGAAGACCGGCAGCGACCACAGGAGCATGACGAGGACGGGCACGACGAGGCGCCAGCCGCGGACGGCGCGCTGCCCCACGGGCAGGAGCGCGTCGATCGCGGGCACCGCCTGCGCGTCGCGGGCGCCCAGGCCGGTCGCGAGCGCCGAGATCCACGCCCCGCTGACGACGACGAGCACGATCCCCACGGCGGGCAGCTGGGGCAGCAGCGGGGCGACGAGGGCGAGCGCGGCGCCGCAGACGAGCTGCACCAGCCGACGCGGGGAGCGGAGCAGGAGGAGCGCGTCGGCGGTGGCGAGGGCCGCTCCCGGTCCGGCGAGGCGGACGAGGCGGGGCGCGAGCCGCAGCCGCGCCGAGCGACGCCGCCGTGCGCGCCGCGGCGCGATGTCCAGCGCCCGGCCGATGTCCCGGGTGTCGGTGGCGAGCGTCGCGCCGCGCAGCTCGACAGCCGCCGCTCCCCGCTCCCGCAGCTCGGTGTCGTGCAGGTGCGGCAGGCTGCGCAGCGCGCGCCACCATGCGAGCACCAGGAGCACCGCCCCCACGCCGGCCGGCCACCAGCCGGTCGGGACGAGGAGCTGCCCCGGCGGCGCGAGGACGAGGGCGAGGGCGGCGACGGGGGTGAGGGCGAGCAGGCCGTCCCCCGCGACCGAGACGGCCCGCTGGCGGCCGGCGGCCTCGACGGGCACGAGCCCGAGCGCGAGGGCGGCCCCGAGCAGGAGCCCGGCGAGGGCGGCAGCCAGGGCGGTGACCAGGGTGAGCGCGGGGTCGATCGCCAGGGCGAGGAGGAGCCCGGTGATGGCGCCGACCGCCGCGGCCGCCGTCGTCGGCCCGACGAGGGAGGGACGCAGGAGCGAGCCGCGCTCCCCGGGCAGCGGGAGCCACCAGCCGGCCTGGGCGGCGCCGAGGGAGACGGGGCCGGTGCGGCCGAGCAGCCCGATGCCGAAGCCGAGCACGGCGAGGGCCGCGAGGAGCGTGAGCCAGCCGGTGTCGAGGTCCGTGCCCGTCTGCGGGCCGGTGCGGGTGAGGCCGTGGTTGCGGGCCAACGCACCGACCATCGCGACCGTCACGGCGACGGTGAGGACGATCGTGTAGACGTCGCCGAGCAGCTCGCCCACGCTCTTCTCGGCGCGGGTGCGCACGACGAGCCGCGTCCAGCGCCGCATCGCACCACCCGAGGGGTAGCCGGCAGCACCGCTCGTCGTCATGCCACCTCCGCGCGCTCGTCCGGCGCCCGTCCGACCATGACGGGCGACGTCAGTGAGCGACCCTACCGTCGCCCACCCCACCGACACCGACACCCGACACTCCCCCGCCCCTGCCTTCCACCTCCCCGCGACCTCCCTACCTCCCCGCGACCTCCCCACCTCCCCACGACCTCCCCACCTCCCCGCGACCTCCCTACCTCCCCGCGACCTCCCTACCTCCCCGCGACAGCCGACTTCTGCGCGACAGCCGACTTCTGGGCGACTGTCGCCATGTGCGCGGAGCACCCGGATGCCGCGCGAGGACGGGCGCTTCGTCGGGAAGGAGCGGCGATGGTCATCGATGCCCCGTCGCACAGGAGCGGCCGTCCGCGGGCGGTGGCCGGTGTCGTCGTGCTCGCCCTGCGGGTCCGTGGGCGTCGTCCTCCTGAGGGCCTCCGCCGTGCTCGGGGTCCAGGCCGCGTGGTCGAGGTTCGGCGTCTGCCTCGGCGGCGACGCCCCTCCCGTGGCAGGCCTTCCCGGTGGAGACCCGCAGGGGTCGTGCGTCCTCATGCAGGACCACGCGTACGACTTCCTCGTGCCAGGCCACCCGTGGGCACCGATCGCGGGCGCGACCGCGCGGGAGGGGATGAGCCTCGTCCTCTCTGGCTCGGGGTGGCCCTCGTGGCGCTGTCCCTCACCGGCCGCCCTGCCGCGACGGGCGGAAGCCGAGCAGCCTGTCGACGCGGCATCTCGAGCCCGGGTGCTGGCCGGACCCCCGGGATCAGGACCAACTCCGCACCGCGGACCGTCGCCACCTCGGCGTAGACCGGAGAGTTCACCGACGCGGGGGCCCATGCACTACCGGGACGCGGCCGGCGGAGCGGTCGACTGCCGTACCCGTAGCTCCGGGCTGATGACGACGCGCTGGGTGTAGACCGGCTCCGGCGATCGCACCCGGTTGAGGAGCAGCTCCACGGCGGCGCGACCGATCGCGGTCTTGGGCGGGTGGACGGCGGTGAGCGGCGGCGTGGCCATCGAGGCCACCTCGTCGTCGTAGGCGATGACTGACAGGTCCTCCGGCACCCGGATGCCGCGCTCATCGCACCGGCCGAGGAGCGCGATCGCCTCGGCATCGGAGTGGACAAGGAGCGCCGTCGTCCGGCTCGCCAGAGTGGCGTCGAGGACGGAGTCGAGCCTCTCCGGCCAGGTCGGGGAGCCGTAGTCCTCGGTGTCGACGTCCGGGACGCCGGCGGGGTCAAGCCCCAGCTCAACACAGGCGGAGCGCCACCCTGCGCGCACCGCGGGCGTCGTGGGGCTCTTCGCCACCGTGACGAGACCGATGCGCTGGTGCCCGAGCCGGACGAGGAGCCTCAGCGCCATCGCGGCGCCCAGCTCGTGGTTCGAGGTCACCGAGTCCATCGGCTCGCCGTACGCCCCTCGCACGGCGGTGCGCTCGGCGAGGACGATCGGGACGGTGAGCTCCTGCATCCACCGGACAAGCTCCTCGCCCTCCGCACCGGAGGTCATCGGCGCGATGACGAGCCCGGCGACGCCCACGCCGTCGACCAGCCGCGCGAGGTTCCGCCGGTCGACCCGCGCGTCGTAGGTCGAGCCCCGCAGCACCAGCCGCGCGCCCCGCGCCTGCGCCGTCTCGCGGGCGCCCCGGACGACGTCGGGCCAGTAGTACTTCATCGACGGCACGACGATGCCGATGCTCGGCGCCTCGGCGCGGGCGCTCTCGTCGGCTCCTTTCGCACGGGCCCTCTCCACCGCGACGGCACCGCCCCGCACCCTGCGGACCTGGCCCTGGTCCGCGAGGTGGGCGATGTCCCGCCGCACCGTCACGGGGGCGACCTCGAGCGCTGCGGCGAGGTCGGCGACGCGCTGGATGTCCCCCCGATCAAGCAGCCGGAGAAGCCTTTCGCGGCGCTGCGCGGGTAGGGCTGGCGGGAGGTCGGTGCCCATCAGCCTGCGATTCCGGGGCGTCCCGGCACGTCGAGGGGTCGAGGCTCTCGTTCTCGCATTCCACAGGCCCTCCTGAGAGCCGCGCCTCGCGGGCCCTCCGTCGCACTCGATCGGTGAGCGATGTCGGTGTCGCAGCATCCTGCCAGGCGATGACAGGGCGGTGAGGGCCGGTCCGTAACCACATCCACCCTGGACATCATACGGATCATTTCAGTCACTAACTGATCAGAACTGATCCAATTTGACCTTGACAGGTCCAACTTTGATCTGGTTGTCTCACCGGGTACATCTGACGGGGGCATCGCCGCCTCCAGACAAGAGGCCGGGGGATCTTGTGCACACACGACGGAGGCCGCAAGCCATGCTGGTCATGGATGCCAGGGCCTTCGGAATGCAGTTCGGTCCCGCCGAGCTGGCCCGCCTCGACGACCTCGTCGCAACCGGGGGGCTCCGCTACGTCGACGACCTCGACAGCGCCGCCTCCCGGCGACGTCTGCGCGAGGTGGAGGTCCTCATCACTTCGTGGGGAGCACCCCCGCTGACGGAGCAGAGGCTCGCCGACGCCCCCCACCTGCGGGCCGTCTTCCACAGTGCCGGGAGCGTCCGCCACCTCGTCTCCGAGGAGCTGTGGCGCCGGGAGATCCTCGTGACGACCGCGGCGGCCGCGAACGCCGTGGCCGTCGCCGAGTTCACCCTCGCGGCGATCATCTTCGCCGGCAAGAAGGCCCCGTTCCTCGCCGCCGACGCCCGGTCACACCGCGACTCCTGGGACTACGTCGTTGCGCGCGGCTCCCTCACCAACCGCGGCCGGGTCGTGGGGATCGTCGGGTTCTCCCGGGTCGGCCGTCAGGTCGTCGAGCGGCTGCGCGCGCTCGAGGTGGCCGACATCCTCGTGTACGACCCCGTCGTGCCGGCCGCCGAGATCCAGGCCGCCGGCGGGACACCGGTGGCGCTCGCCGCACTGCTCCCGGCGGCGGACATCGTCTCGCTCCACGCACCGGCGCTCGCCGCGTCGCGGCGGATGATCGGCGCGGCCGAGCTCGCCCTCCTGCAGACCGGGGCCACCCTCATCAACACCGCCCGGGGTCAGCTCGTCGACACCGCCGCCCTTGAGCAGGAGTGTGCGAGCGGCCGCATCAACGCGATGCTCGACGTCACCGACCCCGAGCCGCTGCCCGCAGAGTCAGTCCTCTACGACCTGCCCAACGTCATGATCACGCCACACATCGCCGGTTCGCTCGGCTCCGAGACCCAGCGAATGGTCACGTCCGTGCTCGGCGAGGTGGAGCGCTACGTCGACGGACTGCCTCCGCTGGACCCGGTCGAGCGCGGCACCCTCGGGGTCAGCGCGTGAGCGCCGCAACCCTGGCCCCCCTGACGGGCTGGGACCGGACCCGGTGGGCGGACCTCGCCGACCGCATGCTCGTCGCCGTCCGCGACCACGCCTCTTCCGACCACGCGAGCATCGTCCCGCCCGGGCCCACGGGAGCCTTCGGAGCCGACGTCGCGGGACTCGAGGGGTTCGCCCGCACCTTCCTCCTCGCGGGCTTCCGGCTCGCGGGCGAGAACGGCGCGGATCGGCTCGGCCTCGCCCAGTGGTACGCGGACGGGCTCGCCGCCGGCACCGACCCGGCGAACCCGGGCCGGTGGATCCGGCCGGCGGAATCGGGCCAGGCGAAGGTGGAGGCGGCGTCCGTCGCGCTCATTCTCGACATGACCCGTCCCTGGATCTGGGACCGGCTCGACCCGACCGTGCAGCAGCAGGTGGTCGACTACCTCGCCGTCGTCGTGGGTGACGAGGGTTACCCGCACAACAACTGGCGGTGGTTCCGCATCGTCGTCCAGACCTTCCTGCGCTCGGTCGGCGGGCAGTGGTCCCGTGAGGACATCGAGACCGACCTCTCGCTGCTCGACTCCTTCGCGCGCGCTGACGGCTGGATCTCCGACGGACCTCTGCGCGCCTACGACCACTACGCCGGGTGGGCGCTGCACCTGTACCCCGCCCTGTGGGCGCGCATGGCCGGGGCTCAGGACCTGGCCGCCGGCCGTGCCGAGCGGGACCGGGCCGCCCTCGACCGCTACCTCCTCGACGCCGTTCGCCTCGTCGGCGCCGACGGCGCGCCCCTCCTCCAGGGTCGGAGCCTGGTTTACCGGTTCGCCGCGGCCGCGCCGTTCTGGGCGGGCGCCCTCAGCCGCGTCCCGTCGCTGAGCCCGGGCCTGCTGCGACGGGCGGCCTCCGGCGTCGTCGGGTACTTCGCCCCCCACGTGGAGCGCTGCGGGGCGCTGCTCAGCATCGGCTGGCACGGCCCGTGGCCGGCGGTGGCCCAGCACTACTCCGGTCCGTCCTCGCCGTACTGGGCGGCGAAGGGCATGCTCGGGCTCGCCCTGCCGGCCTCCCACCCCGTGTGGACGAGCACCGAGGAGCCGCTGCCCCAGGAAGGGGCAGACCAGGTCTTCGCCGTGAGCGCTCCGGGCTGGCTCGTGAGCGCGACGCGCTCGGACGGCATCGTGCGTGTGGTCAACCACGGCACGGACTACGCCCGCGCCGGTGACCGTGGAGGCGACGCCCCGACGTACGCCCAGCTCGGCTACTCCACCGCCACCTCGCCCCGGCTGACGGACGCCGGGCGCATCGACCCGCTCGAGCAGTCCGTGGCGCTGGTCGACGCATCGGGGCGAGCGACGCACCGCACCGGCTTCACGACCGTCGGCGTCGGCCTCGTCGGGGACGGCGCGACCGCGGCCGTCGGCAGCTCCGTGGCCCGCGCTCACTGGCTCACCGCGGACCCCGACCACCTCGACTACGGTCCCGGCCCTTCCGGCGAAGCCACCGACGTGGCGCTCCTCCGTACGCTGTCGGTGCTGCGGGGAGCCTGGGAGGTCCGGCTCGTCCGGGTCGAGACGCTCCCCGACGGACCCCCACCCCCCGCCGGGCTCACGCTCCGGGTGGGCGGCTGGGCCGTCTCCGGGGAGGGCCCCGGCCAGGACCGGAGCCGGCCGGCCGACGTCGCCGCCGCCGCAGGTGTCGCGGGCCTGCGCTCGGTCGTCGTCGGCGCGGGCGGGTTCACCGCCGCGGGCGTGCGCCGCGAGCACGATGTCTCTCCCTTGGGCGCCACCACGCTCACGCCGTGGGTCAGCGCGGCCGCCGTGCTCGACCGGTGGCACGTCGCGGTCATCGGCCTCGACCGTGCCACCGGCGACGACAGCGCCCCGACCACCGCCACGCTCCCCCACGTCACGCTCTCGGGCGCGGACCACGTCGTCGTCAGGTGGCCGGACGGCACGGCAAGTACCGTCCCCCTGGCCCCGGCGGCTACGGCCGCCGCGAACCTCGCCCTTCAGGACGCCCCGATGTCCACCGGCTGACCCACACCCGCGCACCGCGCGGGTGGATCCCCGTCCCCACCAACGGCCACACCACCGGCCGATCTCCCACCGACCGGCAGCCCATCACAAGGAAGTGAGATCCACCTGATGACCATCTCCCGCACCACCATGCGGCGTCGTGCCGTCGGCAGCGCAGCTGCGTTCACCGCCGCCACCATCGTCCTGGCCGCCTGCTCCAGCGGTGGCGGTACCTCCGGCGGCACCGAGAGCCTCGAGGACGCCGAGATGCCCAACTACGTCCCCGTCGAGTACGTCGAGCCCGACTTCCCGAGCGTCAACGGCTCGACCGCGGGCTACACCCAGGTCCCCGCCGAGCTTGTCGACAGCGTCACCGAGACGCCCGGTACCGGCGAGACCTTCACGCTGCTCACCCCCATCTGGCAGGCCATCCCGCCCGTCGAGGGCAACGCGTACTTCGAGGCGATCAACGAGCGCCTCGGCTCGACGCTCGAGTACCAGATGGTCGCGGGCAACGACTACAACGAGCGCCTCGCCACGATCCTCGCCTCCCCCGACGACGTCCCGGACTGGGTCTCGGTCTTCGGCTGGAACCCGCCGCCGCGCTTCGACCAGGCGGTCGAGGGTGTCTTCCAGGACCTCACCGACTACATCGCCGGGGATGCCATCGAGGCGTACCCGAACCTCGCGAACCTGCCCACCGAGGCTTGGCAGTTCGGCGTGTTCAACGGTCGCACCTACGGCGTGCCCGTGCCGGGCGAGCTGGTGACCGACGCGGTCTTCTACCGCGCGGACATCTTCGCCGAGCTCGGCGTCGAGCCGCCCCAGACCTCCGAGGAGTTCCTCGAGGTCGCCCGCGCCGTCACCGACCCGTCAGAGCAGCGCTGGGCGATCAACGACCCGTGGGTGGCCGCCACCCTCATGTTCGGCGTCCCGCCGAAGTGGCAGATCGGTGAGGACGGTGAGCTGATCCACCGCTACGAGACCGAGGAGTACCGGGCGGCGCTCGAGTTCGTCACCCAGCTCTACTCCGAGGGCCTCGTCCACCCCGACGCCGTCGCGGACAACTCCGCCGACGCCAAGCAGCGGTTCGAGTCGGGCAACGTCGTCATGCACTACGACGGCATCGGGGGCTGGGCCGAGATGTCCGGGCGGATCTCCGCCGCCTTCGGTGACGACGAGGTGCGGATGCTGCCCCTGTCGGACCTCAGCGCCGAGGGCAGCGAGCCGCTCCGTTACCCCGGCAACCCCGCCAACTTCTTCAGCTTCTTCAAGAAGTCCGACGACCCGGAGCGGATCGAGGAGCTGCTGCGGATCGCCAACTTCTTCGCCGCGCCGTTCGGCACGACCGAGTACGACCTCGTCCAGAACGGCGTCGAGGGCGTCCACTACACGGTCGACGAGAGCGGTGCGCCGCAGGCCACCGAGCAGGCGGGCACCGAGATCGCCAGGGTGACCACGCACGCCGTGGCTCCCCCGGTCGCCAACACCCGCCTCGACGATCCCACGTACGTGGAGAACTACACGACGTGGATGGCCGCCGAGGCCGAGAACCTCGTCGAGACGCCGTTCTACGCCCAGCAGATCGTCGAGCCCGCACAGTTCGCCTCGCTCGGTCAGCCCTTCGCCGACCTGGAGAAGGACATCGCGCGAGGTCGCCAGGACATCACCGCCCTCGACACGGCGCTCGAGAACTGGCGGACGTCCGGCGGTGACGAGCTGCGGGCCTTCTACCAGGACATCCTGGACAACCAGTGAGCACCGAGCCCACACGGCCCGACGGCGCCCCGACCTCGGTCGGGGCGCCGCGGGCCGGCGCGCGCAAGCGGCACCGCGGGCGGGCCGACGGGGTGCCGGAGCAGCGCCTCTCGCTGCGACAGCGGCTGCGCCGCGACCGGACGCTGCTCATCATGGTGATGCCGGCCCTCGTCCTCGTCCTGCTGTTCATGTACGTCCCCATGGCGGGCAACGTCATCGCCTGGCAGGACTACTCCCCCTACCTCGGGATCGGCGAGAGCCCGTGGGTGGGTTGGACCAACTTCATGCGCATCTTCACGGACGCGGCGTTCCTCAACGCGGTGAAGAACACGCTGCTCATCACGACCTTCCAGCTGATCTTCTACTTCCCGATCCCGATCATGCTGGCGCTGCTCCTCAACACGGTCTTCTCGCCGGCGATCCGGACGGCCATCCAGTCGATCGTCTACCTGCCCCACTTCTTCTCGTGGGTCCTCATCGTCACGATCTTCCAGCAGATCTTCGGCGGGGCTGGGCTGGTCAACCGGCTCCTCACGGAGAACGGGTTCGCGCCCTTCGACCTCATGACCAACCCGGACTCCTTCCTCGTCCTGGTCACCTCCCAGGCGATCTGGAAGGACGCCGGCTGGGGGATGATCATCTTCCTGGCGGCTCTCAGCACGGTCGACCCGGCCCTGTACGAGGCCTCGGTGGTCGACGGCGCCAACCGGTGGCGACGGATCTGGCACATCACCCTGCCGGCGCTCCGACCCGTCATCATCCTGCTGCTCATCCTGCGCCTGGGCGACGCGCTCACGGTCGGGTTCGAGCAGCTGATCCTCCAGCGCGGCGCCGTCGGCGCCGGAGTCTCCGAGGTCATCGACACCTTCGTGTACTACCAGGGTGTCGTCGCGGGTGACTGGTCCTTCGCGGCCGCCGCCGGCCTGGTCAAGGGCCTCGTCTCGCTCGCCCTGGTCCTCGGGGCCAACAAGCTGGCACACGTCTTTGGAGAAGCGGGGGTGTACCGACGCGCATGAGTACCGGAACCGGAAACACGCAAGGGGCCCTGGCGCCCGTCGTCATCGATCCCGGCCCCGACGCCGAGGGGTCGTTCCGCAAGCCCGACCGCGCCAGCCGGCGGTTCACCCGCCGGTCGCGGCACCGCCCCGCCTGGGAGGAGACGCCGACGCCGCTCGGCTTCGGTCTCAAGGCGCTCGCGCTGCTCGCCATCGTCCTCGTGGTGGTGTACCCGCTCTACACGGTGATCCTCACCAGCCTCTCGACGCAGGACTCGGTGACCCGTGCCGGCGGGCTCGTCACCGTCCCCGACGAGTTCACCTGGTCGGCGTACCAGCAGATCTTCTCCGGCGGTGTGGTGAGCCGCGCCCTGGGGGTGAGCGTCTTCGTCACCGTCGTCGGCACCCTGATCTCGCTCGTGGTCTCGACGCTGGCCGCCTACGGCTTGTCGCGCCCGAACTCCGTGGCGCACCGCCCGATCCTGTTCGTCTTCCTCTTCACGATGTTCTTCGGCGCGGGGATCATCCCCACGTACCTGCTCATCTCCAACCTCGGGCTCATCAACAGCCTGTGGGCGCTGATCCTGCCCGGGGCGGTCTCGGCCTTCAACCTCCTCATCCTGCGCAACTTCTTCATGGGGATCGACCAGGCGATCCTCGACGCCGCGCGGATAGACGGCGCCGGGGACTGGCGCATCCTCGGGAGCATCGTGGTGCCGATGTCCAAGGCGGTGCTCGCCGTCGTCGCCCTGTTCTACGGCGTCGGGTACTGGAACGCGTTCTTCAACGCGATGCTCTACATCAACGACAACTCGCTGTGGCCGCTGCAGCTGGTCCTGCGCTCCTACGTCCTGCAGGGCACGCAACTGCCCGGCACGACGACGCCGATCGACGTCACCGGCGGCGTCGTCACCGGGCTGCCGATCAAGATGGCGATCATGGTGCTCGCCGTCGTCCCGATCCTCATCGTCTACCCGTTCATCCAGCGCCACTTCACCAAGGGCGTCATCTTCGGCGCGATCAAGGGCTGACGTGCCGCCGCACCCCCGCGAGGAGCCTCGACAGTGAGCCTGGCCGCACCCTGGTGGCACGACGCCGTCGTCTACCAGGTCTATCCCAAGAGCTTCGCCGACGGCGACGGCGACGGCACCGGCGACCTCGCCGGGGTCCGCGCCCACCTGCCGTACCTGCGCGACCTGGGCGTCGACGCCCTCTGGTTCACGCCCTGGTACGTCTCCCCGCAGGCGGACGGCGGGTACGACGTCACCGACCACCGCGACATCGACCCCGTGCTGGGGACCCTGGAGGAGGCGGAGGCGCTCATCGCCGAGGCCCGCTCGCTGGGGATCCGCACGATCATCGACGTGGTCCCCAACCACGTCGCCGCCGACCACCCGTGGTTCACCGCCGCCACCGCTGCCGCCCCTGGCTCCCCCGAGCGTGACCGTTTCTGGTTCCGCCCAGGCGGAGGGGCCGGCGGCGACGCGCCCCCCACGAGGTGGACCTCCCCGTTCGGGGGCGCTACGTGGTCACGAGGGCCCGACGGCGAGGAGTGGTACCTCCACCTGTTCGCCCCCGGGCAGCCCGACCTCAACTGGACCCACCCCGAGGTGCGCGCCGAGTACGAGGACATCCTCCGGTTCTGGTTCGACCGCGGCGTCGCCGGCATCCGTATCGACTCCGCCGCCGTGCTCATGAAGGACCCCGACCTCCCCGAGGTGCCGGCGACCCTCACGGGCGGCAACCACCCCTTCGAGGACCGTGACGACGTCCATGAGGTCTACCGCCGCTGGCGGCAGGTCGCCGAGTCGTACGGCGAGGACCGCGTCCTCGTCGGGGAGGTGTGGCTGGAGGACCGGGACCGGCTCTCCCGGTACGTCGGCCCCGACGAGCTGCACACCGTCTTCGGTTTCGACGTCATGGCCGCCCCGTGGGAGCCGGCGGCGTTGCGGGCTGCGGTCGTGGAGACGCTGGGGACGCACGAGCGCCTGGGCGCACCGCCGGCCTGGGTCCTCGGCAACCACGACGTCACCCGGCCCGCCACCCGGTACGGCCGCGAGAGCAGCGGGTTCGCCTACGCCGACAAGGCCTGGGGCATCCCGACGGACGTCGAGCTGGGCCGGCGGCGCGCGCGGGCCATGGCCCTGCTCACGCTCGCGCTGCCGGGCTCCTGTTACATCTACCAGGGCGAGGAGCTCGGCCTCGACGAGGTCGAGGACCTTCCCCGCGACCTCCTCCAGGACCCCATGTACGAGCGCTCCGGGGGCATCAATCCCGGCCGCGACGGCTGCCGGGTGCCCCTTCCGTGGCGCGCCGACGCCCCCGGCCTGGGCTTCGCGCTCCCCTCGTCGGCCGCCGCGCCATGGCTGCCGCAGCCCGCGCGCTGGGCGAGCCTCGCCGTCGACGCCCAGGAGCGCGACGCCGGCTCCACGCTCCGGCTCTACCGCCTCGCGCTCGCCCTGCGCCGCGACCTCTTCGACACGGCTGACCCCACGCTCGTGTGGATGGACCTCGGCGAGGACGCCCTCGCCTTCCGCCGGGGGTCGGGAGCCGCGTGCGTCGTCAACCTCGGCGGGGCCGATCTCACCCTCCCCGAGGGCGCCGACGTCGCGCTCACCAGCGCCACCGCCCCGGCAGGCCGCGTCGTCGCGCCGGGGGCCGCCGTGTGGCTACGACCCTGACCCGCGCCGGGCGGCTCCGCCCCCGGCCGACCGACCACCCCTGCTGCCAAGGACATCGATGACCGACCGGCACCTCGCCCCCTTCGACACCATCCACCAGGCTGACGCCCGACGGCTGTGCGCCGAGCTCACCCTCGAGGAGAAGCTCAGCCTGCTCCACCAGTTCTCCCCCGGCATAGAGCGGGTGGGACTGGCCCCCTTCCGGACCGGCACCGAGGCGGCGCACGGCGTGGCCTGGGAGGGCGAGGCGACCGTCTTCCCGCAGCCGGTGGGCCTCGCCGCCACCTGGGACCCGGCCCTGCTCGAGCGTGTCGGCGAAGCCGTCGGCAACGAGGTGCGGGACAAGCACGACGCCGACCCGTGGATCAGCCTCAACGTGTGGGCACCGGTGGTCAACCCGCTTCGCCACCCGCTGTGGGGTCGCAACGAGGAGGGGTTCTCGGAGGACCCGGTGCTCACCGGCGAGCTGGCCACCGCGTACGCGCGCGGGCTGCGCGGGCGGGACGCGACGTTCTGGCGCACCGTCCCCACGCTCAAGCACTACCTCGCCTACAACCTGGAGACCGACCGGTCGAGCCACAGCGCGAGCGTGCCGCCCCGGGTCCTGAACGACTACGAGGTGCGGGCCTACCGCGGGCCGGTCGAGGCAGGGGTGATCGGGGGCATCATGCCCTCCTACAACCTCGTCAACGGCCGGCCCACCCACGTGGACGGAGACCTCCTCGACCTCGCCCGGTCCTGGTCCCCGTGGCCACTGTGCTTCTTCAGCGACGCGTTCGCGCCGAGCAACGTCTTCGGCAACCAGGCGTTCCACCCGGACCCGCCCACCGCCTACGCCGCGATGCTCGAGGCCGGCATCGACTCCTTCACCGACCAGGACCGCGACAGCGCGACCGTCATCGGCTGGCTCCGGGACGCCGTCACCTCCGGCCTGGTGAGCGAGCAGCTCGTCGACCGCGCGGTCGAGCGGGTCCTCACCGTCCGCGCCCGCACCGGCGAGCTCGACGGGGACGCCGACCCCTTCGGCCCCGCCCGGCGGACCCCCACCGACCCCGCCGCCCACGGACGGCTCGCCCGCCTGGCGGTCGCGCGCAGCGTCGTCGTGCTGGGCAACGACGGGATCCTCCCGCTGCGGGACCCGGCACGCGTCGCGGTGGTCGGGCCGCTCGCCGAGGAGGTCTTCCTCGACTGGTACTCCGGCGTCGCGCGCGAGCCCGTCTCCCTCGCCGACGCCGCCCGCGAACGCTACGGCGAGGACGCCGTCATGGTCGCCGACGGGGCCGACCACGTGGTCCTGCGGGCCGTCGACGCCGCCCACCACGTCCGGCCCATCGGCAACCGGATGGTCGAGGGCCCCGGTCCGATCGAGGAGTGCGCGATCGCCGTGCAGGACTGGGGCCAGGGCATCGTCACCCTGCGCAACGCAGGCTCCCCGAAGCTGTGGACCTGCCCGGAGGACCGGATCGTGCGCACCGACGCCGTCCGGGTCACCAGCTACTGGGACCAGAGCTTCCTGCTGCACCGCCACGCGGACGGCACGTGGTCGGTCTTCTCCCGCGGTCGCAAGATGTGGCTGCGGCGCCGCGGCACGTCCGGCACGCTCGCTGCCGTCGCCGAGACGCTCGACGAGGCCGACCGCTTCGTCATGACGACGGTGCGCTCCGGCGCGGAGCAGGTCCGGGCCGCCGCCGCCGACGCCGACGTGGTCGTCGTGGCCGTGGGCAACCAGCCCCTCACCGGCGCGCACGAGACCGCCGACCGGACCACCCTCGCGCTGCCGCCGGCGATGGGCGAGCTCGCCCGAGTGGCGCGGTCCGCCAACCCCCGGTGCGTGCTCACGCTCGTCTCCAGCTTCCCCTACTCGCTGGGGGACCTCGCGGACATGCCCGCTGTGGTGTGGTCCAGCCACGGCGGCCAGGCGCTCGGCCACGGGCTGTTCGACGTCCTCGCGGGCAGCGAGGAGCCCTACGGCCACCTCGCCCAGACCTGGTACGCCGACGACGAGGACCTGGCCCCGCTCGACGTCGCCGACGTCGAGGCCGTGGGCGCGACGTACTGGTACGGCGACACTCTCCCGCTCTACCCGTTCGGTCACGGCCTGAGCTACACGCGCGTCACCTACCACTCGCTCGAGGTCGGTGCCTGGCCCGAGCCGGCCGGTTCGCTCTCCGTGCGGGTCGAGGTGGAGAACACCGGCGAGCGCCCGGTCGAGGAACTCGTCCAGCTGTACGTGCACGCGCCTGCCGACAAGGGCTACGGCCCGAAGCTGCGGCTGCACTCCCACGTCCGGGTCCCGCTCGCCCCGGGGCAGCGGGCGTACGCCGACCTCGTCCTCGACACGGCCGAGCTGGCGTCCTGGAACGTCGGCGCCGCCGCACGGGTGACGCACCCCGGAACGTACGTCCTCGGCGTCGGTCCCTCCAGCGGGGACCTGCGACTCCGTGAGCTGCTGACCGTGCCCGGTGACGGGCCTGCCCCGCGTCCCGCGGGTGCTGTCGTCGACGCCACGACCTACGACGACGCCCGCGGCGTCCGCACCGTCGAACGCGCCCGGGAGACTGGCCACGCCGTGACGCCGGAGCGGACCACCGCGCACCTGCGCTACGACGGCGTCGACCTCACCGGCGCCGGCGCCATCAGCGCGCTGGTCTCCAGCCCGGGCGCGCCGGGCCGGGTCACCCTGACCGTCCGGCAGGGCGAGCGGCGCTCGGCACTCGGCGTGCGCCCGGTCCCCGCCACCACGCGCTATGCGTGGACCGAGGTGACCTGGCACGTCCCTGAGGACATCACGGGCAGCTGCGACGTCGAGGTGACCCTCGCGGCCCCCGCCCAGCTGGCCGAGCTCCGCACCGGCGCCGCCCCGCACCGACCGAGCACGACGAGGAGTGACGGACGATGAGGACGAGCACCACCCTGCACGACGGCTGGACCGTCGAGGCCACCGACGGCCCCGTCCCCGCCGACGTCGCGGGCCGCGCCGTGCCTGCGACCGTCCCCGGGAGCGCGCACACCGACCTGCTCGACGCCGGCCTGATCCCCGACCCCTACCTCGACGAGAACGAGGCGGCCCTGGCGTGGGCCCACCACACCACCTGGCGCTACCGGCGCGAGCTCGAGGCGCCGTCGGACGCCGAGCGCGTCGACCTGGTGTTCGAGGGCCTCGACACGCTCGCGACGATCACGCTCGACGGCGCCGTGATCGGCCGCACCGCCAACATGCACCGCAGCCACCGGTTCGACCTCACCGACCGCCTCACCGGGTGCCACGAGCTGGTCGTGACGTTCGCCCCGGCGCTGGCGTTCGCCACCGCGGAGGAGGACCGGCTGGGCGAGCGCCCGCACGCCTTCGCCCACCCGTTCACCATGGTCCGCAAGATGGCGTGCAGCTTCGGTTGGGACTGGGGACCCGACCTGCAGACCGCCGGGATGTGGCGGCCCGTCCGGCTCGAGCGCTGGAGCACCGCGCGCCTGGCCGAGGCGCGACCCGTCGTCGACCTCGCGGACGACGGCGAGGGCGTCGTCCGGGTCCACCTCGCCGTCGAGCGGACGGCAGGCGGCGCCGAGGTCCCGCTCACCGTCGAGGTGCGCCTCGCCACCGGTCAGCAGGCGCAGGCGCGCCTCGCTCCCGGTGAGGACCAGGCCGTCGTCGAGCTCCGGGTCCCGTCGGCGCCCGTGTGGTGGCCCGCTGGGCACGGCGACCAGCCGCTCGTCGACCTCGAGGTCGACCTGCGCGCCGAGGAGGTGATCGACACCGTGCGGCACCGGGTCGGCTTCCGCCACGTCGCCGTCGTCACCGAGCCCGACGAGCACGGCACGTCCTTCGTCCTCACGGTCAACGGGCGCCCCATCGAGGTCAGGGGCGTCAACTGGATCCCCGACGACCACTTCCTCACCCGGATGGACACCGGCCGCTACCGCGCCCGCATCGAGCAGGCCCGGGCGGCCAACATCAACCTCCTGCGCGTGTGGGGCGGCGGGGTGTACGAGTCCGACGAGTTCTACGCGCTGTGCGACGAGCTGGGGATGCTCGTCTGGCAGGACTTCCTGCTCGCGTGCGCTGCCTACCCCGAGGAGGAGCCGCTGCTCGGGGAGCTCACCGCCGAGGCGCGGGAGAACGTCGCCCGGCTGGCGCCCCACGCCAGCCTCGTCGTGTGGTGTGGCGGGAACGAGAACCTCTGGAGCCGCGTCGACTACTGGGAGGACAAGCTCCACGGACGCACGTGGGGCGAGCGGTACTACACCGAGATCTTCCCGGGGACCGTCGCCGAGCTCTCCCCCGCCACCGCCTACATCGCTGGCAGTCCCTACAGTCCGGGCGCCGCGCTCGACGAGGTCCACCCCAACGACCCCGACCACGGCACCATGCACATCTGGGACGTGTGGAACGAGAAGGACTACACCGTCTACACCGACTACGTGCCACGGTTCAACGCGGAGTTCGGGTTCCAGGGGCCGCCGTCGTGGACCACCCTGCACCGCGCCGTCCACGACGAGGTGATGACCCCGACGTCGCCGGGCGTCCTGTCCCACCAGAAGGCGGGCGAGGGGCAGGAGAAGCTCGCCCGGGGCTGGGCGGGGCACTTCCCTGAGCCGCGCACGTTCGCGGACTGGCACTGGACCACGCAGCTCAACCAGGCCCGCGCCGTCGCCTTCGGGATCGAGCACTTCCGCTCCTACTGGCCCCGCAACACCGGCTCGATCGTCTGGCAGCTCAACGACTGCTGGCCGGTGACCTCCTGGGCGGCGATCGACTACGACGGTCACCTCAAGCCGCTGTGGTACGCCCTGCGGGCTTCCTACGCGGACCGGCTGCTCACCGTCCAGCCGCGCGACGGCCGCTCGACGCTCGCCGCGGTCAACGGCACCGACGTCCCGTGGGCGGGGCGCGCGCGCCTGAGCCGCGAGCGCTTCGACGGCACCGTGACGTGGGAGGGCGAGGTCGACGTCGACGTCCCGGCACGGTCCACCGCCGTCCTCGACCTGCCGGCCGGCGCGGTGACGCCGGAGCAGCCCACCGGCGAGGTCCTCCTCGTCGAGCTCGACGGCGTCCGGGGGTGGCACTTCTTCGCCGAGGACGTCGACCTCGCGTACGCCCCCGCCCCGCTCGAGGTGCGGGCCGAGTCGCACCCCGACGGCGCGCTCGTCCACGTCACCGCGCTCAGCCTCGCGCGCGACGTCACGGTCCTCGCGGACCGCCTGGCGCCCGGCGCCGTCGCCGACGACGCCCTGGTGACCCTGCGGTCCGGGGAGCAGGTGACCGTCACGGTGCGGGCGGGCGGCCCCGTGGAGGTCGAGGGCATGGACCTCGCCGAGGTCGTGCGGTGCGCCAACGACCTCACGTACGTGGTCGTCGACGAGGAGCCGGAGCCAGACGCGGTGGGCGCAGGCGGCGCGCCGTCATGAGCTCGTCACGCTTGGCGGTGTCCAGCCTGGGTGCGCCGGAGCTGGCGGTGGAGGACTTCCTCGCTCTCGCGTCGCGCCACGGCTGCGGCGCCGTCGAGCTCCGATGCGGGGACGACCAGCCGGTGAGGGTGGCGCTCGAACCGGCGAACCGCAGCGCGCTGCGCGCGCGGCTCGCCGACCACGGGCTGGACCTGCTCGCCGTCGCCTCCTACGTGCGGGTGTGCGAACCGGGGCCGGAGGTCGCCAGCTCGCTGCTGCGGCACATCGAGCTCGCCAACGACCTCGGGGCGCACGGCGTGCGGGTCTTCCCCGGCGGGACGGACCAGCCGGCGGCCGAGGCGGACGCCCGGGCGGTCGAGCGTCTGGCCGAGGCGGCGCCGGCGGCGCGCGCGGCCGGCGTGCGCCTGCTCCTCGAGACACACGACAGCCACCCGCGTGGTGCGGACGTGGCCCGCGTCGTCGGGCCGGCCGCGGGGGACGGGGACGACATCGGCGTGGTCTGGGACCTCCTCCACCCGTGGCGACATGGGGAGGACGTGGCGGAGACCGCCGCCGCGCTTGGCCCGTGGCTCGACTACGTCCAGGTCAAGGACGCCACGGGCCCACCCTCGGCGCCGGTCCCGGCGCTGACGGGGTCCGGTGACATGCCCCTGGCACTGATGGCGGACACCCTGGATGCGACGGGCTACACGGGGTGGGTCTCGCTGGAGTGGGAGCGGGCATGGCACCCGCAGGTGCCGCCGCTCGACCAGGCCCTGGCCGCCACCGTCCGGTGGTTGGCGGAGCGCTGACCGGCCCCGACGCCGTCGTGCCGCCCACCGTGCCTCGGAGCCGATCCGCTCGGACGGCACGGTCGGAGACGGGCTAGAGGGCCGCGATGGCGGCAGCGCCGGCGGCGGGGTCGAGGGTGCGGACGCCGTCGTCGTGGAGGAGGACGACGCTCGTGGCGACCCGCTCGACGACGACCGGGTCGTGGGAGGCGACGAGGACGGCGCCGCCGTCCTCCCGCTCCTCGACGAGGAGCTCGGCGAGGCGGTTGCGCATCCCGGCGTCGAGCCGCTGCTCGGGCTCGTCGAGGACGAGGAGCGAGCGGGGCCGGACGAACGCCGCGGCGAGCAGGACGCGACGCCGCTGACCGGAGGAGAGCGCCGCGGGCAGCGCGTCGGCGCGGTCGGTGAGGCCGAACTCCTCGAGGAGGTCGGTGACGACGTCGCGGGCGTCCGGGACGCGGTGGCCGAGGGCGGTGAGGAGGAGGTGCTCGGTGACGGTGAGGGACGGGAAGAAGGCGTCGTCGCCGAGGACGCTGGCGACCGACGCGCGCAGGTCACCGTCCCGCGGGTCCGGCTCCGCGCCGAGCAGACGGGTGCGTCCGGCCAGCGGCTCCTGGAGGCCGAGGACGGTGCGCAGGAAGGTCGACTTGCCGGTGCCGTTCGCGCCGATGACGGCGACGGCCTCGCCGGGCGTGAGGTCGAGGTCGATCGGTGCACAGACCGGCTCGTCGTCGTAGCCGACACTCAGGGCGCGCACGGACAGCACGGTCTCCTCGGGCATGCGCACGACCCTACTGCCCACCGCTCGCGCCCTACCCCACCGACCCCACCGACCCCGCCCGGCCCCGCCGCGCCCCACCGCGCGGCCCCGCCGCGGCCCGCCCCGCCCCGCCCCGGCCCGCCCCGGCGACAGCCGAGTTCTGCGCGACAGCGGACTAACGGCCGACAGCCGAGTTCTGCGCGACAGCGGACTTTGCCTGCAGAGTTCGCGCGGCAGCAGCGTTTGACTCGACACCTCGCGCATAACTCGGCGCTCGCCCAGAACTCCGCTCTCGCGCGAAACTCCGCTCTCGCGCGAAACTCGGCCCTCGCCCAGAACTCCGCTCTCGCGCGAAACTCGGCTCTCGCGCGAAACTCCGCTCTCGCGCGAAACTCGGCTCTCGCGACAAACTCCGCTCTCGAGCGGAACTCGGCTCTCGCGACAAACTCCGCTGTCGAGCGGAACTCGGCTCTCGCGGGGAAGTCTGCTGTCGAGGGACGGGACGGGACGACGAGGGAGGCGGGACGGGTCAGGTGCGGTCGAGGAACTGGGCTCGCTCGGGGTCGAGCTGCTCGGTGATCGCCTGCCGCAGCGCCGGGTAGGCGGCGAGGGTGCGGTCCCGGTCGACGATCTTGCGGGCGTCCCAACGGGCCTTCTCGATGACCTTGGTGTCGGTGAGCACGCGCAGCAGCCGCAGCGAGCTGCCGTGGCCGGACTGCGCGGCGCCCAGGATGTCGCCCTCGCGCCGCTGCTCGAGGTCCACCTGCGCGAGCTCGAAGCCGTCGGTCGTCGCCTCGAACGCGCGCAGCCGGGCCATCGCCGGGGTGCCCTCACGCGCGGTGGTCCACGCGATGCACGTGCCCGCCCGCGAGCCACGTCCGATGCGTCCGCGCAGCTGGTGGAGCTGGGAGATGCCGAACCTGTCGGCGTCCATGATGACCATGACCGAGGCCTCGGGGACGTCGACGCCGACCTCGACGACGGTGGTCGTCACGAGCACCGGCACCTCACCGGAGGCGAACGCGGCCATCGCGGCGTCCTTCTCCTCCGGGGACATCCGCCCGTGGAGCTCCCCGACCCGGATGCCGTCCAGGGCGGGGTGCTCGCGCAGGATCGCGGCGACCTCGTCGACCGCCGCCAGCTGCGGCTTGCCGTTCCCGGCCGGGGCGACGGGGAGCGCCTGCGCCTCGCCGTCCTCAGCGGCCTCGTCGAGGAGCTCGGTCTCGACGTCGTCGCCCTCGGCGGTGATGCGGGGGCACACGACGTAGACGCGTCCGCCGTCCTCGATCTGCTCCCGCGCGAGCTCCCAGGTGCGCTGGGTCCAGCGCGGGTGGCCGGAGGGCGCGAGGAAGGTGCGGATGCCCGACCGGCCCGCGGGGATCTCGCGCAGGGTGGAGGTCTCGAGGTCGCCGAACACCGTCATCGCGACGGTCCGCGGGATGGGGGTGGCGGTCATGACGAGCAGGTGCGGGGTGACCGCCGCCTTGGCGCGCAGCGCGTCGCGCTGCTCGACGCCGAAGCGGTGCTGCTCGTCGACGACGACGAGCCCGAGGTCGGCGAACTGCACGCCCTCGGACAGCAGCGCGTGCGTCCCGATGACGATGCCCGCCTCCCCCGACGCCGCGGCGAGCAGCGCCTTCTTCCGGGCGGCGGCCGGCAGCGAGCCGGTGAGCAGCTCGACGCGCGTCGCGTCCTCCGCACCGCCGAGCATCCCGGCCTCGGCGAGCGGGCCGAGCATCGCCCGGATGGAGCGGGAGTGCTGCGCGGCGAGCACCTCGGTGGGTGCGAGGAGCGCGGCCTGTCCCCCGGCGTCGACCACCTGGAGCATCGAGAGGAGCGCGACGACGGTCTTGCCGGAGCCGACCTCGCCCTGGAGGAGCCGCTGCATCGGCCACGGCCGGGCGAGCTCGCCGGAGATCTCGGCGACCACCTCCTGCTGCCCCTCGGTCAGCGTGAAGGGCAGCCGCTTGGCGAACGTGTCCCGGATCCCGCCGGCACGTGCCTCGCGAGCGGTCGCCGCCTCCGCCTCTGCCTCGGCCCGTCGCGCCGCGAGCGCGGTCTGGAGGACGAAGGCCTCCTCGTAGCGCAGCCGCTCCCGGCCCCGGCGCCAGTCCTCCTCGGTGCGGGGGTCGTGGACCAGGCGCAGCGCCTCGCGCAGCGTCGGCAGCCCGTCCCGCTCGAGGATCTCGGTGGGCACGGGGTCGGGGACGTCGTCCTCGGTGAGGGGCTGCAGGACCGTCTGCACGGCGCCGCGGATGCGCCACGTGGGCAGCGCGGCGGTCGCGGCGTAGATGGGCGTGGGCCGGGACATCCGCTCCAGCGCGGCAGCCTTGTCCTCCTCGTCGTCGTCGTCGAAGAACTCGAAGCCGGGGTTCTTGAGCATGAGCTTGCCGCCGAAGCGCTCGACGGTGCCGGTGAACAGGCCCACGCGCCCGGCGTACAGGCGCCGCTCGCGGCTCGCGAGGTAGCCGTGGGCGCCGAAGAACCGCAGCGTGATCTCGCCGCTGCCGTCGGTGACGGTGACGTCGAGCATCGAGATGCGCGGCTTGCGGGTGGGGCGCAGCGACGTGCGCGCGATCCGCGCGTTGAGGGTCACGTGGTCCCCGAGCGGCAGGTCACCGAAGTCGGTGAGCCGGCTCGGGTCGCCGTAGCGGCGCGGGTAGTGGCGGGCGAGGTCCCACCCGGTCTCCAGGCCGAGCTTCGCCAGCGCCTTGGCGGTGCGGTCACCCACGAGGCGCGACAAGGGTGTGCTCAACACGGTCACTGGGCCCCCAGGAGGACGTCGGGTGCGGGCCGGCCGCCGTCGAGCAGGAGGACGTCGGCCTGCGGCGCCGTCTCGGCGACGACGGAACGCAGGGTGGCCTCGAGGGCCGCGCGGGCGGGCGTGCCCGGGGCGGCGTCGAGGCCGACGACGGCGGTGAGGAGCTCGTCGTCACGGTGCAGCAGCTCGCGGGCGACCTCCCCGGCCTCGGCGAGCCCGCAGCTCCTCGTGCGCAGGCGGGAGACGGCCTCGGCGGCGACGGCGAGGCGCTCCTGCGCCCCCGCCCCGGGCCGCTGATCGGCGACGACCGTGAGGACGGCGAGCTCCTCACGCGTGCCGGCGACGACGACCCGCTGGGCGTCGGGCAGCAGCGAGCCGACCTCGCGGGCGAGTGCCGCGGACGTCTCGTCGCAGGGCAGGAGGAGGACGTCGGGGGTGCCGGCGTCGACGATCGCCCGCTCCAGGCCGGCGGCGTCCGGATGGAGGACGAGGACCGCCCCGGTGGCGGCGAGCGGCGCGAGCAGGCCGGGCAGCCGCGTGCACGCGACGACGCCGGTCGGCGGCGCGGTGAGCGAGCGCACGCACACCTGCTCGGTGACGGCGGGGTCGGCGAGGACGGCGGCGGGGTCGTCGGTGTGGACGTGGACCTGCCACAGCCCGCGCTCGTGGCCGTCGCTGCCGCCGACGACGGCGAGGGACTCACCCACCGAGCCGAGCCGCTCGCGCAGCGCGGCCGCCTCCGGCGCGGTGGCGTGCAGGACGTACATCACCTCGAACGCGGCCTGCCCGCCGCGGGCGACGACACCCGCACCGAGCCCGCACACCGGCCCGGCGGGGACCGGGCGCGGGGTTGACCACAGGCGTGCCAGCGCCTGCCTGGCGCGCGGTGTGTCGGGAGCGTCGTCGTCGGCGACGGCGGCGAGCGCGTCGAGCAGGATGACGTACCCGGCCGCGCCGGCGTCGACGACGTCGCTCTCGGTGAGGACGTCGAGCTGGCCGCGAGTGTCCGCCAGCGCCACGGCGGCGGCGCGCGCGGCGGACGTGGCGACCTCGGCGACCGTGCCGTCGGAGGCACCCAGCGCCGCCTCGGCGGCGGCGTCGGCGACGGTGAGGACGGTCCCCTCGACGGGCCGCGCGACTGCCCGGCGGGCCTCGTCGGCCGCCGCGCGCAGGGCAGCGGCCAGGAGCGGGCCGTCGAGCACGTCGTGGCCGGCGACGGCGCCCGCGAGGCCGCGCATGGCCTGGCTGAGGATGACGCCGGAGTTGCCGCGTGCCCCGACGAGCGCACCGCGCGCGGCAGCCGCGGTGAGCTCGGGGAGGCCGGCGTCCGCGCCGAGGGTGGACGCCGCACGCGCTGCGCCGGCGAGCGTGAGGACGAGGTTGGTGCCGGTGTCGCCGTCGGGCACGGGGAAGACGTTGAGCACGTCGACCTGGCGGCGGACGGCGAGCAGCGACCGCAGCCCCTGCTCGAACCAGCGGCGCACGTGCGCCGGGCCGAGCACGGTGAGCGTCTCGGTCACGTCCGTCCCTTCGGTAAGATCTGCTGCGACACAGGCTATAAGCCGCCGCCGACACGGCGGGGTGAGGTGTGTCGCACCGTTTGGGGCTGGCCTCAGGTGTCGGGTATCCTGCTGAGGTTGCCCTCCCGGGGGCCGGTCCGGCACCGAGTGTGCCGACCATGATGACCATCCACGATCACCCGGTCGTGTGCCAGCAAGAGATTCAGGAGAAGACCGTGGCTGCCACCTGCGACGTCTGCGGCAAGCACCCCAGCTTCGGCAAGAGCGTCTCGCACTCCCACGTGCGGACGAGCCGTCGGTGGAACCCGAACATCCAGCGCGTGCGCACCAACGTGAACGGCACCGCCAAGCGGATGAACGTCTGCACCTCGTGCCTCAAGGCCGGCAAGGTCCAGCGCGCCACCAGCGCGTGACCAGCCGCCCGGCCCACCGGGTGATCTGAGACCGCTCCGAAGGGCCGTCCGACATCGTCGGACGGCCCTTCGGCGTTGCCTCGACGGGGTGGGGACCGCGAGCATGTGCCGATGCACACCCTCACGACCGAGCGGCTCACCCTGCGTCCCTGGACCGACGACGACGTCGACTTCGCCCTCGACCTCTACTCCCGCTGGGACGTGGTGCAGTTCCTCGGCACGGAGCCGCGGGCGATGACCGACCGCGAGGAGGCGGTGGAGCGGGTCGCTCGCTTCCGCGGCGCCGACGACTCCCTCCACGGCGTCTGGCTCGCGACCCGCCGCACGAGCGGCGAGCGCCTGGGCACGCTCCTGCTCAAGCAGATCCCGGCCTCCGGGCCGGTCCTCCCGCTGGAGCCGTCCGGCGAGACGGAGATCGGCTGGCACATGCACCCCGACTCCTGGGGGCACGGCTATGCGACCGAGGCGGCCGGCCGGGTGCTCGAGCACGCGTTCGCCGGCGGTCTGGAGCGCGTCGTCGCGGTGACGAACCCCCGGAACACGGCCTCGCAGCGGGTGGCGCTGCGCATCGGGATGGAGCACCTGGGGCAGAGCGATCGCTTCTACAACGCCACGTGCGAGCTGTTCCTCGCCGAACGCCCGGCGGACTGAGCGCTCTCAGGGACGCCCTTTTGCGGCTCCGCACCCCGCCGCACGGGGCGTCCGAGGGCGCCAGGGGGCGTCCCAGAGGGTCGTGGGCCTGGCCTGCTGCGGCACCCGCGCTCAGGCGCGGAAGTGGTCCCAGCCGGGGGCGGTGACGTGGGCGGCGTCGGCGGGGCTCGGTACGACCCGCGGGCCGGCGGGTCCGGCCGCGCGGACCGTGCCGATCCTGCGGAACCCGGGCGGCAGCGGACGGTCGGGCGCGAAGGTGGCGAGCAGTCCGTGGTCCTCCCCGCCGGTGAGCAGCCACGCGGCGGCGTCGGCGCCGAGCCTGCGGGCAACGGGCTCGAGCCGGGCGAGGTCGGGCGCGAGCGCCTCGGCGACGGGGTCGAGGAGGATCTCCACGCCCGACGCGCGGGCCATCCGCCCGGCGTCGCGCACGAGCCCGTCGCTCACGTCCATCATCGCCGTCGCCCCGGCGTCGGCCGCCTGCGGCCCGGCGGCGTAGGGGGGCGCAGGACGCAGGAAGGCGCCGACGACGGCCGCGGTGTCGGGGTCCCCGGTGTACGGGAGACCGGCCTCGAGGACGGCGTAGCCCGCCGCGGCCCTGCCCAGGGCGCCGGCGTGGGCGAGCACGTGACCTGGCCGAGCCCCGGAACGCAGCACCGGCGCCCGGCCCTCGAGGTCCCCGTGCACGGTGACGGCGACGACGACCCGCTCCCCCGCGCTGAGGTCCCCGCCGTCGACCCCGACGCCGAGCGGCGCGCACTCCTCGGCCAGGCCGCGCGCGAGGTCGAGCAGCCAGGCCACGGGCGTCGTCGGGGGCAGGACGAGCCCGACGACCATGCTCGTCGGGAGGGCCCCCATGGCGGCGATGTCGGCGAGGTTCTGGGCGGCGGCGCGTGCCCCGACGTCACGGGCGGTGCCCCAGTCGCGACGGAAGTGGTGGCCCTCGACGAGGACGTCGGTCGAGACGACGAAGCGCCCGTCCGGTGCGGCGACGACGGCGGCGTCGTCGCCCGTGGGGACGAGCGTGGCGCGCCC
This sequence comes from Georgenia wutianyii, assembly GCF_006349365.1. Classification (NCBI taxonomy): domain Bacteria; kingdom Bacillati; phylum Actinomycetota; class Actinomycetes; order Allobogoriellales; family Allobogoriellaceae; genus Georgenia; species Georgenia wutianyii. Next base: position 2,494,293 of record NZ_CP040899.1, read on the forward strand.
GCGCGGCAGGAGCGGTGCGAAGCTCGCGATGAGCTCGGTCTCGGAGAGGTCGGCGACGACCGGCGCCTGGTCGGGGGAGCTCGTCACGCGTCCACGCTACCCGGCGCCGGCCCGCCCCCTCCCCCGCCCACGGCGCGGCCAGCGGTGTGCGGGGAGGACCTCGCGCCGGGTTACCGTGAGGGACGTGAGACGAGGCGCTGGTGTGACGGTGGCGGTGGCGGGGGTCGCGGTGCTCGGCGGGTGCGCGAGCCCGGTGACGGTCCCTCCAGGGCCGCAGGCGTCGGACCCGGTGTGCGCGGAGGTGCTCCAGCTGCTGCCCGGTGAGCTCGCGGGCGGCGCGCAGCGCTCGATCTCCAGCCAGGCCACGGCCGCGTGGGGCGAGGACCCAGCGGTGACGCTGCGCTGCGGCGTCGAGGTCCCCGGGCCGAGCACCGAGCGGTGCATCACGGTCGAGAACGGGGACTCCTCGGTCGACTGGCTCGCCCTCGAGGGCGACGACGAGACGGTGCCCGAGCACGCGCGCCTCGAGAGCGGCGCGTGGACGTTCGTCACCTACGGCCGGGTGCCGGCCGTCGAGGTCGTCGTGCCCACCGAGCGTGGCGGGGACCAGCCGACGGCGGTGCTCGTCGACCTCGCCCCCGCCGTCGAGCTCACCACCGCCGAGCGCCACTGCGTGGGCATCGGCGACGCCTGACGGCGCGAGCGCGGGCACGACCGCCGAGCGCGGGTGGCACGCCGGGCGCGCTCGCGCGGTTCACCCGCGGTCGCGCCCGGGACGCCCTAGCGCAGGCCGACGGGCCGCTCGAGGGCGAGCTGGACGAGCTCGTCGACCAGCTCTGCGTAGCTCATCCCGCTCCGCTCCCACATGAGCGGGTACATGGAGAACGGGGTGAAGCCGGGCATCGTGTTGACCTCGTTGACCGTCACCGCGCCGGTGGGCGAGACGAAGAAGTCCACGCGGGCGAGGCCCTCGCACCCGAGGGCCTCGAAGGCCTCCGCGGCGAGCTCGCGCACCCGCGCGATGACGTCCTCGGGCAGCTCCGCCGGGCAGCTGAGCCGCACGTGCGCGGCGTCGATGTACTTGGCCTCGAAGTCGTAGAAGTCGTGGCCGGAGACGGCGATCTCACCGGGCAGCGCCGTGCGGGCGGGCTGGTCGCCGCGCCCCCCGAGGACGGCGCACTCGATCTCGCGCCCCTCGATCGCCGCCTCGACGATGACCTTGGGGTCGTGCCGCTGGGCCTCGGCGACGGCGGCGGCCAGGTCCTGGCGACTCTCCACCTTGCTGATGCCGAGGGAGGACCCGGCCCGGGCGGGCTTGACGAAGACCGGGAAGCCGAGGCTCTCGACGGCGTCGGTCGCGGCCTCCGGGTCGGTGCGCCACAGCCGCGGGGTGATGACGGTGTACGGGCCGACGGGCAGCCCGTGCCCGGCGAGCACGACCTTCATGTAGTGCTTGTCCATGCCCACCGCCGAGGCGAGCACGCCGGAGCCGACGTAGGGCAGGTGGGCGAGCTCGAGCAGGCCCTGGAGCGTGCCGTCCTCGCCGTAGGGTCCGTGGAGCACCGGGAAGACGACGTCGACCTCCCCCAGGCTCCGGGGCAGCTTGCCGTGCTCCGAGACGATGAGCTCGCGGTCGGAGGTCGCCATCGGCAGGACGACGTCGCCGGCCGCGCTGACCACCTCGGGCAGGTCGGAGCCGGCGATCGAGAGCATGTCGGGGTCGTCCGGGGCGAGCACCCACTGGCCCGAGGGCGTGATGCCGATGGGCAGGACGTCGTAACGCTCCCGGTCCAGGGCGCGCAGGACACCGGCGGCGGTGGCACAGCTGATCGCGTGCTCCCCGCTGCGCCCTCCGAAGACGAGGGCGATCCGGGTGCGGCGCGGCGGGCCCTCGGTCGCGGTGGCGTCCGGGGTCGCGGCGGGGGTGGCGGGCGTGGGTGAGTCGCTCATCGTTCGTGAGACTACCCGCGGGTGGCGCGACCGCCCTCCCAACCCGCCGCCTGAGCCCTCGGCCACCCTCCGGACACCGGCGGGCGTGTCGGTGCCACCGCATACGCTGGCCGGGTGAACGCGGACCTCAGCCCCAGCACGTACGCCGTCGTCGCCGGACGCCCGGAGCGCACCGAGGGCGCGCCGGTCAACCCGCCGGTCGTGCTCTCCTCCACCTACGTCGGCCGCGGGGAGGTGCAGCCGGGGCGCCACGTCTACACCCGCCTCGGCACCGAGACCTGGGAGCCCTTCGAGGAAGCGCTCGCCGGTCTCGAGCGGGCGAGCGAGCCCGCGCTCGTGTTCGCCTCCGGCATGGCCGCGGTGAGCGCGGCGCTCGACCTCACCCGCCCGGGCAGCCGGCTCGTCGTGCCGCGCCACGCCTACCACGCCACCCTCGTCGCAGCGCACCGGCTGGCCGGGCGCAGCGCGGTCGAGGTCGTCGAGGTCGACATCGCCGACACCGCGGCCGTCCGCGCGGCCATCACCGGCGGTCCCACCTCCCTGGTCTGGGTCGAGACGCCGACCAACCCGATGCTCGAGGTCGCCGACATCCGCGAGGTCAGTGCGGCCGCCCACGCCGCCGGCGCGCTCGTCGCGGTCGACAACACGTTCGCCACGCCGCTCGCGCAGCGGCCGCTGGAGCTCGGTGCCGACGTCGTCGTCCACTCGGTGAGCAAGTACCTCTCGGGGCACTCCGACCTCATCCTCGGCGCCGTCGTCACCTCCTCGCGCGAGCTCTACGACGCCGTGCGCGCCACCCGGGACATCGTCGGCGGGATCGCCGGGCCGTGGGAGACGTGGCTCGCGCTGCGTGGCCTGCGGACCCTCGCCCTGCGCGTGGAGCGCTCGCAGGCCAACGCCGCCGAGCTCGCCCGGCGCCTCGCCGACCACCCCGACGTCGTCGCCGTCGGGCACCCGTCGCTGCCCAGCCACCCGCAGCACGAGCTCGCCGGCGCGCAGATGGAGGGCTACGGCTCGATCCTCACGCTGCGCCCGCGCGGCGGGCAGGCGGGGGCCGACGCGCTCGCCGGCGCGGTCCGGCTGTGGGTGCCGGCCACGAGCCTGGGCGGAGTGGAGTCCAGCCTCGAGCGGCGCCGCCGGTTCGCCTCCGAGGCGCCCACGGTCCCGGTCGACCTCCTGCGCCTGTCGGTGGGCATCGAGGACGTCGAGGACCTGTGGGCCGACCTCGCCCTCGGCCTCGCCGCGGCGGCGCGGGACTAGCATCGGGATCCCGACGACGGCCAACAGGAAGGCACCACCATGACGACCCGGCACGACGTGCGACGCCGTCTCCTCACCGCGGCGACCGCCTCCGTGCTCGCCCTCGGTCTGGCCGCCTGCGGCGAGGACACCGAGCCGAGCCCCGGCGGGACGACCACCCCGCCGGTGGGGACCGAGCCGACCACCGAGCCCGGGTCTGCCACGCCGACCGAGGACGCCACGACCACGGCACCCACCGGCGAGCCGTCCGGCGAGGAGACCGACCAGTCGGCGCTGCCGCCGTTCGAGCCGGCGGGCACGCCGCGGACGTCCGAGCCCAGCGGCGACCTGCTCCTGCCGGTCGACCTGCGGGTCGGGGACCACGAGGGCTACGAGCGCGTCGTCATCGACCTCGAGGGTGAGGGCGTTCCCGGCTGGCAGACCGAGTACGTCACCGAGGCGATCGAGGACGGCCGCGGCGAGCGCGTCGACGTCGCCGGTGACGCCATCCTCAGCGTCTACGTCTCGGGCACCCGCTACCCCGACGAGGGCGAGGCGCACTACGTGTCCCAGGGCCCTGTCGACGGGTCGGACGTCATCGAGGAGGTCCACTACCTCGGGACCTTCGAGGGCCTCACCCAGCTGTTCATCGGTGTCGACGGCGGGCCGGCCGACTACCGGGTCCTCACCCTGTCGAACCCCGCCCGCCTCGTCATCGACATCGCCGAGGACTGACCGGCCCACCTCGCCGGCGGGGACGCCCCGCCGGCGAGGTCACGCCTGCTCGGCCTTGCGGGGCCGGGAGAGCAGCGCCGCCGTCATCTCCGGCACCGGCAGCCCCTCGTGGAGCACGGCCGCGACCGCCTGGGTGATGGGCATCTCCACGTCGTGGGCGGCGGCGAGCTCGAGGACGGCGCGACACGTGCGCACGCCCTCCGCGGTGCCACCGGTGGCGGCGGTCGCCTCCGCGAGCGTCATGCCCTCACCGACGTGCCGCCCGAGCGTGTGGTTGCGCGACAGCCGCGAGGCGCACGTCGCGACGAGGTCCCCGAGCCCCGCGAGCCCCGCGAGCGTCTCCGCCTGCGCACCGAGCGCCAGGCCGAGCCGGGTCGTCTCGGCCAGGCCGCGGGTGATGATCGTCGCCGTCGTGTTGTCGCCGAAGCCGCGGCCCTGGGCCATGCCGACCGCGAGCGCGATGACGTTCTTCACCGCACCGCCGAGCTCGGCGCCGACGACGTCGGCGTGGGTGTAGGGGCGGAAGTACGGCGTCGCGCACGCGTGGGCCACGCGTGCCGCGGTCTGCTCGTCGGTGGCCGCGACGACGGTGGCGGTGGGCTGGTGGGCGGCGATCTCGCGGGCGAGGTTGGGTCCGGAGACGACGGCGATCCGCCGCTCGTCCAGGCCGAGCGCCTCACGCAGGACCTCGCTCATCCGCTCCCCCGTGCCCGGCTCCACGCCCTTCATGAGCGAGACGACGACGGCGTCGGACGCCAGTGCGGGGCCGACGTCGGCGAGGACGGCGCGCACGGCCTGCGAGGGCACCGCGACGGCGACGACCTCCGCCCCCTCGACGGCGGCGCGGAGGTCGGTCGTGGCGCGCACGCCGTGCGGGAGCTCGATGCCCGGCAGGTAGCGCTCGTTGCGGTGCTCCTCGGTGATCTGCCGGCACGTCTGCGGGGAGCGTCCCCACACGGTGACGTCGTTGCCGGCGTCGGCCAGGACGGCCGCGAACGTCGTGCCCCAGCTGCCGGTGCCGAGGACTGCCGCGCGGCTCACGCGGCGGTCCTGCGCGCGGCGCGGCGCTCGGCCTTGCGGGCGGCGCGGGCGGCGAGCTGCTCGGCGCGCGGGTCGCCGTCGCGGCGGATGTCGTACGGGCGGGCGGGCGGCTGCGCCTCACGCAGCTCGGCGAGCATCGCGGTGAGGGTGGCCATGATGCGCGCGGTCGCCTCGCGGTGGGCCTCCGGCTCCTCCGCCCGGTCGTAGAGGTCGTCGAGGTCGACGGGAGGACCGGCGTACACCGTCACCCGCCGGCGCGGGACCGGGTGGGGCACCGTCGCGAAGGGGGCCAGCACGTCCTGGACGCCCCACAGCGCGACCGGGATCACCGGGACGCGCACGGACAGGGCGAGGCGGCCGACGCCGGAGCGTGCCGTCATCGGCCACAGGTCCGGGTCCCGGGTGAAGGTGCCCTCGGGGAAGATCCCCACGCACAGGCCATCGGCGAGCGCCTGTCGCGCCGGCTCGAGGGACTCGCGGGCGGCGCTGGTGTTGCGTCGGACCGGGATCTGGCCGACCTTGCGCAGCGCCCACCCGAGGACCGGCACCTTGAACAGGGAGTGCTTGGCGAGGAAGCGCGGGGCCGCGCCGTTGTTGTAGAGGAAGTGGGCCAGCACGAGCGCGTCGAGGTTCGTCAGGTGGTTGCCGGCGGCGATGAAGCCGCCCTCGGCCGGCAGGTGCTCGGCGCCGCGCCAGTCCACTCTCATCCCCGCTCGGAGGATCGGACGGAGGACACCGGCGGCGAGCGTGTAGAGCAGCGGGACGGGACGAGCCATTCTCGGATCGTATCGCCGGCCGTGCGGGCCTCCGTGCGCTCACCGGGTGGGCACCGTCACGTCCGCGACGACGCCGCTCCCCTTCACCACAGGGTCCCCGGAGCCGGCCGCCCGGCGGGCGCGCCGGCGTCGGACGGCCCGCACGAGCCGCCGGACGGTGAGCGCGAGGACGAGGAGCACGGCGGCCGCGGGGAGCCACGGCACCGCGAGGGTGGTGACCTCGGCGGTGTCCCGGACGGCGTCGGGGCCCACGCTCAGCCGGCCGAGGACCGACAGGTCGGCCGTGAGCACGCCCCAGGCGGGCACCGAGGGCAGGACGAGGGAGTCGGCCAACCCGGTGAGCTCGGACGCGCGCAGGCTGTCACCGGGCATGAGCTCGGGGATCGGCCCGGCAGCCACGTCCGCGCGCATCGTCCCGAGCGGCCCGGCGACGGTCGCGGCCGACTGCGGGACGAGCCGTGCGTTGCCGGTGTTCGTCACCGTGAAGTCCAGGCGCGTCTCACCCGACCAGAAGTTCCACCACGGTGCGTCGCGGGTGAGGGTGAGGTCGGAGACCTGCATCGAGGGCGCGAGGTCGCCCGGCACCCGGAGGTACACGCGGCTCGCGACCCGCGCCTCGACGAGGACGCGCTGGCCGGTGCTCGTCGTCTCCTCCCGCGGCATGGAGACGACGACGCCGGCGAGGTAGTCACCCGGCTGCTCGTTGCCCGGCACGGCGACGGTGAACGGGACGGCCGTCTCCTCACCCGGGGCGAGCGTGACCTGCGCGGCCTGCGGGGTGATCCACGCGCCGGCGAAGCGAGGGGTGTCCTCGGCGAGGAGGAGGCCGAGCTCCCCCGAGGGGGTGGTGACGGCGTCGGTGGCCCACACGTCGACCGTGATCTCCTCCTCGCCCCGGTTGCGCACGAGCACGGTGTCCTCGTGGACCGCACCGGGGTCGAGGGTGAGCTCGAAGGCCTCGCGGGGTCCGGCGTCGTCCGGGGCGGGCAGCACCTCCCAGGCGGCGGGCGGTGGCGCGGGCTCCTCCTGGGCCGCTGCCGCCGGCGGCAGGGTGGTCGCGGCGAGCAGGGCCACCGCGGTGATCAGTCGTCTCATCGGTCCTCCTCGGTGCGGTGCCGCCGGTGCGGGAGGGCACTGGCCCTCCCGCACCGGCGGTGTGGTGCTAGAAGACGGTGACCGTCACCTGGGCGACGTAGTCGCCGGGGACCGTCGACGTCGGGGCGTGCAGGAGCAGCTCCCCGCCGACCGTCGTCGTGCCGCGGCCGCCACCGGGGGCGGCCGTCGCGAGGGTCGTGCCCTCGGTGAACCCGTCACCGGGGGCGACCGGCGCACCGGGCGTCACCTCCTGACCGGGCGCCTGGGACAGCACCCGGGGCGTGACCCCGAGGTATCGCCCGTCGAGCACCGCCGGTCCGGCCCGGAAGTCGCTCACCTCGGCGGTGAGCGACCATCCTGGGTCGGCCGGACGGGTGTCGGCCACCGTGATGGTCGGCATCTCACCGGACGCCGCGAGCAGGGTGAGCGAGGAGTCGAGCTCGGCCATCCCGAGGTCGACCTGCCCGGCCCCGACCGCGACGGCGAGTCCGCCCGTCTCGGGGATCCCGACCGTGACGTCGAAGCTCGCCGACGTCTCCCCGGTGACGGGCTGGGTGGCGCCCCGCACCTGGGACATCAGCCAGTCGTGGGTGACCGGGTTGTTGTAGGCCGGCACCCAGGAGAAGTGGCCGTTGAGCGGGATGCTCGGGCCGTCGGCGTCGGGCGGGGTGCCGGTCGTCCCCGTGGGGAAGATCGTCACGAGGTGGTGGGCCCCGCGGTCCCGCGCCGCGTTCCACTGCTCCGTCTGGAGCGCCGTCGCCTCGGCGAGCGGCAGGTTGCCCGGCCACTCGCGCTGGACGACGTCGACCCCGAGCCGCTCGAGCCCGACGACGGACTGACGCACGCCGGCGACGGGGACGGTGCCGTCGTCCTCGGAGTGGAACTGCCAGATCGGCAGGTCGACGACGTCTGCCAGCCCGGGGTGGTCACCCGGGCCGTAGGCGACCGTCACCGCCGCGGCGAAGGGGGACGGGTCGTCGAACAGCATGTTCCACGTGCCGATCGAGCCCATCGAGATGCCGGTGATGTACACCCGCTCGGGGTCGACCGGGAGCGTCTCCTTGGCGTGCTCCACCATGGCGAACAGCGCCGCGCGGCCCTCGTCGTTGCCCCACTGGAAGTCCGGGTGGCGCTGGGGCGCGAGGACGAACGCGGGGTGCTCGGCCTGTGCCTCGGGCTCGGCCCAGGAGGTGACGAGCCGGTTGGCGAGGAGCTGGGCGGCGTTGTCGGTGCCCGACTCCCCCGCCCCGTGGAGGGCGAGGACGAGCGGGTAGAGCGTGCCGTCGTCCTCGCCGTCGCGCACCGCCTCGGGCTGGAACAGGCGGTAGGCGAAGTCGGAGCCCTCTCCCTCCCACTGCTCGACGGAGAAGTCGTCGACGACGCCGCGCGTGACGGCAGTGTTGACGACCGTCGTCGTGCGGGCGGGGACTGTCTCGTCGTCGCCGACGAGGTCGGCCGTCTGGCGCACGGTGTACGCGCCGTCGAGCCGGTACTGGTTGTTGACGCCGGTGTAGTAGAGCACCGCCGCGTTGGGGTCGTACCGCGAGAGCTCGAGGATGACCCAGTCCCCCGCGGTGTTGGTGCGGTCGGCCGACCGCTCGGGCGCGTCGTTGAGATAGGCGTGGGTGACGGTGCGGGCCTGGTTGGACGTGTTGCCCGCGGTGGAGCCGACGAGGTTCGCGGTGACGGCGAACGCGTCGGGGTCGGGGAGCACGTCACCGAAGTCGAGCTCGGTGGAGTACTGGACGGCGAGCGCCGTCACCTTGGCGCCCTCGTCGAGGGTCTCGACGATGACGACGGAGTCGGCGATCTGCGCGCTGCTCGCGTCGGCGTACGCCGGTGCGGCTGCGAGCAGGCCCAGGCCGAGCGCGGCGACGGCTCCGACGGAAACTGCGACCCGAGTTCTCGGGACGGGTTCTCTCATGACTGCACATCCTCACTTCATCGTGGTGATGACGTCCTACGACTGGAAGCCGGTACACGCGCACATAGGACGCACTCACGTCCGGAAGAAATGCCGGCGAACGACGTCGTCCAGTACGGCTGTCGCCCCCCGACGCGCTGGACGCTAGCGAGGTGCGAGGGCCGTGACAACAGGCCGTCCATGGGCGGCGACACTTCTGTCGGCTAATGTCGCCCGCAATTGCCGAAGGCCCATTCCTTTTGCGAGAGGAAATGGCACGGAAAGCGATTCCGGTTATCGGACGGAAGCCGCCCTGTCATCCTGCGCGAGGTGCGAGGACGTTCCTCCGTCGGTCCAGTCGCGCCGGCCTCAGATCCAGCCGTGCCGCCGGGCCACCTGGACGGCCTCGTGGCGGTTCGCCGCGCCGAGCTTCATCGCCGCCGAGGAGAGGTAGTTGCGGACCGTGCCGGGACTGAGGTGGGCCCGCTGGGCGATCTCCTCGACCGGCGTGCCGTCGACCGCGAGCTCGAGGACGTCGGCCTCGCGCGGGGTGAGCGGGGAGTCCCCCGCGCTGATCGCCTCGGCCGCGAGCTCCGGGTCGACGTAGCGTCCGCCGGCGCGCACCTGGCGCACGACGTCGGCGAGCACCCGGCCCGAGACGGTCTTGGGCACGAAGGCCGACACGCCTGCCTCGAGCGCCCGCTTGAGGTAGCCGGGGCGCCCGTGGCTGGTGACGATGACCGAGCGGCAGCCCGGCACGTCGGCCGCGAGCTGCTGCGCGACGGCGATGCCGTCCAGGCCGGGCATCTGGAGGTCGAGCACGGCGACGTCCGGCTTGTGGTGGCGGCCCGCGGCCACGGCCTCCGGCCCGGAGGCGGCCTGGGCGACGACCTCGATGTCCTCCTCCAGGCCCAGCAGCCCGGCGAGCGCGTCGCGGATGAGGTTCTCGTCGTCGGCGAGCAGGATGCGGATCACGAGCCCTCCGTGAGGTCGGCGGTGTCGAGCGGGACGCGTGCCCGCAGGGTGAAGGTGTCTCCCGAGACACCCGTGGTGAGCGAGCCGCCGAGGCGCGCCAGCCGCTCGGAGAGACCGAGCAGGCCGGAGCCTGCGGACGGCGGGCCGCTCACGCCGTCGTTGGTCATCGTCAGCTGGGCGGCCGGGGCGACGCCCTCCTCGACGATCGCGAGGTCGATCGTGCACGTGCCGGCCGAGGAGTGGCGCACGACGTTCGTCGCGCCCTCGCGGACCACCCAGCCGAGCGCGGACTGCGCGCCGGGCGGCAGGACGGTGTCCTCGCCGATGACGCGGGTGCGCACGCCGGCCGAGCGGAGCATCGAGCGGGCACCGGCGAGCTCGGTGGGCAGGTCGGCCTGGCGGTAGCCGGCGACGACGGCGCGCACCTCGCGCAGCGACTCGTTGGCCAGCTCGCGCACCTCGAGCATCTGCTCGGCGGCGCGCTCGCCCTGACCGCGGCGGCTGAGCTCGGCGCCGAGCTCGCTCTTGAGCGCCATGGCCGACAGCGCGCGCCCCAGGACGTCGTGCAGGTCGCGCGAGAAGCGCAGCCGCTCCTCGGCCACGGCGAGACGGGCGTGGAGCTGGCGGGTGCGCTCCTGCTCCCAGACCACGCCCATCATCCACACCGAGATCCGGAAGCTCAGCGAGATCGTGACGAGGACGATGCCGAAGCTCACCATGGAGATCGCCACGCCGGTCCACGTCATGGCGGGGCGGTTGGCGAGGGCGGCGAGCACGCCCGCGAGGGCGGAGGCGGGCAGGAGGGCGACTGAGGTGAGGACCGGCGCGAGGGCCCAGAGCGCACAGGCCAGGACGAGCACGAGTGCCCCACCACGGCCGGCCCAGCCGAAGTCGTCCTCCGCCGGGACGAGCATGAGGCAGGCCGCCACGGCCGCAGCGGTGAGCACGAGGAACACCGTGAGCGGGCGCCGCGGCAGGGCGGCGTTGTCCCGGTAGGCGGTGACGCCGTCGCGCAGGACGACGACGCCGGCGGCCGTCTGCGCCGCGAACGTGCCGACGAAGACGATGAGCCCGAGCGGCGAGCGCTCCTCGGGCTCGGTCGCACCGAGGAGGACCAGCGCCATGAACGGGAGCAGCGCGAGCAGGACGTAGAGGGTCCAGCGGGTGTAGGTCTCCATCCGCTGGGGTGCCGTGCGGCGGCGCCACAGCTCCATCATCCGCACCATGCGGTCCCTCCCTCTCCGGCTCCCGCCGACAGTACCGACCCCGTGGGACATGACGGACCGCCGGCCCGGCTCGTGGCCGGACCGGCGGTCGGACCGACAGTCAGCGACGCGGCTCCCAGCGCATCCAGCGCTGGGTCGCGACGGCCCCGAGGACCGCCCACACGAGGAGCGCGGCGATCGGCTGGGTGACGTCGGCGAGGGCACCGGAGGACACCGTGCCGTCGAGGGCGACGGCGCCGAGCCCGTGCTGCATGAGCGCGACCACCGGGTACATCGGGGTCCACTGCGCGACCCGCTCGACGAGGTCGGGCAGGACGTGCAGCGGCACGGCCAGCCCGGACAGGGCCATGGCGGCGAGGAGGACGGGCAGCGTGGTGAGCTGGGCCGTCTCCACGGTGCGGGTGAGCCCGGAGGACGCCGTCGCGAGGAGCGTGAAGACGACGATCCCGCCGACGACCGCCAGGGCCACGAGCGCCGGGTTCTGCACGCCCGGCAGCTCGAACCAGATGCCGGACGCGACGACGCCGAGGACGAGCTGGGCCAGGAGGATGACCACGGCGGGAGTCGCGGTGGCGACGACGATCTCGGTTCGGGAGACGTCCCCGGTGAGCAGCCGCTTGAGGACGAGCTCCTCGCGGCGGGCGACGATCGTCGTCGTGAGGTTGTAGTAGACGACGATGACGAGCGCGATGGCCGCGAGGCTCGTGACGAGCATCCCGGCGATGGCGCTGCCGGCGCCGTCGGGCACGAGGTCGAGCGCGGCGAGGAAGACGACCGTGAGCGGCGCGAGCGCCACGGCGTTGAACAGGGTGGTGCGGTTGCGCACGAGCAGGGTGAGCTCGGCGCGGACGAGGGACATGATGCGGGCGGTGCGCCCGGCGCGTGGCGCGGAGGCCGTGGCCGGGGCGAGGGCTGTGGTGGTCATGGTGTGGTCCTTTGCGGAAGTCTGCTGTCGCGAGTGGGTGGGGTGGCGGGTCAGGCGTTCGCGGGGGCGAGGGCCTCGGCCGCGGCGGCCTCCCCCTCGTTCGCGACGGCGAGGAACGCACGCTCGAGGGAGGCGTGGCTCGCCTCGAGGTTCGTCAGCGCCTCACCGGCGGTGTTCGCCCGCTCGAGGAGCGCGGCGAGGGTGACCTGCAGGTCGAGCGACTCGATCTCCACGAGCCCGGTGCGGCTGCGCCCGGCGGTGAGCAGGGCGGGCAGGCCGTGGAGCGTGCGCGGGTCGGCGAGGTCGCCGGCCGTGGTGCGGTAGCGGATCCGGGCGGGCTCATCGGCGACGATCTCGGCGACCGTGCCGGTGCGGACGATCTCCCCGCGGTGCATGATCGCCAGCCGGTCGGCGAGCTCCTCGGCCTCCTCGAGGTAGTGCGTCGTGAGGACGACGGTCGTGCCGGCCTCGAGCAGGTTGCGCACGAGCTCCCACGCGGCCCGGCGGGACTGCGGGTCCAGGCCGGTGGTCGGCTCGTCGAGGAAGAGGATCTCCGGGCGGCCCATGACGGCCAGCGCGAGGTCGAGCCGGCGGCGCTCACCGCCGGACAGCGACTTCACCTGGACGCCGGCCCGGTGGCCGAGGTCGACGAGGTCGAGCGCGGCAGCGACGGGCATCGGGGAGCCGAGCGTCCCGTGCCACATCCGCGCGGTCTCCTCGGTGGTGAGGTCGGCGGGGAACCCGGCCTCCTGGAGCATGATCCCGGTGCGGGGCCGCACCAGGTGCCGGTCACGGTAGGGGTCCTCCCCCAGCACCCGGACGGTGCCGGCGCTCGCCGGGGCGATGCCCTCGACGACCTCGAGCAGGGAGGTCTTGCCCGCGCCGTTCGTGCCGAGGAGCGCGAAGAGCTCCCCGCGGCGCACGGTGAGGTCCACGCCCCGCACGGCGGTGAACGCGGAGGAGCCGGTGCCGTAGCGGCGCTGGACTCCCGAGACGGTGATGACGGAGCTGGTGTCGGTGGTGGTCATGGCTCCACCTTCCCCCGCGTTCCGGGCGCCCGGCAGTGCAGGGTGTCATCGGCTCCGGTGGACGACACACGGCCCGGCGATGACGTTTGTCATCGCCGGGCCGTGAGGTGCGCGCGTGGGGGTCAGCCGACGGGCTGGAGCTCCAGCGGCTTGACGTCCGCGCCGAGGGCGTGGAGCTTGCCCATGAAGTTCTCGTAGCCGCGGTAGATGATGTCGATCCCGCTCACCCGCGAGGTGCCCTCGGCGGTGAGCGCCGCGATGAGGTGGGAGAACCCGCCCCGCAGGTCCGGGACCTCGATGTCGGCGGCGGTCAGCGGCGTCGGGCCGGAGACGACGGCCGAGTGGTAGAAGTTCCGGTGCCCGAAGCGGCACGGCGAGCCGCCGAGGCACTCGCGGTAGACCTGGATCTGGGCGCCCATGCCACGCAGCGCGTCGGTGAACCCGAAGCGGTTCTCGTAGACCGTCTCGTGGACGATCGACAGCCCCTTGGCCTGGGTGAGCGCGACGACGAGCGGCTGCTGCCAGTCGGTCATGAACCCGGGGTGGACGTCGGTCTCCAGGACGATGGAGGACAGGTCGGCGCCGGAGTGCCAGAACCGGATGCCGTCGTCGCACACCTCGAAGTCGCCGCCGACCTTCCGGAAGGTGTTGAGGAAGGCCATCATCCCGTGCTGCTCCGCGCCGCGGACGAAGATGTCGCCGCGGGTGGCGAGCGCCGCGCAGGCCCACGAGCCGGCCTCGATGCGGTCCGCCAGCGCGGTGTAGCGCGCGCCGTGGAGGCGGTCGACGCCCTCGATGCGGATGACGCGGTCGGTGTCGACGGAGATGATCGCGCCCATGCGCTGGAGGAAGGCGATGAGCGCCATGATCTCCGGCTCGGTGGCGGCGTTGCTCAGCTCGGTCTTGCCCTTGGCGCGCACGGCGGTGAGCAGGAGCTGCTCGGTGGCGCCGACGCTCGGGTAGGGCAGGGCGACCTTGGCGCCGGTGAGCCCGCGCGGGGCGGTGATGTGGATGCCCTGGGGCCGCTTGTCGACGACGGCGCCGAACTCGCGCAGGATCGCGAGGTGGTAGTCGATGGGCCGGTCCCCGATCCGGCAGCCGCCGAGGTCGGGGATGAACGCCTCGCCGAGACGGTGCAGCAGCGGTCCGCAGAAGAGGATCGGGATGCGGCTGGAGCCGGCGTGGGCGTCGATGTCGGCGACGTGCGCCGTCTCGACGTCGCTCGGGTCCAGCCGGATGACCCCGGCGTCGTAGTCGTAGTCGACCTGGACGCCGTGCAGGCGGAGCAGGCCGGAGACGACCTCGACGTCCTTGATCTGGGGGACGTTCGCCAGCTCGGACGCGGACTCGCCCAGCAACGCCGCGACCATGGCCTTGGAGACGAAGTTCTTCGCCCCCCGGACCGTGATGTCGCCCTTCAGCGGCGTCCCGCCGGTCACCTGCAGTACTGCGCTCATACCCACCTCATCGACCTACGTCGGACCCACGCGGCCCGACAACCCAGCATAGGCCGCCGATGTGAGGACGCCAGGAGTATGCGTGAAGGGTCGGTGAAGACGGCACGCAACCGCGTCCCCGCCCTGGTTGACACCCCCGCAAGACCGCTGCCACGATGTTGCCGAATCGATTCGGCAGCGGTGGAGGGTGCCGACGGTCACACCCGTCGAGGGCCGCGCGGGACCCCCACGGCCGGTCCGTACGGAGAAGGAGCAGCACTCCCGATGTCACTCGCCCTCCCCGACCGTTGGGTCTGGGACTTCTGGTTGGCCCGCGACGGCGCCGACGTCCACGTCTTCTACCTCCAGGCCCCCAAGTCGCTCGGCGACCCCGACCTGCGCCACCGCAACGCGACCGTCGGCCACGCGGTGAGCCGGGACCTGCGCGGCTGGACGGTGCTGCCGGACGCGCTCGGCCCCGGCGAGGGCGCGGACTTCGACTCCCTCGCGACGTGGACCGGCAGCGTCATGCGCCACGACGGCGTGTGGCACATGTTCTACACCGGCATCTCCACGGCGGAGGACGGCGCGGTCCAGCGCATCGGCCTGGCGACGTCCACCGACCTCATCACCTGGACCAAGCAGGGCGTGGTCCTCGAGGCGGACCCGCGGTGGTACGAGCGCCTCCACGACGGCTTCCGCGAGGAGGCGTGGCGCGACCCGTGGGTGTGGCACGAGCCGACGACCGGGCGCTTCCACATGCTCCTCACCGCCCGCGCGAACCACGGCCCGCTCGACGGGCGCGGCGTCGTCGGCCACGCGGTCTCCGACGACCTGCGCACCTGGGAGGCGCTGCCCCCGGTCTCCGAGCCCGGCGAGTTCCTCCACCTCGAGGTCCCCCAGCTGCTCCACCTCGGCGGGGCGTGGCGCGTCGCGTTCTGCCTCACCGCGGGCGACCACAGCGCCGCCCGACGCGGACGGCCCGGCTTCGCCGCCGAGGGCGGCACCCACATCCTCACCGGCCCCGGACCGCTCGGCCCCTTCCACCTCGACGACGGTCCCTTCCTCCTCGGCGACCCCGACGCGAGCCTGTACGCGGGACGCTTCGTCGAGCACGACGGCGCCTGGTTCCTCCTCGCGTGGGAGAACGTCGACGCCGACGGCGCGTTCGGCGGGCGCATCAGCAACCCGATGCCGGTGGTCGTCCGTGACGACGGGAGCATCGAGGTCCTCCGGCCCGCCTAGGTCGGGGCGAGAAAGGAGGTCGGTGGTGACGAGGAGGCCACGCATCCGCGACGTCGCCGAGCTCGCCGGGGTGGCGCCGTCGACGGTGTCCGTCGTGCTCAACGACACGGCCGGGGCACGGGTGGCGGGCAGCACCCGCGACCGGGTGCGCGCCGCCGCGGCCGAGCTGGGCTACGTGCCCAACTCCTTCGCCCGTGGGCTGCGCACCCGGCGCTCGGGGACCCTCGCGTTCATCGGCGACGTCATCGCCACCACCCCCTACGCCGGCGAGCTCATCCAGGGCGCGCAGGAGGCGGCGTGGGAGGCGGGCTACCTCCTCATGCTCGTCAACACCGGCGGGGACGCCCAGCTGGAGGAGCGTGCCGTGCGGGCGCTGCGCCGCCAGCAGGTCGAGGGCGCGCTCTACGCGACGATGTACCACCGCGCCGTCACGCTGCCCGAGGTGCTCGACGGGCTGCCCACCGTGCTGCTCGACGCGCGCCCGGTGAGCGGGACGGCGACGTTCGTCGTTCCCGACGAGCAGGCCGGCGCCGAGGACGCGGTCGAGGAGCTCGTGCGCCTGGGGCACCGGCGGATCGCCTTCGTCCGCGACCTGCACGACGGCCCTGCCGTCGACCGCCGGCAGCGCGGCTACGAGTCGCGCCTCGCGGCCCACGGGCTGGAGCTCGACGAGCGGCTCGTCGTGCGCGAGCGGTCGGACTCCGCGGGTGGTGAGCGGGCGGCCGCCGTCCTGCTCGACGCCCCCGACCCGCCGACGGCGGTCTTCACGTTCAACGACCAGATGGCGATCGGCGTCTACCGGGCGGCCGCCGCCCGGGGCGTGCGGATCCCCCAGGACCTGTCGGTCATCGGCTTCGACGACCTCTACGTCGTCTCCAGCGAGCTCACCCCGGGGCTCACGACGATGGCGCTGCCGCACCGGGAGATGGGCCGCCTCGCGGCCCGGGCCCTCATCGCCGAGCTCGACGGCGGGGAGCCGACCGGGGAGCAGCTCGTCCCCTGTCCCCTCGTCCGCCGCGGCTCGGCGGCCCCACCCCACCCCTGACCCCACCCGCCGACCGCCGGATCCCGCGCGCTCCCCATCCCCCAACCCCCCATCCCGCCGAGCGCTGGATCCTGCACCGGGCAGGATCCAGCTCTCGGCGGGGACGACGTGGGTGAGGATGGCGCGGGCGCGGGCACGCCGAACCCCCTTCCTCCGGGCTGGTGCAGGATCCAGCGCTCGGCGGAAGGGGGTCGGGTCGGGTCAGCGGAGGGGTGCCTGCTCGTGGGCGGGGACGCCCTCCTCGACGGAGCGGGCGGCCTTGATCTCCACCGGCGGCAGGTGCTTGGCCGGGAGGGTCCTCGGCCGCCAGGCAGCGCGCTCCTGCTCGAAGGCGGTGATGTCCTCCTCGTGCTGGAGGGTGAGGCCGATGTCGTCCAGGCCCTCCATGAGGCGCCAGCGGGTGTAGTCGTCGATCTCGAACTGCGCGACGACCGACCCGCAGGTCACGGTGCGCGAGACGAGGTCGACGGTCACCTCGGTGCCCGGCTCGGTCTCCAGGACCTTCCAGATCTGCTCGACGTCCTCCTGGGCGAGCACGCCGGCCACGAGGCCCTGCTTGCCCGAGTTGCCACGGAAGATGTCGGCGAACCGGGAGGCGAGGACGGCCTTGAAGCCGTAGTCCTTCAGCGCCCACACGGCGTGCTCACGGGAGGAGCCGGTGCCGAAGTCCGGGCCGGCGACGAGCACCGAGCCGCTGCGGTAGGCGTCCTGGTTGAGGACGAACTCGGGGTCGCCCCGCCACGCGGCGAACAGGGCGTCCTCGAACCCGGTGCGGGTCACGCGCTTGAGGTAGACCGCCGGGATGATCTGGTCGGTGTCGACGTTGCTGCGGCGCAGGGGGACGCCGACGCCGGTGTGCTGGGTGAACTTCTCCATGGTGATGTACTCCGGCGTTTCTCAGGCGTTGACGAGCTCGCGGGCGGGCTCGAGGTCGGCGGGCGAGGACAGGGTCCCCCGGATGGCGGTCGCGGCGGCGACGAGCGGGGAGACGAGGTGCGTGCGCCCGCCCTTGCCCTGCCGGCCCTCGAAGTTGCGGTTGGACGTCGAGGCGGCCCGCTCCCCCGGCTTGAGCTGGTCGGGGTTCATGCCCAGGCACATGGAGCACCCGGCGTTGCGCCACTCGGCACCGAAGTCGAGGAAGACCTTGTCCAGCCCCTCGGCCTCGGCCTGGAGGCGGACGCGGGCCGAGCCCGGGACGACGAGGACGCGGACGTCGTCGTGCTTCCTGCGGCCCTTGATGACGTCGACGACGGCGCGCAGGTCCTCGATCCGCCCGTTCGTGCACGAGCCGATGAAGACGGTGTCGACGGGGATGTCGCGCAGCGGGGTGCCGGGCTGCAGGCCCATGTACTCCAGGGCGCGCTCGGCGGCGACGCGGTCCGCCTCGTCGGCGATGGCTGCCGGGTCGGGGACGCTGGCGGACAGCGGCAGGCCCTGGCCGGGGTTGGTGCCCCACGTGACGAAGGGCTCGAGGTCGGCCGCGTCGAGGGTGACCTCGGTGTCGAAGACGGCGTCGTCGTCGCTGCGCAGGGTCCGCCAGTAC